>REDH01000178.1 GCA_007693585.1 Deltaproteobacteria bacterium
GAGTTCGACGCCCCGGCCCGACGCCCGAGTTCGACGCCCGAGTTCGACGCCCCGGTCCGACGCCCGAGTCCGACGCCCCGGCCCGACGCCCGAGTCCGACGCCCCGCGCCGGGAACGCCGGAAGCGCCCCAATCCACCAAGGCTCCCTCGCACTCCCCGGCCCCGCTGCACGGCGTCACGCCCGGGAGTCACCACGGCGGGATGCGGGGAGCGCGTGGAATGTCCCGGGCCCGGTCCGGGCGCTTCGCTGCACGGCGTCACTCGCCATGACGCAACAGGGAGTTGCGCACCACCACCCTGCAGCACTAGAATGATGGGGAAACCACGCCGCGCCCTCCACCGACCGGGAGGACACGGACCCCGGGGCGGTGCCTCGAACCAGGGCCGAGAACGGCCGCAGGAGCCGACATGGCGCAAGAGGAGAATCCAGAGGAAAGCCGCGACGTCGACGGCATCATCCGCGAGCTCGAGATGAAGCTCGACCGACTCCGCGCCCTCTACGACCAGTACTTTCTCGGCATCGAGAAGATGGCCCCGCTTGTCCTGCGCAAGGACGTCGTGCGGCTCATCGCCGACCTCCAGAAGATGCAGATCCGACGGACCGCCACACGCTTTCGCATGCAGCAGCAGGTCCAGCGCTTCAACACCATGCGCACCCGCTGGGCCCGCACCGAGCGCGAGATCGAGGCGGGCACCTACAAGCTCCACCTGCGCCGGGCCGAACGCCGCGAGAAGCAACGCGTAGACGCGGGTGAACTCTCCGCATCCGACGAGGCCGCCATCAACGCCATCCGTGACTCCCTCGGCGAGGACGCCGCCCGCGAGGCCGAACGCAAGCGCCGCGAACGCGCTGCCCGCGAAGCCGCCTCCGTCAGCGCGGAAGCCGACGCCTTCCTCCGCGACCTCCTCGGCGACAAGGCCCCCGCCGACGCCGAGCGGCCCGCCGCACCAGCCGCCACGCAGGCGGCTGCGCAGGCCGCCGCCCAGGCGGCATCCCCCCCCGCCGATGCCGCCCACGCCATCCGCGGCATGAGCGCCGAGGAGATCGCCCGCAAGCGCGAGAAGATCCAGGCCATGAAGGACCGCGTCGCCGGCCGGCCCGCCAGCGACCCGAAGGCTCGACAGCTCTACGAGAAACTCGTCGCCACCAAGCGAAAGCTCAACGAGTCCACCGACAGGCTCAGCGTCAACGGCCTGCAGAAGAGCCTCGACCGCCAGCGCGAAGCCGTGCGCGCCAAGCACAACTGCCGCGACGTCGACTTCGATGTCGTCGTGCGCGACGGCAAGGCCTTCATCAAGCCCATCCCGAAGTTCTGAGCCCGCGGGGGCCGCGCCCGTCGCCTCCACGAACTCCCGGCCCGGGTGCCCGGCGGCCGCTCGCGACCGTCGACGCCGAGCGCTTCGCCGGACCGACGTGTCGACAAGCCGAGGTCCCGGCAACCCGCGCGACCCTCATCGCGCGGTCTCACCTGCCCGCCGCCACCAGCCCGAGACGCGCCGCAAGTGCCCGCAGGTCCGGCGGCAGCGGCGCGTCGAACCGGTCCGGCACCTCCCCGTCCCCGAACACCACCGCTGCAGCGTGCAGCGCGTGCCGCGGATGCTCCGGACACGCCTCCGCCCCGCCGTACCGCTTCTCCCCCACCAGCCGCGTGCCCAGGTGCTCCAGATGCACCCGGATCTGGTGCGTCCGCCCGGTGTGGAGCTCCGCCTCCACCAGACTGTGCCGCGGCCCGCGCACCCGCGTCCGGAACGTCGTGTGCGACGCCTTTCCATCCCTCCGCACCGCCTGAAACCCCGGCCGCCGACGATCCGGCCCCAGCGGCGCCCGCACCTCCACCTCGTCCTCTGCCAGCCCCCCGTGCACGATCGCCAGATACCGCTTCCGCGTCGAGTCCGCCCCCAGCCGCCGCTGCCACGGCGCCACCAGCGACCGCCGGAGCACCAGCACCAGCACTCCCGACGTCTCCGCGTCGAGCTGATGCACTGCCCACACCCGCCGCCGGAAGTGCGCCATCGCCTCGAACTGCAGACAATCCGGGTCGTCCATCGAGCGCCCCGTGCTCTTCATGCCCGGCGGCTTGTCCACCGCCACCACACCCCCTTCGTGATGCAGCACCCACTCGGGAAACGGTCTGGGAACCTCCGCGGACAACACGCCTCTCCTGGAACGAGGAACAGGACTCCAGCCCGCCACGGCGCAGCGAGCGACATCGCGCCACACCGAGATGGCCTGCCCCGGGGCCGGCCGGACGCGGTGCGGCCCGCGCGACCCTGCCATCGGCCAAGCCTCCGCAGACCGGGGAACCCGGTCGACGCACTCGCCGCAGGACACTGCCCGGCGGCCGCCGCACGTCCGCCGCATCATGGGGCGGTTGGCGCGCCGGGGCAATGGCGATAGAACCGGACGGGGCCCCTCCCGGCCCCGCCCCACCCCGGAACCGGAACCCATGCCTCCCGCCGACCCACCCCAGTCCACCGCCGCGATCGATCGGTTCGTGGAGAGCCTGCAACGCGGCCGTCGCACCGCCGCGTGCGTCACCGCCGTGCACCGGATTCCTGCGCGATCGGCCGAGACGGCGCCGTGGCCCGCGGACGTCCCCGAACCCCTGCGCCAGGCACTCGCCTCCCGCGGCATCGAGCGGCCCTGGTCGCATCAGGCACTCGCCTGGGACCACCTGCTCGCCGGCCGGCACACGGTCATCGTCACCCCCACCGCGTCCGGGAAGACGCTGTGCTACAACCTGCCGATCCTGCGCACCCTCGCCGGCGTCGCGGATGGCAGCGCGCTCTACCTCTATCCCACGAAGGCGCTCGCGCAGGACCAGTGCGCCGAGCTCAACGCGCTCCTGGACGCCTGCGGACTCGACGACGCGGCCCACGTGTACGACGGCGACACCCCGGCCGACATCCGGCGGCGCGTGCGCGAGACCGGGCGCGTGATCCTGTCGAATCCCGACATGCTCCACGCGTCCATCCTGCCCAACCACGAGAAGTGGCGGCGCATGTTCCGCACGCTCACCCACGTGGTCGTGGACGAGATGCACACCTACCGGGGCGTCTTCGGATCCCACGTGGCCAACGTGCTGCGCCGACTGCGGCGGCTGTGCCGGCACTACGGAAGCGACCCGGTGTTCGCCCTCACCAGCGCCACCATCGCCAATCCCGGGGAGCTGGGGGCGCGCCTCATCGAGGCCCCGGTGGAGGTCGTGGACCGCAACGGCGCGCCGGCGGGGGAGCGCGTGGTGGTGACCTTCAACCCGCCCCTGCGCAACCGCGAGCTGCAGCTTCGGCAGTCGCCCGGAGCCGCCGCCGGGCGCATGGCGCGGACCCTGCTCGAGGATGGCCGATCGGTGATCGTGTTCGCGCGCTCGCGGCAGGGGGTGGAGATCCTCGTGCGGCGGCTGCGGGAGGGGCTCTCTCGGGGGCACGGGACGAAGGCGCTCGCTCGGCGCGTGGCCGGGTACCGCGGGGGCTACCTGCCCGAGGAGCGGCGGCGCATCGAGCGCGGCCTGCGCGAGGGCAGCGTGCAGGGGGTCGTGACCACCAACGCGCTGGAGCTCGGCATCGACATCGGGTCCCTCGATGTCTGCCTCATCGCCGGCTACCCCGGGACCATCGCCAGCACCTGGCAGCAGGCGGGGCGTGCCGGCCGCCGGCAGGGCAAGGCGCTCGTCATCCTCATCGCCGGCGACGACCCGGTGGACCAGTACCTCGTGCAGAACCCCGGCTTCCTGCTCGATGCGTCGCCCGAGCACGGGCGGATCGATGCCGACAACCTGCGGATCCTCGCCGAGCACCTCAAGTGCGCCACCTTCGAGCTGGGGTTCGCGCCCGGGGAGGGGTTTGGCGACGTGCCCGCGGAGACCGTCGAGGAGGTGCTCGCGTTCCTCGCCGACGAGACCGGCATGGTCACGCGGGGGCCGGCGGGCTGGACCTGGTCGGCGGAGGGCTACCCCGCCGGGACCGTCAGCCTGCGCGCCATCGCCGACGAGAACTTCGTCATCATCGACACCACCGCGAAGAAGCCGGAGATCCTCGGCGAGATCGACTTCGAGAGCGCCCACGTCACCGTGTACCCGAACGCCATCTACCAGCATGCGGGCACGCTCTACGAGGTGCACCGCCTCGACTACCCCGAGCGCAAGGCGTACGTGCGCGAGGTGCGCATCGACTACTTCACGCAGGCCATCGACCAGGACCGCGTCTTCGTGCTCGACGTCTTCGACGAAGCCGGCGGCGCCGCGCCCACCGGGTGCGGGGAGGTGCGCATCGTCACCCGCTTCCAGGGCTACAAGAAGATCCGGTTTCGCACCTTCGAGAACATCGGCTACGGCGAGATCCACCTGCCGGACCTCGAGAAGCACACGACGGCGTGGTGGGTGACCTTCCCGGAGGAGCGCCTTGCCGCGTGCGGGCTGGGGCCCGAGGCGGCCCACGGCGCGCTCGTCGGCGCCGGGCGACTGTTGCAGACGGTGGCCCTCGTCCACCTGATGTGCACCTCCGGCGACCTGGAGCTGACCTGGGGCACGCGGGTGGGCGACGGGTGGGAGCCCATCGCCGCCCGCCGCGGGCGCGCCGCCGAGCCGGTGGATGGAGGTACGGTGCTCGAGTCCCCGACCATCTTCCTCTACGACCGCTGCCCGGGCGGGGTCGGGTTCAGCGAGAAGCTCTTCGCGCTCGGGCCGCGACTCCTCGCCGAGGCGCTCGCCCTCGTGGACGGGTGCCCGTGCGAGGACGGGTGTCCGGCGTGCGTGGGGCCGGCGGATCTGGTCGGCGCAGGCGGGAAGGAGGGCGCCGCCCGGTTGCTGCGGCATGTGATCGGGGCGGGGCAGGGCGGGTGATCCGGGCGGGGGGGCGGCGGGATGGAGGGCGCCCCGGCCGAATCCGCGCACGACGGGTTGCATCTCGTGTGCGGGGGTGTTTTCGTAGCGTCCCCCCGCACGGGCGCGCTGTCCCAGCCGACGCCCCCCTCCGAAGGAGTTGCCATCATGGGCACCATGCAGTGGATCGAGCACTTCCGGGACTCCGTGGCCCGTCCGCGGGAGGCCGACTGGAGCCGGGGTGTCCATCTGGATGCCGAGCTGCGCGAGCCCGTGCTGCGCAGCCTTCAGGCGTTCCAGCGCGGACTCTCGTCCCCCGGCACCGACCTTCGGACCAAGGTGCGGCGAGGGGCCGACGCCGACTACGCCGTCGCCGTCGACCTCTACGTGCAGGAGAAGAACATCCACGCCGACCTCCTCGCGCGGCTGCTCTGGGCCGCGCAGAGCGAGCCGTACACCCGCCGGTGGCCGGATTTCTTCTTCCGCCGCCTGCGGCGCCGGTTCGACTGGGCGCCGGAGATGATGATCCTGCTCACCGCGGAGATGGCGTCGATGCCGTTCTTTCGCACCCTCGCGAACCACGCCGGCGATCCCCTGCTGCGCGAGGTGCTCGAGGGGATCCTGCAGGACCAGGCCTTCCACATCGGGTTCCACATCGACCACCTCCGGCCGGAGATGGAGCGGCGCGGCGGCAAGGAGCGCGTCGTGCTCCAGCATGCCTGGGGAACCTTCTTCAGCGCCACGCTCATGGTGCTCATCCAGGACAACACCCGGGTCTTCGACGCCCTCGGACACCAGCGCATCGCCTACTGGACCGACGCCTGGAACCTCTTCGCCCAGGTGCAGTCCGGCCTGCACGGGTCCCGGAACCTCGGCGCGCTGCTCGGCCGCGACCCCCGGATCCGGTTCGTCGTCTGACGGGTCGGGACGTTCTCGCCTCGGGCCTGATGAACCGCCGCACGGGTACGACCCGGATCCGCGGCGTCGCGGGGCGGGATGGCGCACTTCTCTCCGCGGGGCTGCTGGACCGGCGCGTGGTGCGGTCGAGAACCGCTTCGTCGCGTGGCGCGATGGCGCACCGGGACATTGACCTGCACCGGGACACGCGGCACCCTCGACCAGGTGTCCGCCTCCCGTCTCCCGGACCTGCCCGTGCGCCCCACCGTCTTCCACCCCGCCCGTCTCGCGAGCGCACTCGTGCTCGGCCTCCTGTGCGCCTGCCGCCCGGGGACGTCCCCGCAGGCGGTCGAGCCGGCCCCGGCGCTGGCCGGGGAGCAGGGGACCGAAGGCGACGAGGAACGCGCGCCGGGCGAGCCTGGGGTTCCGGACGGCACGGACGCGGGTGATGCCCCTGCGCCGGTGCCGATCGTCGCCGGGGACGATGCGCCGGACGCGATGGAGCCTGCGCGCGAGCAGCCGCCGATTCCGGTCCTCGCCGTCGATGCCCAGGGCATGCTCGTCCTCCCCCCGGACGGGAACGTCCCGGTCGAGGGTTCCGTGGCGCCCCATTCGTTCGTGCTCGATGTGCCCGAAGGCACCGTTCGCGTGGCGATGCTGGTCGAGGCCGAGGTCCTCGGCGAGCCGTTCGTGGAGGTCCATGGCGAACGGCACCGGGTGGAGATCCCCTTCTCGGAGGATGCGGCGCACGTCGGCCGGGTCGAGTGGTCCGAGCCGGCCGGGGAGATCCTGGTCGGGGGCTTCGGGCCGCGCGTGATGTTCCTGCGCCTGGAGACGTTCGATCATCCGCTCCACGAGGCGCGGGAGGACTGAGGCCCATGTGTCGACTCTTCGGCTTTCGCTCGGTCATCCGCAGCCAGGTGCACCGCAGCCTCGTGTCCGCCGAGAACGCGCTCAGCGTCCAGAGCGAGCGGCATCCCGACGGCTGGGGCGTGGCCTACTACGTGGGCGGGGCCCCACACCTCATCAAGAGCGCCGACACGGCGGTGAGCGACCGGCTGTTCCACCGCGTGTCGGGGATCGTGTCGTCGGAGACCGTGCTGGCGCACCTGCGCAAGGCCACGCAGGGCCGGCTCAGCCCGGTCAACGCGCACCCCTTCCAGTACGGGCGGTGGGTGTTCGCACACAACGGCAACGTGGCGGGGTTCACGGACCTGCGCGACGAGCTGATGGCCAGCGTGCACCCGGAGATGCGACGATGGATCCTGGGGGAGACGGACAGCGAGCTGCTCTTCTACCTGCTCCTCACCCGGATGAGGGAGCGCCACGAGCTCCACGCCCCCGACTATCCCGCCACCGAGGTCGCGCGCGCCGTGCAGGAGGTCGTGCACGAGGTGACTTCGCTGACCGGAGGCCTGTCCAGCGACCTGAGCCTCGGATCGGATGGGACCTACCTCACCTTCCTGCTGACGAACGGCGCAACGCTGGTGGCCCACCACGGTGGCATGCCGCTGTACTACTCGACCTGGAAGCGACGGTGTCCGGAGCGCGATCTCTGCCCATCCTTCGGACCCTCGTGCGAGGCGGCGGCCCCGAACGGCGTGGTCAACCACCTGATCTTCTCGTCGGAGCCGCTGCAGGGCGAGAACGTCTGGCTCGACATGGACGTGGGCCAGATCATCGCCATCGATCACCGGATGCGGGTGCACATGTGCGGCCACTCCAGCGCGCCCTCGGTGATGATCTGACGATCTCGGCCGAGCCTGGACGCTGTGGGGCGCAGCTGGATGACCTTCGGTGGCTCTGGCACGCAGGTTGATAACTTGAAGTTATTCTTTCGCTCGTATCAATAACCTGTATGCATCGGGAGTGCGGGGACCGGATCTAGCGCGGCGCCTCGCGGGCCATCTGCTCGAGTCGTGCGGCCCGTTCTTCGTCCACGGGGAGGAGGTCACCGGTGCGCAGCAGCTCGGCGAGGTCGGCGCAGGCCTGACCGACCCGGCCGAGGCAGCCGCGCCGGAGGAGGACTTCGGCGGTGCGGGGGGTGGCGCGGGCGGGGTCGAGGGTGAGCTCGGGGGAGCGGTCGTCGTCCGGGTCGAGCGGGGCCGAGGGGGGGTGCCCGCTCTGGCGGGAGGCGCGGAGGTCGCGGACGAGGAGGGCGCCGGCGGCGGCGCAGGCTTCCATGAGCCCGTTCTGGCAGTTGTGGCCGAGGAGGAGGCGTCCGCGGTGCTCATCGTGGGCGGGATGGTCGGGATCGAGGAGGGCGTGGGCGGATTCCATGCAGGCGGTGGGGACACGGCGGGCGCATGCGGACTCCATCATGCTGAAGGAGAGCACGGGGTCGGCGGGTCCGCCGCGTCCCTGGGCGATGAGGAGCGCGAGGTCGGTGCAGGCGAAGGCGTCGAGGAGGTCGCAGGCCTTTCGGAGGAGCTGGCGGGCCTGTTCCGGCTGGTCGCGCCGGTCGAGGATGCGGGCGGCGTGCCGGCACGCGGTGGATGCGTCCTCGTCGCACGCGTGGAGGAAGAGCTGGAGCGCGCGGTCCTCGTCCGGGTGGAGTCCTTCGGCGCCGTCGCGCCAGGAGACGGCGAGGTTGTGGCAGGCGTAGGCGTCGCCGCGGTCGCATCCGCGGGCGCTGTGGCGGGCCTCGCGCTCGGCGTCGCCGGGGAGGGCGGTCTCGTGCTCGCCGGCGGTGCTGCAGGCGACGAGGGAGAGGGCGAGGAGCAGCGGGGTGAGTCGGGCGCGGAGCATGGTGCTCTCGGGGAGGGGGCGTGGCCCCCGGGGGGGGGGGGGGGGGGGGGGGCGGGGGGGGGGGGGGGGGGGAGGGGGGGGGGGGGGGGGGGGGCG
>REDH01000142.1 GCA_007693585.1 Deltaproteobacteria bacterium
GAGGTCGGTGGGGGTGCCGTCGACGCGCTGGCGATAGATCTCGCGGGTCGCGTGGAGGTACTCCATGCGCAGTCCCGGAGAGAGGAAGATGCGGTCGGCGATGATGAAGCGGTTGAGGGCGTAGGCGGCGAAGGCGTAGCCGGTGCGGTCCTGGTCCTCGCGCATGACGCCGGAACGGGAGGCGCCGTGGGTGCCGTCGATGCGCTGCTCGTCGGCGTACTCGTAGTGGAGGCGGAGGCCGGTGGTCAGCTCGTTGTCGACGTTGGCGAAGCGCCAGTCGAGGGTGAGGCGGGGCTCGACGCCGGCGACGACGAAGGAGCGGTTCCGGTTGCCGGTGGAGTCGCGAAAGAAGATGCCGCTGCCGTCATCGGGGGCGCCTGCGAGGTCCGCGATGCGGTTGCCCTGTCCGTCGAAGGCGCGCTCGTAGGCGCGGCCCTCGGCGGGCGTGCGGTCGAAGTCCTGGCGCTGCCAGTTCCGGGTGACGGTGTAGCCGTAGAGGGTGGTCTGGAGCAGGGCGTCATCGGAGAGCAGGTGGGAGATGGTCGCGCTCGCGGAGAGACGTCGGACCGGCAGGGTGTCGTAGATGGCGAAGTTGAAGCGGGGGTTGGTCTCGAACTGGGGCGTGGTGAGACCGACGTACGTGGCATTGGAGATCTCGTCGTAGACGCCGAAGCGCAGATCGGCGGTGGTCCGATCACCGAGATCGAGGCGAAAGCGGCTGGTGACGTCGGTGGAGACGAGGTTGAGGTTCCGGGGTCCGCCGAAGCGGCGGTGGGACGCCTGCACGATGTAGCCGACCTGCCCGACCGTGTCCCCGACGCTCGCGTTGCCCATGCGGTAGTCATACGAGCCGAAGCGGAGGTCGGAGCGAACGGTGAGCTCCTCCGGCGGGGCGTGGGTGCGGTAGTTGATGACGCCGCCGATGGTCTGGGGCCCGAAGAGGATCGAGCCGTGGCCGCGCACGATCTCGATGCTCTCGATGCGCTCGATGGGCGGCGAGTAGTACATCTCCGGCTCGCCATAGGGGTTGAGGGCGACGGGGATGCCGTCCTCGAGGATGAGCACGTTCCGGCTCTTGTCGGGGCTGAGCCCGCGGATGCCGACGTTGAGACGCAGGCCGAGGCCCTCCTCGTCGGCGACGTGGATCCCGGGCTGGGTGCGCAGGATCTGGTTGGCGTCGCGGGGGGCGTAGGCGCGGAGATCGTCCTCGGTGATGAGCGACGCGGAGCCGGGGATGAAGGCGAGGTCACCGGGTCGCTCCCCGATGACATGGACCGGACGCAGGCGCAGGCGGAGGTCGGCCGCGCGCCGCTCGTCGGCAGCGGTGGGGGCGGGCGCGGTTTCGGGCGCAGCCTCGGGCGCTGCGTCGGGTGTGGGCGCGGCCTCGGGCGGCGCTTCCTCCCCGTCCTGGGCGACGGCGGGCGTCGAGGCGAGGAGAAGGAAGGCGGCGGGGAAGATGAGGGCCCGCAGGAGGCGCGCGGAGCGGAGCCCTGTAATCCTTGTGATCATGGGGGTGTGTCCTGTCTTGGGTGGAGTGGGGCCACCTGCGCCCCAGTTGGAAGTGAAAACCATTTTCAGTGCAGAACGGGACGAACGAATCGGGGGGAGGCGCCCTGGCGGAGGATCGTCAGCGGGCGATCCTCAGAGGGTGTACTGAAGGGGGATCTCGATCGGGCGATGGTCCCAGGGCACTTCGCTGGGGGGAGCGTCGAAGCGCCCGATCCGCTCGATGCTGGCGAGTGCGGCGCGGTCGAGCACGCCGTGCCCGGAGCTTCGCAGGACACGCACCTCGCGGATGTTGCCCTGGGCGTCGATGCGGACCTCGAGGACAACGGTGCCCTGGAGGCCTGCGCGCTGGGCGACCCGGGGGTAGCTGCGGTGCCGCTCGATGAGGCGCTCGAGGGAGGCGGCGTAGTTGGCGAAGAGGGCGTCCACGTCGACGCTCGGCGCCGCGGGTGCCGTGGCGGGCTCGGGCCGATCGGGGAGCGCCATGGCAAGGTCGTCGGAGTCGGGCGTTCCCTCGCGCGGGGCGGCATCGACTTCGCCGTCCTGCGGGGTGCCCGCCAACGCCATGGCGTCGTCCGCGGGCTCGGCAGGCTCGGCGGCCACCGCCTCGGGCGGGTCGCTCTCCTCGCAGGGGGCTTCCTGTGGCTCCCGGGCGGGCTCGACGGGCGGCTCCGGGGCCTCCGCCACGGCGGGGGCGTCCCCGCCTTCGATGACCGGAACTTCGTCCCGCGGGGCCGGACGAGGCCGCGTCCGCGCGGGCGTGGGTTCGGCGGGAGCGGCCGCGGCGGTCACCTCGTCGCGAGCGGGTGGTTCGGCGGGCGGCTCTTCCGCCGGCGCGACGGGCTCCTCGACGGCGGATTCGGCCGGCGGTTCGGCGAAGAAGGCCACGGCGGGGCGGAAATCCGTCTCCTGCATCCGCACAAGGGGCAGCGGCTCCTCCGGCGGAGCGGACTGCATCCCGACCACCCCCGGTGCGAGGGCGAGCACGACCAGGGCCGATCCGTGCAGGAGGAGGGACACGCCCATGGAGCCGGAGAGGTTCATCGGTCGGGAGTCCTGATCGGCGGGTCCGAAAGAGCGCCGAAGATCGCGAGGGATCCGGCCAACCGGGACGGAAGATCAGGCACTTGGCCCAAGTTCGACCCGAAGACCGAGCCAATGATATTCATTTTCAGCCAAAGTGAAAGTGAAATTCACACCCGGTCGGGTTCGCGAAGGGCGGAGCGCAGGGGGAAACGCGGCGAGGGATCGGGAATTCAGCGACGATTCAGAAAGTGAAGGCGGCCGCCCTTCTCCATGTCGTCCAGTGCCTTGCGCGCAATCTCGACGGGGTCGTACTGCGGCTTCGCGCGCTGCTGGGGGATCAGTTCCTGCCATGGGCGGGGGCGCACGTCGGGGGGGGCGGGGTCCTGCGATCGATCGTCAAGTTCATCATCGCGGTGGTGGCTGGCCAAGGGGTACTCCGTGGTTCCGGGGGGAGGAGGGGATGTTCAGCGCTCGAGGGCGTCCTTGAGGGTCGCGAGGGCGGCTCGATTGCCGCCCATGATGACGAGATCCCAGGTGTCGCCGTTGCGCAGGACGATGCCGAAGGTCGGGGCGGCGGCCTCGTAGCGGGCCAGGCTGCGCATGGAGAGTTGGGGGGAGAGGCGGCGCACGTCACGCAGGGAGATGCTGGCGGGGGGGGCGCCGGTGTAGCGAAGCTCGAGCCGGTCCTCGGTGAGGGCGATGGCGCCGCTGCCGCGGCGTTGGCCGTCGCCGATCAGGGCGGGCAGGACGAGCCGGGGAGGGGTGTCGGCACATTCGAGCTCGAGCGCACGCACGGCGCGGTCGGTACGCCAGCGGCGGGTGCCGAGGGCGAGGGCGGCGACAAGGAGGGAGATGCCCGTCGTCAACCCGAGAAAGAGAATCACACCCTGCATCGTGCACGCTCCGTGGGCGGGGAAGGGCCGGCCGAGGGAGTTATGTCCACGCGCACCGGGGGCGCAAGGGGTGTCCCGGGCGGGGGTCAGAGGTCGTCGAGGCGCTCGCCGCGGCCCGGGGGGACCGCCGGGAGGGGGCCCGTGGTGTGGGAGAGACCCCCGTCGCGCAGCTCGAGGAGGAGGTACTGCACCTCGTCGAGGCGGTCGGAGTGGACGGACTCCTCGCCGAGCCGGCGCAGCTTGAAGGCGGCGGTCTCGAGCAGGCGCAGCGCGAGGTCGCCGAGCCCGCCGAGGAGGACCGCGCGGCCGGTGTCGAGGAGGAGGTCCACGAAGAGGGTGTCGTCGATGCGCTCCTCGGCGTCGCGGGCGAGGGCGTCCTCCGTGTGGGCGACGGCGCTCTCCCACTGATGGGCCTCCGTGTCGAGGAGCGCCTGGCAGAGGCGGACGATGGCGAGGGCCTGCGGATCGCCGAGCAGGGAGAAGGCCTCGGCAGCCTGCGCGTAGTGGTCCGCGGCGAGGGCGGTCTGCCCGGCCTGCGCGGCGGCGCGGCCGAGCACGAGGGTCGCGTGGGCGCGCGGGTGCTCGGCGCCCACGTCCCCGAAGAGGGCCCAGGCGGCCTCGGCATGCCGGCGGGTGGACGGGACGTCGCCTCGCGCGAGCTCGACCTCGGCGAGGTTGAGGGTCGCGTGGGCCAGCCCGAGCCGGTACCCGGCACGCTCGTGGCGGTAGCGCGCCTTCTCGATCAGCCCGGCGGCCTCGTCATGGAGCCCGGCGGCGAGGGCGGTCCTCCCGAGGGTGGAGAAGCACTCGGTCTCCATCGCGACGTCGCCGACGAGCTCGAATTCCTGACGGGCCTGGCGCATGTGCGCCTCGGCCTCGGAGAGCCGCCCGTCGTGCAGTTCCAGCAGGCCGAGGCGAAACCGCGCCTGTGCGCCGCCCCGCATGTCGCCGTGGGCGGCGAAGCGTTCGATCGCGTCCTCGTAGAGGGCCCGGGCAGTGCGGGTGGACCCCCGCCGCTGCTCCAGCTCAGCGCGCAGCCGCTGCGCCTTGGCGGGCGTGGCCACCCCGGCCGGCGCGCACGTGGCGTCGACCCGCTCCAGGGCCTCCGCCGCATCCTCGAACCGCCCGAGGAGCAGGGAGTCCTCCGCGAGGCCGAGCAGGGCCTGCACCAGCATCACCCCGCGCTCCATGTCCCCCCGGGCCGCCGGACCCTCGAGCATCGCCGCGAGCTCCTGCCACGCCTCGCACGCGTCCGAGTAGCGACCCGTCCGACGCGCCGAGCGCGCCGCGCGAAGGAAGGCGTCCGCAGCCTGATCCCGGGCCTCCGCCACCAGGTAGTCCCGGGCCACGAGCAGCAGGTGCGGCCCGTCCGCCCCGGCGTGCGCACGCTCGCGCGCCTGGGCCGCCCGCAGCGCTTGCTCGCGCACTTCGTCCGCACCCTCCACGCGGTCCCGCAGCGCGTCGCGCACCAGCGCGTGCTCGAACCGAAACACGTCCCGCCGCTCCTCCACGAGGAGCCCGGACACCGTGGCCGCCGCCAGCGCCGCCTCGAGCTCCCGCGCCAGCGCAGGCCCCTCCAGCAGCAGCCGCTCCAGGGCGAGCGCCACGTCGAACCGGCTGCCGAGCCAGGCGAGCCGCATCCACACACCGAGCGCACGCTCCCCATGCTGGTGCGCCGCCGCGTCGATGCGCTGCCGCATGAGCGCCTGGATGCCGTCGGGCCAATCCACCAGAAGCTCGGAGGCGTCCGGCACCGCGCCCGGGCGCTCCAGCCGCCCGGAGTCCGCGAGATGACGCACCAGCTCCACCGCCACCAACGGGTTGCCCTCCGCCCGGAGCGCCACCGCGTCGGCCACCGGATCCGGCAGCGCAACCATCGCCCGGACCAGCCGCCGCATGGACGGCTCGCGCAACCGCGCCAGCTCCACCCGCGCCACCCGCCCGCTCCCCGACGCGAGCAGCCGGTCCAGCGCGGCGCGCGTGTCCCCGCGCGCAGGCACCTCCTCCGGACGAAGCGTGAGCACCACGAGCCGAGGACCCGACCCCGCCCGCTCCAGCAACAACCGCTCCGCGAGCCGGAGCGGCGCACCGTTGGTGAGGTGGACGTCCTCGAGCACCAGACACAGCGGGTGCTCCTGCGACGCGCGGCGCGTCACCCGATCCACCAGCGCCAGCCGCGCCTCCTCGCCGCCCACCACCTCCGCCTCCCCCGCGTCCTCCAGAAACGCCACCAGCGCCGCGTGCTCCGCCGGAGCCGAGACCCCCTGACGCTCCAGCAGACGGGACACCCGCTGCTCGGCCTCCGGACCGCTGAACCCAGCACAGTGCAACCCCTCCGCCACCGCCGAGCGAATCGCAGCCTCGTCTCCCTGACCGCCGCGCGCATCCCCGCGCCACACCCCCATGCGCCCCTCTTCCTCGAGGACCTCGCGCAGGTGGGTGACCAGCCGGCTCCGACCCATGCCCATGCTGCCCTCGACCAGCACCACGCGCGTGTGCCCCCCCTGCACCGCCGCCGACGCCGCCTCCAGAAGCACCGCCAGCTCCCCGTCCCGACCACAGAACGGCGCGTCCCGCACCACCGTCAGCCCCGTGCAAGGCGTACCGAGCCGCTCCGCCTGCTCCCGCGCCGCCGGCGGCTCCACACGCTCCCGCAGCCGCAATACCCGCGGCCGCGACGGCGGATCCCCCGCGCGCTGCAACGTGCACCGCGACAACGCCTCGCGAACCTGAACCGCAAACCGCCACCGCGACGACGGCACCTTCGCCAGCAACCGCCTCACCACCACGTCCAGACCCTTCTGCGACACGTACTCCGAACGCAGCGCCAGCGGCGGAACCGGATCGCGAAGATGCGCCATCATCGTGCCCATCGCACTCCGACCCTCGAACGGAAGACGACCCGTCACCAACTCGAAGAGCATCACACCCACCGCGTACAGATCCGTCTCCGGCGTCACGTCCGACGCCTTCAGCGCCTGCTCCGGACCCATGTACGCCGGCGTACCCACCAGCGTGTCCTCGCTCCAGCGATCCCGGCTCGCGTCGTCCCGGAAATGCGCCACCCCGAGATCCATCAGCCGCGCGCTCAGCCGACCCTCCTCCCGCGTCAGCAGGATGTTCTCCGGCTTCAGGTCCCGGTGGATGATCCCCCGCGCATGCGCATGGGCCAGCGCCGAGAGCACCTGATCCACCACCTCGAGAAGCTGCATCCCCGAGGGCGGCGCCTCACGCCAGCTCGAGAGCGGCTCCCCATCCACGTACTCCATCACCAGCGCGCTCGCCCCATCCACCGTCACGAAATCCAGCATGTCCACGATGTGCGGATGACACAGCCGCGCCGCCGCACGCGCCTCCCGGATGAAGTGCCGACGCACCCGATCATCCGCCAGAAGACTCCCCCGAATCCGCTTGATCGCCACCCGCATGCCCGTCGGAGACGCCCCCTCCCACACCTCGCCCATCGCCCCCTCGCCGATGCGACGCACCAGCCGCCACGCCCCCACGCTCCCCGTCGTTCCCGTCATGACCTGCTCCCTGCACAACCGCCTCGCACCGACACCCCGTCCCTCGCCCCCGCGACCCTCACCGATGCACGCCACCCGGTCAATCGTCCCCTCGAACGCACGTTCCCCTTGCGCACCGGCGGCGAAGCGATCACCCTCCCGCACCGCGCGCGACACCTCCCCCCTCCCCCGCCATGACCCTCCACCGCCACCGCCGACCAGGGCGCACTGCCGGCCCCCGCCCGCACCGCATCGCCGCGCTCGCCGCGCTGGTCGCCACACTCCTCACGGCCTGCGCCACCCCCTACACCCCGAGACCCGCCGAGGTCGCCGCACCCGCCGAAGTCCGCCTCGCGCTCTTCGGCAGCGGCGCCGCCATCGCCATGGCCTCCGCAACCATCGATCGCGACCTCGACGGACAACAGGAATCCCGCCGAGGCAACGCCCCCTCCCCCTTCCTGCCCGGAAGCCGCTCCACCCTCCTGCGCGCCTTCAGCCTCGAAGCACACGCCGCATTCGGCGTCGTCCCCCCCTGCGAAGCCGGACCCATCCTCGGCACCAGCCGCATCGGCGCCGAAATGCGCTGCCAGCTCCTCCACGAGGACCGCGCACCCGTCAGCCTCACCCTCGCCGCCGCCGGCGGCACGGGCATCCTCCTCGACCGCGGCGGACCGTGGGCCCGCGCCGGCGCCGACATCAGCAGGCGCACCGGCGCCTTCATCCCCTCCCTCAACCCCGCCCTCTCCTGGGGAACCGAGAACCACCTCCTCCGCCTCGACCTCCCCCCCGAATACGACGGCAGCGCCCGCAACCCCAACCTCGTCGCCTCCGCCAGACTCGTGCGCCGCGAACTCCGCGTCGTCCCCGCCGCAGGCCTCACCTGGGTCCCCAGGCGCGTCGAACGCATGTCCCTCCAGCACGGACTCATCCTCGAGGACATCGGCCTCCGCATCCACGTCGGCCTCGTCCCCTGGATCACCGTCGCCTCCAGCGACAGCGGACGGCTCACCTGCACCTGGTGCCAGGATGTCGAGGTCCTCGACATGGACCTCCGGTGGGGCGCACTCCTCGTCCTCGGCGTCTCCACGAGACCCGTCTCGCTGCGTCGCTGAGCCCCTCACCAGTTGCGGACCAGCACCTCGCCGACCGAACCGCGACGCGATGACTTGCAGCTGATCGAACGGCCCGCGCGGATCCCGATGATCCGCCAGCCCGCATAGAGCTCCCGAACCGCAGGAACGTCGCTGTTGCTCAGCATCACCCGACACCCCCGCCGGTCCAGCTCCGCATACACCCGCGCCAGCCGGTGCTGCAGATCCATCCCGAACCCCGACGCGTGATACCCCGTGAACGCGCTCGTCGCGCTCAACGGCACGTACGGCGGATCAAAGTACACCAGATCCCCCGCCTCCGCCCGATCCACGACCGACTCGAAACCGCTCACCCGGATCTCCACCCCCTGAAGCACCCGCGACACCGCGCGAAGATGACCCACATCGAAGATCCGCGGATCCCGATAGGACCCGATCGGCACGTTGAATTCCCCCCGGCCATTCTCCCGGTACAACCCGTTGAAACACGTCTTGTTGAGATAGATCATCAGCGCCGCACGCTCCACCGGCGACACCCCGCGCCCCGCGTTGAACCGCTGGCGCGCCCGATAGAAGTACGTCCGGCCATGCCGCTCCCGATGCCCCGCCAGCCGCTCCAGCACCTCCGGCAGCGAATCCCGCACCGCCCGCCACGTGTCCACCAGACGACCGTTCACGTCGCTCAGCGCCGCCTCCTCCGGCCGAAGCCGGAAGAACACCGCACCACCCCCCAGAAACGGCTCGTGGTACCGCTCGAACTCCTCCGGCCACCACGGCTCGTACTGCTCCAGCAACCGCGACTTGCCCCCCGCCCACTTCAGAAACGGCGACGGCTGAACACCGCTCACCCCATCCGGACCCACCGACTCCACCACGCTCTCCTTCGTCTCGATCTCCACGGCTCGCTCCTCTTTCGGGGAATGGACAACCCGGAGCGAAGCCTACGGGGAGATGGATCGCGCATCAAAAAAACAGCAATCTTTTCATTTACTTATGAACTACTTTCGGGCCGAATTCGCCAAGTATCCGCCCCCCGGATCCCCAACGCAAATTTCCCGCCGCACCTCACCGCGGATCGCCGCACCCCACCGCCCGCCTTGACCCCACCCGCGCAGCACGCCACACACGGACGCCAGGAGCGTCCTCCCCCGCCGCACGCACCGCCAGGCGCGACACCGGCATCCCCCCTGTCCTATCCCCCGCGCACGAGCCCTCGTCCGCAGGTCCGGCGCCTCCCGCGCCTCAGCACCCCACCCCGCACACCGCCATGCGCGCCCTCGCCCTCGACATCGGCTCAGTCCGCCTCGGGCTCGCCATCAGCGACGCCGACGGCCGCATGGCCTTCCCCCTCGAAACCCTCCCCGCCCGCCCCGCCGACCGGGCCGCCCGCGAGGTCGCACGCATCGTCCGGGAACGCGAGGTGGAGCACGTCGTCGTCGGCCTCCCCCTCGATCTCTCCGGCCGCGAAGGCGCCGCCGTCCGCCGCACCCGACGCTTCGTCGACACCCTCCGCGCCCACCTCGGCGACATCCCCGTCTCCGAATGGGACGAGCGCCTCTCCAGCGCCGCCGCCGAGCGCGCCCTCCTCGACCTCGACGTCCGCCGCCAGCGTCGCCGCGAGGTCGTCGACCAGGTCGCCGCCACCCTCTTCCTGCAGGCGTTCCTCGACGCCCGGGGCCCCGCCTCCCCTCCGCCGGAACGCCCGTGAAGAGCCTGCTGCGCATCCTCCTCCTTCTCCTCGTCTTCGCCGCAGGGGCCGCGGCAGCCCTCCTCGCCACCGCCTGGAACGACTTCCCCGCCCGGACCATCACCACCCTCGACGAACGCGCCACCATCGAAGTCCCCCGCGGCGCCTCCGCCCGGAGCGTCATCCACCGCCTCCAGGACGACGGGCGCATCGTCCGCACCCCCCTGTGGCACCTCTGGCTGCGCACCACCGACCTCGGCGCATGCCTGCAGGCCGGACCGCACGACCTCGTGCCGGGCATGCGCGTCGCCGACCTCGAACGCACCCTCTGCACCCCCACGCGCATCCCCGGGCAGCGTGTCACCATCCCCGAGGGCATGAACGTCTGGCAGGTCGCCCGGCGCCTCGATGAGGCGGGCTTCGGCGACTTCGACGAGTTCGCCTCCCTCGCCTTCGACCCCGACTTCCTCGCCGAGCTCGGTGTCGACGCCGAGAGCCTCGATGGACGCCTCTTCCCGGACACCTACGAGTTCGAACCCGACACCACCGCACGGGATGTCCTGCGGCGCATGCACCGTCGCTTCCTCGACGTCTGGAACCGGCTCCTCGTCGACGAGCACGACGCCTTCGACCGCATCCGGCGCGACTGGGGCCTCGAACCCGCGGAGCTCCTCGTCCTCGCCAGCCTCGTCGAGACCGAAGCCGCCGTCGCCGAGGAGCGCGCCGTCATCGCCCGTGTGTTCTACAACCGCCTGCGCCGCGGCATGCGACTGCAGACCGATCCCACCTGCGTCTACGGACCCGACCGCTGGCACGAGCGCCCGTCCCCGGGCCGCTGCCGCGACCGCGACAGCCGCTTCTCCACCTACGTCATCCCCGCCCTCCCGCCCACCCCCATCGCCGGCGTCGGCCGTGACACCCTCCTCGCCACGCTCCACCCGTCCGACGACGCCGACCTCCTCTTCTTCGTCGCCATGCGCGACGGCACCGGACGCCACGCCTTCTCCCGAACCCTGGCCGAGCACAACCGGAACATCGACCGGTACCTCCGCCGGCGCTGAGCCCCCTCCCCACCCCCAGGGTAATCGCAAGACGATTCTCAGGTTGCGACCCTTGCGAGCAGTTCCTCCCGATGGTCGGGCCTGTCGTCACAAAGTCGCCGTCTCCGCGGAAAAGCGTCGACCACGGACCGATCCGCTGGTCAACGGTCAGAACCACTCGAGTTCCTGCGATCGCCCTGCCCCGCCCCCCGACGTTGACTCGCGATCCCGCGACGCTATGCTTCGCTCAGCCCGGCACCGCCCGGGACGCTCCCGCTCCCCGAGCCCGCCCATGGCCGTCCTCCTCCGCCTCTCCCTCGCCCTCTGCCTCGCGGGCCTCCTGCTCACCGGGCCCACCGCATGCGGCTCCCGGCAGAAGCCCGAGCAGCGCTTCGAGGAGCAGATGCTCGCCTTCCACAACCACATGCGCTGGGCACGCTACGACGACGCCGCCGAGTTCGTCGCCGAGCACATGCGCTGGGAATTTCTCGGCGAACACGAGGCCATGGGCAGCGATTTCGAGGTGACCGAGTACGAGATCCGGCGGGTCGACCGCACGGAAGACGCCGGACCCGTCACCGTCACCGTCTGGGTCCAGCAGTTTCGCCTCCCCAGCACCCGAGTCGAGGAGCGGGTCTACCGCGAGCGCTGGGAGTACAACGACGCGCGCGGGGTCTGGGAGCTCACCGAACGCACCCTGCGGGACTGACCACCCGAGGCGAGCCGACCCTCAGCGCTCGCCTTCGATCTCCTGCAGCATCTCCGCCTGATGCGCCGCGTGCAGGGCGTCGACCACCTCGTCCAGTTCCCCGGCGACCACCCGGTCGAGCTTGTAGAGCGTGAGGTTGATCCGGTGGTCCGTCAGCCGGTTCTGCGGGAAATTGTACGTGCGAATTCGCTCGGACCGGTCCCCGCTACCCACCTGGGCCCGGCGATCGTCGGCGCGCGCGTCGTGCTGCCGTTGCCGCTCGAGATCGAACAGTCGCGCGCGCAGCATGCGCAGCGCCCGGTCCTTGTTCTTGTGCTGGCTCTTCTCGTCCTGGCACGTCACCACGAGCCCGGACGGCAGGTGGGTGATGCGCACCGCGGAGTCCGTCCGGTTGACGTGCTGCCCGCCGGCCCCGGAGGCCCGGTAGGTGTCGATGCGGAGGTCGCCGGGATCGACCTGGACGTCCACCTCCTCGGCTTCCGGCAGGATCGCGACCGTGCATGCGGAGGTATGGATCCGTCCCTGGGCTTCCGTGGCAGGGACGCGCTGGACACGGTGTACACCGGACTCCCACTTGAGGCTGGAGTAGACGCGATCGCCGGAGACGCGTGCGATGACCTCCTTGAAGCCGCCGACGGTGCCCGGGCTGGCGGAGAGCAGCTCGACGCGCCAGCCGCGCTGCGCCGCGAAGCGCTGGTACATGTCGAGGAGGTCTCCGGCGAAGAGGCTGGACTCGTCGCCGCCGGTGCCCGCGCGGATCTCGAGGAGAATGTCCTTGTCGTCGAGGGGATCTCGCGGGAGCATGAGCAGCTTCAGGGCCTGCTCGCGCTCGGGGAGCTCGTCCTGCAGCCGGTCGAGTTCCGTGCGGGCCATCTCGCGCACGTCGGGGTCGTCATCCCGCAGCAGGGCGCGGCACTCCTCGAGCTCCTGCTGGACGGCCTTCCAGCCGCGGAAGGCGTCGACGACCTCGCGCAGCGACACGACCTCGCGGTGGATGCGGGCGACCGCCTCGTGGTCGCTGGCGATCACCGGGTCGGCGAGCTGCGCCTCGAGCTCCACGAAGCGCTCTTCGACATCGGCGAGGCGTTCGAACATCGGGCGCCGGGTGCAGGGGACGGGGAAGTGATCAAGACGACACGACGCCGCGCCCTGCCCGTGGGCGGGGAGCGGCAGAAGCACGCGCGCGCGGTCGGGGCTACTTCCGGCCGTACTTGCGGTTGAAGCGCTCGACGCGACCGGCCTGGTCGAGGATGCGCTGGGTGCCGGTCCAGAACGGGTGGGTCGCGGAGCTGATCGCGACGTCGATGACGTAGTGGGTCACGCCGTCGATGTCCCGGGTCTTGCCGCTCTTGACCGTGGACCGGGTGATGAACTCGTGGTCGCCGTCGACGAAGACGACGGGAAAGTACTCGGGGTGGATGTCAGGCTTCATGGCTCGGAGTCCGTCGTTGGGGTGGCCCGCGGTCCGTTGCGCCTCGGGCCCTTCGCGTATGGCAGGGCACCTCGGGCGCGGTGCCGCGGGCCGGGTGATCAGGGTCCCGGGGTTTCGGACGCGGGGGCGGCCGCGCGAGGCCGCCACGATCGCGGAGGCGGGAGACTAGGGCAGCCGGGAGGCCGAAGTCAAGCCCGAGGGGCGATCGCGGCGCCCGCGGGGCGGGCGATCAGGAGTTCATGGAGTCCAGGAACTCCTGATTCGTCTTGGTCTTGGTCATCCACTCGTGGATGAAGGTCATGGCGTCCACGGGGTTGAGCGGCGCGAGGAAGTGCTGCCGGAGGACGTAGAGTCGGGTGAGGACGTCGGCGGGGACGAGCAGCTCCTCGCGCCGGGTCCCGGACTTGTGGAGGTCGAGGGTGGGGAAGATGCGCTTCTCCATGAGCTTGCGGTCGAGGTGCAGCTCGGCGTTGCCGGTGCCCTTGAACTCCTCGAAGATGACCTCGTCCATGCGGCTGCCGGTGTCGACGAGAGCGGTGGCGATGATGGTCAGCGAGCCGCCGCCCTCGATGTTCCGTGCGGCGCCGAAGAAGCGCTTGGGCTTGTGGAGCGCGTTGGAGTCCACGCCGCCGGAGAGGATCTTGCCCGAGGGCGGGACGACGGCGTTGTAGGCGCGGGCGAGGCGGGTGATCGAGTCGAGGAGGATGACCACGTCACGGCCGTGCTCGACCATGCGCTTCGCCTTCTCGATGACCATCTCGGCGACGGCGATGTGCCGCTCGGCGGGCTCGTCGAAGGTCGAGGCCACGACCTCGCCGACGACGTTGCGCTGCATGTCGGTGACCTCCTCGGGGCGCTCGTCGATGAGGAGCACCATGAGCTGGCTGTCGGGGTGGTTGTGGCTGACGGCGTTGGCGATGCTCTGCATGAGCACGGTCTTGCCGGTGCGCGGGGGCGCGACGATGAGCGCGCGCTGGCCGCGGCCGATCGGGGTGAAGAGGTCGAGCACGCGGGTCGAGATGTCGGTGGGCTCGTGCTCGAGAACGATCTGCTGGTCCGGATACAGCGGGGTGAGGTTGTCGAAGAGCGGCTTGTCGAGGGCCGAGTCGGGGGACTGGCCGTTGATCTCCTCGACCTCGAGCAGGGCATAGAAACGTTCGGAGTCCTTGGGCGGACGCACCTTGCCCCGGACGGTGTCGCCCTTGCGGAGGTTGAACCGGCGGATCTGCGACGGCGACAGGTAGATGTCGTACGGGCAGGGGAGGTAGCTGTGTTCGGGGGCCCGGAGGAAGCCGAAGCCGTCCTCGTGCGGGTCGAACACGCCCTCGCCCTGCTGCGTCACGGTCTCGTGGTCCAGCGCCTTCGCGATGGCCAGCACCAGGTCCTGCCGTCGCAGGTTGAAGGTGTTCTCGATTTCGAGGTCCCGGGCCAGCGCACCCAGGGCCGCCGTGTCCAGGGCGCGGAGGGCGGCCATTGGGAAGAGATGCTGCTTCGTGCGGCCGACCTTCTCGAGGAGGCCGGCCTCGATGCCGATGCGGATACGGTTCTTGATGTCCATGCGGGTTCCTGGGGAAGGAGGAGGAGGGAGGAGAACGGACAGGTCGTGGCGAACCCCTTGCGGGAGGACCGCAGGCTGGACGGACGGGGCGTGGCCGACGACGACGCGAACGTGACCACGGTCGCCGATGCATGCAAGACAATTGCGCCGGAACGACTGCGGACCCACGTTGTCGTTGTTCCGGGCCACTGTCTCTGGTAGGCCCACCGCAGGAAGCGTGCCTGCGCGCGACCGAAGGATTTTCCCAGTGACGGCACCCCCACCCCCCGCACATCGATGCGGCGGAGCGGGCCTGCCCCTTTCATCCCCACAGGCGACCGCGGCTTTCCGCACGCTCCCGTCCCTCCGGGCGGTCGAGCGGCTCCACCGTGGTCCGCCCAACGCCAGGATCCTCCCGCCATGCCCGACGTCCTCGTCATCAACTGCACCCCGCAGGAGGCGCGCGTCGCGCTCCTCGAGGACGGGGTCATCAGCGACTACTACCAGGAGCGGCGCGCCAGCCGTGGGGTCGTGGGCAACATCTACCTCGGACGCGTCACCAGCGTCCTGCCGGGCATGCAGGCCGCCTTCGTCGACATCGGCCTCGAGAAGGCCGCCTTCCTCTACGTCAGCGACGTCTACGACGAACACGAGAAGGCCACCTTCGACGAGGACGACGACGAGGACGACGATGGCGGCGACGCATCCTCCCGCGGACGCGGCGGACGAGGACGACGACGACGCAACGGCCCCCCCATCGAGGAACAGCTCCGCAAGGGCCAGGAGGTCCTCGTGCAGGTCGCCAAGGACCCCATCGGAACCAAGGGCGCCCGCGTCACCTCCCACATCAGCATCGCCGGGCGGCACCTCGTGTTCATGCCCACCGTCGACCACCTCGGCATCTCCCGGCAGATCTCCAGCGACCGGGAACGAAAGCGTCTGCGCCGCATCTGCGAGGAACTCCGCCCCTCCGGCAGCGGCTTCATCGTGCGGACCGCCGCCTCCGGCGTGAAGGCGCGACACCTGCGCAACGACATGAAGCTCCTCATCGGCCTGTGGAACGACATCCTCGACGCCCGGAAGAAGCGACGCAAGGCACCCGCCCTCCTCCACGAGGACCTCGACCTCATCCTCCGCGCCACCCGGGACCTCGCCACCGCCGACCTCTCCCGGCTCGTCGTCGACTCCCGCGCCGAGTACGATCGCATCCAGGACTTCATCGGCCGCTTCATGCCCCGACTCGCCGGAAAGGTCGAACTCTACGTCGGAAAGGACCCCATCTTCGACGCCTTCGGCATCGAGGACGAGCTCCACCGCGCCCTCGACCGCAAGGTCAACCTCCCCAGCGGAGGCCACCTCGTCATCGACCGCGCAGAAGCCCTCACCGCCATCGACATCAACACCGGAAAGTTCGTCGGCTCCGCAAGCCTCGAGGAGACCATCCTCCAGACCAACATCGAGGCCGCACAGGAAGTCGCCTACCAGTTGCGGCTGCGAAACATCGGCGGACTCATCGTCGTCGACTTCATCGACATGGACGAGTCCGCATCCCGAAAGAAGGTCATGGCCGCCCTCGAGGAGGCCCTCCAGGGGGACCGCGGACGCGTCAAGTACTCCCGCCTCTCCGAATTCGGGCTCGTCGAGATGACCCGAAAGCGCACCCGCGAGAGCCTCGAACAGATGCTCCTCGAGCCCTGCCCCACCTGCGGCGGCTCCGGACTCGTCAAGAGCGCCGAGACCGTCGCGCACGAACTCCTCCGGCACCTCCGACGCGAACTCGCAGGCATGAAGGACCCCGAAGTCCGCGTCATCGCCTCTCCCGCCGTCATCCAGAAGCTCCGCGACTACAAGAAGGACAGCCTGCGCGACATCGAGATGCGCGCCAACCGGCGCATCCACCTCACCCCGCAGAACGACCTCGCCGTCGACCGCTTCGTCCTCACCGGCGCATCCCGCAGAAAGCCGCGCACCGAGTCCGCCTGACCCGCATCCCATTCCCGGAGACCGCCCGGATCGAGCCGCCTCCCCGAATCGGCCCGCAGGGGCAACCCCCCGGCGCAACAACCACAAGTGTTGACACGCCACCAATCCGGTGCTTGACCCGTCACCGGAACGGCACCAACATCCCCTCGCGAGAGAACCACGCAGGCGCGCAAAACGCGGCCGCTCGACAGCCGGAAGCAGTGCATGAGTGACCAGAGAGCCTCCAATCGGGTGACCGTCAACGACGAATACGCCCGCATCGACGACTTCCTCTCCGAATACGTCACCAACGTCAGCAGAACGGGTGTCTTCATCCGCTCGAAAACCCTGCTCCCCATCGGCACCCAGGTCCAGCTTCGCTTCTCCGTCCTCCTCGATGACTTCGAAACCATCGAGGGCGAGGGACGGGTCGTCCGCCTCGTCGACACCGAACACGAGCGCGGCATGGGCGTCGAGTTCATCCGGCTCACCGACGCCTCGCAGCGCATTCTCGACCGCCTCGAAGGCCACGAGCCCGAGCCAGGCGAGGAGAGCGCCTGAAGCCGCCGCGCCCACCCGCGCCCGCGGAACAGGCCTCCCCGATCGGGTGCGCAGCCCACGACACCGGCCAGGCGAGCATCCGCCCCCGACGCTAGCGCTCCGCGTCCACGGGATCCACCGACAGCGGACGCACCGCGAGCGCCCGACCCAGATCGGCCACCAGCGACTCTGCCGCTCCCGGCGTCTCCGCTCGCACGTGCACCACCACCCGGCCCGCGTGCAGCCCGGACTCCCGACGACCCGGCAACAGACGCAGCCGCTCGCGAAGGTCCACCGCGTGCGGCTGCGCATGACGCTCGTTCGGATACACGAACACCCCCACCGCCGCCCGCTCCTCCTCCCGACCGAACACCCCCGACGCCGTCCGCGTGCCCTGCGGCGAGATCACGAACGAGTCCACCTCGACCTCGTCGACCGCAGACCAGCCGAGACCCTCGAGAAGCTGCCCGAGCGCGAGCACGCGCTCGTGGAGCGCCCGCTCCGCGGCCTCCGCCCCGGGTTGCTCCATCGCCCCATCGGCCGCCGCTCCGGGCTCGGCGACCTCCCGCTCCGCGGGCGCCGCCGGCGCCGACTCCACGGCCGAATCCTCCGGGGATGCCCCGGGCTCGTCCGGCGGTGAACACGCCGCCGGCGCGAGCAGCAGGCCCATGCCCAGCCCGGCCCACACCACGACCGCCCGACCCCTGCGCCATGAACCACTCGACCCCATCACGCCTCCTCCCCGACACCGGGCACGGCGAGCCGGACCGTGCCCCGGCTCGCCGACAGCCGCACAGGCGACGGCTCATGAATCCGCAACACCTCTCCGCACTCCTCCACCGTGAACGCCTCCAGGGAGGCGCCGGGACACGGCCCGTCCTCGCACACCCCGTCTTCCGGGCGAAACAACGCGCCGTGGGACAGGCAGCGCAGCCGCTCGCCCGTCTCGTCGAGGAACGGACCCCGCGGCGGGGCCAGCGGCACGCCCCAGTGCGGGCAGCGGTTGCGCCACGCCCGGTAGCCACCTGCCGTGCGCATCACGATCACGCTCGCCCTCGACCCGTCCGACGCGTCATAGACCAGCGCAGCCACGCCGCGCTCGTCCACCCGTCGTCGGGCGATCTCGCCGACCGGAGCACCGGACACCGCCAGCCTCACTTCTCGCCGAGATGGCGAAGCAGGCCGGTGTAGGCCACCGTCAGCTCCTGGCTGAGGGCCGTGGCCTGACGCTCCGCCTCCGGGTCCGACGTGAAGCGATCCGGATGGTACTTCCGCATCAGGCCCCGGTATGCCCGCCGCACCGCGTCGGCATCGGCGCCGGGCTCGAGCTCGAGCCGACGATACCACTGGCGCACCTGAGCCTGCCGGGCCCATGGCGTGTCCGACGCCGCCAGACGCGACTCGCCGTCCCGGATCCCGTCGCGAATGCGGCGCGCCACCCCCTCGAATCCGCCGGAGCGGTCAAAGGCGACGATGCGGTCCTGCAGCGCGTTCAGGCCACCGGTGGCCGCGCGGCGGAATCGATCGGCGAGACGGTCCATCGGGAGTTCCGGGCCAGGGGAAGGAGGGGAAGGTAGCGACGGCGACGGCCGCGCGGGCGAACCCGCCCGCGGGCGCCGATGAGCGGACGCGAGCCGGGATGTAGCCACGACTCCCCCCGGGCGCCACCCGTTCCGTGCCGATCCCCGGGTGCACGCGCCGCGAACCGACGCCCCCGTGGCAAGAAACCCTTTCCCGTGGGCTGTCCCTGTGCTACACAGCGCGCCCCTGCCGATGGTGGCGTTTCCGCCGCCCGCGTGGCGCGACAAACGCAACACACCGTCGGACAAGGACTTCGAGCGCACCCCGCGCGCGAAGAGCGCGTTCGTGATCCTCGCCGCCCCGGCACCCCGTGGGGAGCTGCAGGCGCCCGTTTCCTTTCTCGGTACCTTCACCGGAGTTCCCAGGCATGTCCCGCTACACCGGCCCCCGCGTCAAGAAGATGCGCGCCCTCGGCGTCAACCTTCCCGGCCTGTCCCGCAAGACCCTCGATCGTCGCCCCTACCCGCCCGGGCAGCACGGGCAGAACCGGCGCCGCAAGAAGTCCGACTACGGTCGGCAGCTCACCGAGAAGCAGAAGCTTCGACTGAACTACGGCCTCGGCGAGCGGCAGTTCCGCCGGCTCGTGGCCGACGCGCGAAGCGCCAAGCTCGCCACCGGCCGCAAGCTCCTCGAGCTCCTCGAGCGCCGGCTGGACAACGTCGTCTTCCGGGCCGGCTTCGCACCGACGATTCCCGCCGCGCGACAGCTCATCAACCACGGGCACATCCTCGTGAACGGCCGTCGCGTCGACATCGCCTCCTACCGCGTGCGGATCGGCGACGTCATCGCCCCCCGCGAGAAGAGCCGATCGCTCCAGGTCATCACCTCCTCCCTCGAGGAACTGTCCCTGCTGCGCCCCGACTGGCTCGAGTACAACGCCGGCAACCAGACCGCCATCGTGCGCAGCCTCCCCGAAGCGGAATCCGTCCCCTTCGAGATCGAGGTCCAGCTCGTCGTCGAGTACTACTCCAAGCGAATGTGAGCCCGCCGGGCCCCGGCCCGTCACCAACCCGGCTCAAGCGGGCCGTGCCTCCCACCGGACGCACGGCCCGTTCGCGTTTCGCGCAAGGAGCCTCCTCGCCCCAGCCGGCGCGGCGGGCCGCTGCGCAACCCCCACCGATGAGCCCGAATGTCCGCAGGGGGGCCGACGACCCCTCAGCCCATCATGCGCGGCAACAGCAGCAGGAACACCGCGGCCAGCAGCAGGTACACCAGCCGCAGCCAGGTGGCCCGGAGCTGAAGCTGGCGCAGGTTGTCCCGGATGAGGTCCATCCGGTCCTGATCCTCCGCACCCTCCACCCGCGGCCAGACCGCCGGCGCCGTGGACCGCGGCAGCACGAGCAGCGAGACCACGATCAGCACGATGACCACGAGCATCGAAAGGTCATCCTGCAGGGTGCCCGCGTTGGCGAACACCACCGACACCAGCCCGAACACCGCGAACGCCGCCATGCTCCCGATGAAGCGCTGCTGAATCGCCTGCTGGTGTCTCTCCAGCTTCTCGATGGGTTCCACGTCAGTCCTCCCGTCCTGCAGATTCTTCCATCGGCCTCACGGCCGCTCGTCGATGACCACACGTATGGTCACCCGCGCCGCGGCGCCATCGACCTCCACACGTGAACGCTCCACGGGACCCAGATCCTCGAGGCGCTGGAGCGCGGCACCGAGCTGGGCCCGCTCCACCGCAACCTCGACCACCGCCCCGCCGTCGGCGGGCTCCGCGGCACGCACCGCCCGCGCACCGAACCGTCGTCGCAGCTCCGCTTCGATCGCCGCAGACTCGCCGGTGGCGCGCACGCTGTACCGGTACTCGATGCGCCGGTGCGCCGGTCCAGGTCGGGACGGCGGGGCCGGCTCCACCGTCGGCGGCAGACGCGAACGGGACGCGTCGGGCGGCGTGGGGTCGTCCTCGAGCGGTGCCGGCGCCTCGTCCGGTGCGTCCTCGGCCGCCGGCGGCTCGAGCAGGATCTCCAGACGGCCCGGGGAGAGGAGGAAGGCGATCAGCGCCAGCACGATCAGCGCCGCGAGCGGGATGGCCACCTGCGACAGCCGCTCCCGCCGCTGCTCCGCCCCGAAGTACCGACCCCTTGACCGGCGACGGATGCGCCGCTGCACCGCGCGGTCGAAGTCCTCCGGGGGCTCCGGCTCCGGCAGCGACGCAAACAGCGCCACCGTCTCCCGCAGCCCGTCGAGCTCCTCGCGCAGCTCGGGCCGCGCCTCGAGCTGCGCCTCCAGGGCCGCGCGCTCCCCATCGTCGAGCTCGCCCTCCAGATAGGCGTTCAGGCGGGCGAGATCCCTGTCGTCGATCCTGCTCATGAGCGTCTCCGATCGGCGTAGCGGGACTGGATGAAGGACTTGAGCTGCGCCCGGGCACGAAAGAGCCGGCTCTTCACCGTCCCCTCGGCGACCTCCAGCACCTCGCTGATCGCCTGGTAGCTCAGATGGTCCATGTCCCGAAGCACGATGACCACGCGGTGCTCCTCGTCGAGCTCCAGAAGCCCGGCCCGGATGATCGTCTCGAGCTCGTTGCCCTCGGCCTGCTGGTCCGGGCGGGGGTGCGACGCGCCCGCCGCCTCGACGAGGCGCCCCTCCTCGGTGTCCTCGAGAGGCTGGCGGCTGCGGGCGTGACGCCGGGACAGGTACTTGATGCGGTTGCGGCAGTGGTTGGCCGTGATCCGGAGGATCCAGGTGTCCAGCCGGCTCTCGCCCCGAAACCCGTCGATCGCCTTGAACAGGCTGACGAAGACCTCCTGGGCGACGTCCTCGGCCTCCTCCCGATGACCCATCATCCGGTACGAAAGCCCGTACACACGGTTGCGGTAGCGGGCGACCAGCTCGGCGAAGGCCGACTCGTCGCGCGCGCGCAGGCGCTCGATGAAGCGCTCGTCGTCCGGTGAGGCCCCGTCAGTCATCGCCTCCCTGGAGCGCGTCCCGCATCCCCTTCAGGCGCTCTGCCCAGAAGAACCGCTCCGCGCCGCGGAACACTGCGTGCACCGGCCCGTCGTGGTCCGCCGCAAAGTCCAGGAAGGCCTCGAGGTCGTCGTCACTGAACCGCCGGCGCCCTCCCCAGGGTCCGGTGAGCACGCAATAGGCGGGGCCCGGTGCGAGGGTCGGGAACTCCGCCTCGAGGAAGGGGTCCACCGCCAGCACGAGACCGAGCTCGGACGCCCAATCCTGTGCATCCTCCCGATCCCAGAGGCCACCGGGAGTCCACACGCAAAGGAGGTCCACGTCCCCCACGATCTCCTCGAAGAATCGACGCATCGCGTCCCGGTTCCGGGTGCTGGGCGAGAACCCCACCGGCGAGCGGAAGTGCAGGCCGGCCGGGCGCAGGATGCGAAACTGCTTCGCAAAAACCGCCCACTGGGCCCGCATCTCGTCCGAGGACACGAACAGCCCCCAGCGGTCGGCCGGAACCCCCTCGAGCCCCTCCAGCGGACGCTTCAGGTCCATCGGATCCGCCGTGAACCCCTGCCAGACCGTCAGCACGTGCCGGAACCCCTCCGGTGCGCGATCCCGCCAGCGCTGCAGCGTCGCCTCCCGCATCGGCGCCTGGTAGGACTCGTCGACCTCCATGAGCTCGACCGCATGGGGATCCACGCGGGGGACGACAGGCTGGCTGGAACAACCGATGATCAGCATGGGAAACCGGGTCGAGTGGGGAAGGGGGGCGCCTCGCCGCGACTCCGCGTAGCCCGGCGCAGGCCGGACGGCAAGGGCACACCACCGCCGAAGGCGCGCCATGGACTCCTCTGAAGGGACACCGCCCGCATCGAGCGGTTCCCACGCCACGGCCCACCGCCATCCGGGAGCCCATCCCGCGCCCCACACCCCTGCATGCCACCGGGCAACCACCTTCGCGACCACGCCGGAGCGGCACGGCGCACCGCTTGACACCCGCCCGCCCCGGGGACACCATCCCGCGGGCCGCTGGCCCCCCGCACCCCTCGACCGCACGGAGCGCATGGCCGACAGCGAGGGCACGACCCCCACCACATCGACCCCGAACTCCATCCGCATCGTCGAGGTCGGACCGCGCGACGGCCTCCAGAACGAACGCGTACGGCTCAACCCGGCCGAACGCATCCGGCTCATCGAACGACTCGTCGACGCCGGAGTGCGCGAGGTCGAGGTCGGCAGCTTCGTCCACCCGCGATGGATCCCCCAGATGGCCGGCACCGACGAAGTGCTCCGCGGACTCCACCGCCAGGAAGGCGTCGCCTACTGGGCCCTCGTCCCCAACCGGCGCGGGCTCGACAACGCCCTCGAGGCCGGCGCCGAACACGTCGCCGTCTTCGTCTCCTCCAGCGAAACCCACAACCGACGCAACCTCAACCGCAGCATCGACGAGAGCATCGAGAACGTCCGCGAGGTCGTCTCCGACGCCCGACAGGAGGGACTCACCGTCCGCGGATACATCTCCACCGTCTTCGGATGCCCCTGGGAAGGCGACATCGACTTCGACCGCGTCCTCGACATCGCCCGCGAACTCTTCGCCATGGGCGTCGCCGAAATCAGCTTCGGCGACACCACCGGCATGGGCACCCCCTACCAGGTGCGCGACGGCATGACCCGCGCACTCGACGCCTTCGGCCCCGAACGCGTCGCACTCCACCTGCATGACACCCGCGGACTCGCCGTCGCCAACGCCCTCCTCGCCGTCGAGGCCGGCGTCACCACCCTCGACGCCTCCATCGGCGGCATGGGCGGATGCCCCTACGCCGCAGGCGCCTCCGGAAACGTCGGCACCGAAGACCTCGTCCACCTCCTCCACGCCACCGGACGCAACACCGGCATCCGACTCGAGGACCTCCTCGGCATCAGCCGCTCCCTCGAGGACGAGCACGGCGCCACCCTCCGCTCACGATACCACGCCTACAGCCGCGCCGGTCACTCCTGATCCCGTGAACCACCATGGACACCCCCACCCCCGCCGAAGACATCCTCCTCCACGAACGGCTCGAGGGAACCGCGCTCCTCACCCTCCACCGCCCCGAGCGACGCAACGCACTCTCCCGACAGCTCGTCCTCGACCTGCAGCACGCCCTCGACGCGCTCGGACCAGACCCCGACGTCCGCGCCATCATCCTCACCGGAGCCGGCGACCGCGCCTTCTGCGCCGGCGCTGACCTCCGCGAACGCGAATCCATGAGCGACGCCGAGGTCAACGAATTCCTCGACCAGCTCCGCACCCTCATGGACACCCTCGCCCAGCTCCCCAAACCCACCATCGCCGCCATCAACGGGTTCGCCCTCGGCGGAGGACTCGAACTCGCCCTCGCCTGCGACCTCCGCATCGCCGCCGACAACGCCACCCTCGGACTCACCGAGGTCCGACTCGGCATCATCCCCGGCGCCGGCGGCACACAGCGACTCACCCGACTCCTCGGACCCGGAAAGGCCAAGGAACTCATCCTCACCGCACGACGACTCCCCGCACGACAGGCCCTCGACATCGGACTCGTCAACGACGTCTGCACACCCGACGACCTCCGACACCACGCCATCGACCTCGCCGACGAGATCGCTCAGGCCGCTCCCCTCGCCGTCGCACAGGCCAAGCACGCCATCGACGAAGGCTCGCAACGACCCCTCCACGAAGGCCTCGACATCGAACGGCAGGCCTACGCGCCCCTCCTCCACACCCGCGACCGCGTCGAGGCGCTCGAAGCCTTCCGCGAGCGCCGCGCACCCCGCTTCGAAGGCCGCTGACCCCGCCAGGCCTCCCACAAGGCACAAGCCCCTTGCACCCCCCGGACAACACGGCGATCATCCCCCCGTGGCGTCCCCCACTGGCGTGCGAACACCCCGCCCCACAGGACGTCCCCCCCCTGCCCCCGACCCACGGCGTCCCATGTCCTCGGGCGACCCCCAGCCCCCACCGACCGAAGCGCCCGACTCCGGGAACACGGGACACGTGCGGGAACACGCACACACCCGTGACGTCCTCGCCGAAGCCCCCGCCGCCGAACAACCCTTCGACCGCGAACACGACGCCACCGAACTCATCCGCGGCGACGGACACCCCGCCCCCCGCGACACCGCAGACAGCCGACACGACGCCGAATTCGTCCTCGGCGGCACCGTCCCCCGAAACGAACCCTCCCCCCGCGTCCGCGAACGCGCCGAAGACCTCTACCTGCGCCTCGAATCCCGCGTCTACGGACCCATCGCCATGGGCGAACTCGAGAGCCTCCTCTCCTCCGGACTCCTCACCGGATACGAGACCATCTCCGGCGACCTCCGAAAGTGGACCCCCCTGGCCTACCACCCCAGGATGATCGCCTCCCGCGACTCCGACCCCGAAGCCACCCACCGCATCCTCGAACAGTACAGCGACCTCCCCGCACCCTCCGCCGCCGCCGACTCCGTCCCCACCAGCAGCCTCGCCGCACTCCTCGACGAGAAGCCCGGAGCTCCCGCCGCAGGCATCCTCCACAGACCATCCCGCATCGGCTCACGACCCGCCACCGGACCCAACCGGCCCATCACAGGCCGACAGCGCGTACCCCAACCCGACGAACGCGACGCCACCCCCGCATCCACACCGCCCGGCGACACGCCCGCACTCCACCCGACCGACGACGCCACCCCGAACTCCGCACCCGACACACCCCACCCTCCCGTGGAACCCCCGCACACCGCGTCGACCTCCCCACCCCAGAACCACGACTCCAGCCCCCACGACGCACATCCCCTCCCGGACCTCGACGAGCACGCCGCCGAGACCGCACCCATGCCCGCGCAGACCCGCGAATCCCTCGCCGCCCAAGGCCGCGACGAGAACGACGACGCGATCCCCCCCCCGGACGAAACCGCGCGACATCCCGCCTTCGCCACCCCGCTCGCGCACGACATGGCGCACCACGACGCCTCCCCCGGAGACGACACCGCCCCGGACAGCCTCGACCCGCCCCTGGACCCCCAGGCCGCCGCCGGGCCCCGCTCCGCCTCCGGCGCCCTGCGCACCGCCGCCCTCGCACTCTTCGCCGGCGGCATCGTCGTCATCGCCACCCTCCTGTGGCTCTCCTCCTGCTGAGCCCCCCACACCCCATGCGCACTCCCCTGTCCGACCCGGACCTCCGCGCCCTGCGCAGGGACCTCCACCAGCACCCGGAGCTCTCCCACCACGAGGAACGCACCGCCGCCCTCGTCGACCGCACCCTCACCGCACTCGGCCTGCACACCCGCACCGGCATCGCCGGACACGGCATCACCGCACTCGTCGAAGGCAGCCACCCGGGACCCACCCTCCTCTACCGCGCCGACATGGACGCCCTCCCCATCCAGGAGGCCGAGGACCGCCCGCACCGCAGCCTCCACCCCGGTGTCATGCACGCCTGCGGACACGACGTCCACACCACCATCGGCCTCGGCGTCGCCTCCTCCCTCGCCCACCGACGCGACGACCTCCACGGACGCATCCTCCTCGTCTTCCAGCCCGCCGAAGAAGCCGCCCCCCCACCCGGCCAGGTCATCGGCGCCGAACGCATGGTCGACGAGGGCGTCCTCGACCACAACCCCGTCGACGCCGCCTTCGCCCTCCACGTCATGCCCTCCCTCCCCGTCGGCGCCATCGCCGGCACCGGCGGACCCGTCTGGGCCGCCTCCGACCTCTTCGACATCCGCATCCACGGACGCATGGCCCACGGCGCCTACCCCCACGAAAGCCGCGACCCCATCCTCGCCGCCGCACACCTCGTCACCGCCCTCCAGCAGGTCGCCGCCCGAAACACCGACCCCCGCCACCCCACCGTCCTCAGCGTCTGCTCCTTCCACGGCGGCGACAGCCACAACACCATCCCCGAACACGTCCAGCTCCGCGGACTCCTGCGCACCCTCGACCCAGACGCCCGCGACATCGCCCTCGAACGGCTCCACACCATCGTCGAACACACCGCCGCCGCACACGACTGCTCCGCCACCCTCCACCTCGTCCGCGGCGCACACCTCACCGCCAACCACCCCGCCCTCGAAGCCGCAGTCCTCGAGCGCATCGGACAGGCCGGCCTCGCCACCCCCACCCTGCACCCCCCGCAGCTCGGCGCCGAAGACTTCGCCGCCTTCAGCCGACGCGTCCCCGGATGCTACCTCTTCCTCGGCGTCCGCAACGAGGAGCGCGGCATCGTCCACCCCATCCACACCCCCCGCTTCGACGTCGACGAGGACTGCCTCTCGATCGGCCGCGACGCCATGGTCGACGCCCTCCTCCATGTCGGCCGCCACTGGAACGACATCGCGCCCGCCCTCGAGCTCGCACCCCGCTGAGCCCGCACCCCCCACCCGCAGGCACAGGGTCGCACCGACCCCACCCCCGCCAGCACACCGCACACGCCCGACGAGCCCTCGCCACCCGGCCCACCGCACCGCGCACGCATCACCCCGCCTGCGGCCGCCAATCCTCCAGACGCCGGCACGCCTCCGCCAGCACCTCCGGCGACACCGCGTGACTGAACCGCACGTACCCCCGACCCGCATCCCCGAACGCCTGCCCCGGAATCGCCACCACCCGCGCCTCGTGCATGAGTCGTCGCACGAGCTCGAGGTCGTCCACCGCGCCCGCGGACGCCCCCGAAGGACGGCACCACAGGTACAGACCTCCGCCAGCGCCCTCGACCACCCAGCCGCTCCGCTCGAGAACCGCCCGAAGCTGCGCCGATGACGCCGGCAGGTCGAAGGGCCCCTCCAGCCACGGCACCCCGTGACGAACCGCCACCAGCGCCGCCTCCTGCACCGGCGCCGCCGCGCTCGTCACCAGATTCTGGTGCAACGCCACCAGCGGCGGCGCCATCTCCGGCGGGCAAACCAGCCACCCGATGCGCCAGCCCGCCAGCGCACACGTCTTCGACAGCCCAGACGCCACGAACCCCTGCGGGTTGTGCGTCATCAGCGACGGGTGGCCCGGCCCCTCGAACTGCCACGGCAGGTAGATCTCGTCACTGAGGTACGGCACGCCCGCCGCCGCGAGGCCCTCGCCGATGCGCGCCCACTCGTCCGGCGTCGCCACCGCTCCCGTGGGATTGCCCGGAGACGTCAGCGCCACCAGCCGCGTGCGCTCCGTGAGGTGCGCGCGGATCCCCTCCCAGGTGGGGCGAAAGCCGTCGGCGGCCCGCAGCGGCGCGAGGACCGGCGTACCACCGGCGATGCGGGTGAGCGTCCCGTACACCGGGAACGTCGGCACCGGGATCACCACCTCGTCGCCCGCCTCCACGAGGCCCAGGAACGTCAGCGCCAGCGCCTCCTGCACCCCCACGGTCACGATCACCTGCATGGCGGACACACCGTACTGCGCGCCGATCGCCTCGCGCAGCTCGGGCAACCCCGCGTTGGGGACGTAGGACGCCCGGACCGTGGCGTTCGCATCGGCCAGCGCCGCCCGCAGCTCCGGGACCACGTCCGCCCCCACCTGGCCGAGCCCAAGGTGCACCGCGTCGGCCGGCGCCTCCGCGAGGATGCGGCGGATGAGGCTGGTCTTCAGGCCGGCGAGACGCGAGGCGGGACGGATCATCGAAAGGCTCCGGATGAAGGTCGTCGGTGCAAGGGCGATCAGTCCGCAGGGCGCAGCACCGCGGGCACGCGCAGCCGCAGCGGGACCCCGGCGGGGTCCTCCGCCGTGGGGGCGGTCACCGCGCCGCCGGAGCCGAGCTGGCGCGCGGTCTGCCACAGGCAGGACGTCATTCGCGCCACGTCGGCCGCGGGATGCTCGGCGAGCACCCGCGCCACCGGGGCGCCACCTTCCCGGGGCGCCTGAATGCGCAGCACCACGCGCGGCGCCGAGGAGACCACCGACGCAGCGGACGCGGGGGCCTGGTCGGCGCACAGGCCCACCTGCTGGAGGCGCTGCCACGCCACCTCCTCCTCGCCGCGCGGCCGGCGCAGGGCGGACGCCGTCGCGTGCAGCCACCAGTTGACCGGCAGCGCGGCCCCGGTGGCCTGCGGGGTCACGAAGGCGGGGACGAGCACATCCGGGGCTTCCAGGGCCGGCACGCCGAGCCGCAGCCGCTCGGGGGGCGAGGTCCTCGGAGCCGACGCCGGGGCGCCTCGGCGCAGGGCCGGCGCCTCCAGCGCAGGGGCCACCGTGCCCTCCGCCCGCAGCAGCGGGACCATCCCGTCCGCCGCCGGCACGTGGAGGGCCGGTGCAGGGTTGACGATGCACAGCACCGCAGCCACGGCCACTGCGCTGCCGACGGTCTGCATCGCTCCGGGTCGGAACATGGCGTCGCGGGGGGGGGGAAGGGCTCGAATCGGCCGCGGCCTCGAGGACGACGGGCCGGGAGACACGCCGCCGCTCGCGGAGAGCGTGCTCCATGCAGGCTGGAACACGCCTGCTCCGCCGATCATGCCCCGATCCGCGCGGTCCGTCCAGCGCGGTTCGTGGAAATCGGCGTCGCGCGCAGCACGCCAGGCGGGCGCGCCATGGCACCGCGGACGCGTTGCCTCGCGCAACACGGCGCCCGGGCCGGGCGCCGAAGAGTGGAGGCGGGGGGAGTCGAACCCCCGTCCGAAAACGGTCCACCCGAGCTTCTACGTGCGTAGTGCATGTACTGTAAATCCCTGGTCGGCGGCCCCATGCACAGGGACCGGTCAGGGTTCCGATGATTTGTTCTCGATCCCGGGACCGCGCGTCGGACGCTGTCCCGGACTCCAGCCTGCTGTAGTTACACCGGATTCCACCTCACAGGCGAAGGAGGATCCGACGCTCACCGATTACGCGGCGAGAGCGTACTCAACGTTGTTGTTGGCAGCTATTGGTTCGCTGGTTTTGAAGAGGCCACCAGCACCTCTACACGCCACTCGGGCTTCCTCGTTCCCGTCGAAACCAGAACGCCCCCTGTCAAAGAACCTCCGCAGCTCGATCGGACGGTCGCTGCGGCGGCACGCAGCCCACAACGGACCCTGTGGGACGTTGCGGACGCTTTGGGGAACCTAGCCGCCACCTCCGCCGAGTCAAGCGCTCCCGGTGCCGGGCTCACCCCGGCGGCCAGCTCATGCCGCGCCCACCGAGCAGGTGCAGGTGGATGTGGTAGACGGTTTGCCCGCCCTGATCATTGCAGTTCATCACGAGCCGGTAGCCGTCCTCGGCGAGGCCTTCCTGCTTCGCGATCTGCGTGGCCACCCACACCATGTGCCCCAGGACCGCCCGGTCCTCCTCGGCGACGTCGTTGGTGGTGGGGATGTGCTTTCGCGGGATCACGAGCACGTGGGTCGGCGCAGCGGGGTTGATGTCCCGGAACGCGATCACGTGCTCGTCTTCCCAGACGCGGGTGCTGGGGATCTCCCCGCGCAGGATCTTTCCGAAGATGGTCGGGTTGTCGTCACTCATGCCTCTCCCTGGTCATCGGAGCCGGCGGAGTCCTCCGCCGCCATGCGCGCCTTCAGCCGCTGCAGGGCGTCCAGCGCCTCGTCCTTCTCGGCCGCATCGCGTTCGCGCACCTGCGCGATGAACTCCTCGGCCCGCATCCGCTTCTCCATCTCGTCGAACTGTGCGGCCTGCGGGTCCACGCCCATGGCGCGGAAGCTGTCGAGGGTCGCTGCTGCCCGTGCGAGCCCGCTGCGGTCGGGCCCTCGCGCCTCGCGCCGCACCTGCTCGATCTGCATCTCCGCCTCCTGTAGCCGCAGCTCCGCCTCGTCCCAGGCGCGCTTCGCCTCCAGGGCCCGGCGCTCCGCCTCCTGCGCCATCTCCTCGCGCCCGGCGTCGCGCGCCAGCTTCGTCCGCTTGAGCCAGAGCCCCGCGTCCTCCCGTGTCTTCTCGATCACACGGCGTGCAGCGTTGCGCTCGCGCACCCAGTACGCCATCAGCTCCCGGTCCCCGGTGTTCATCCCTTGCCCTCCTCCTCGGCCGCCTGCTGCTCGAGCAGGCGCCACAGCTCGTCGCGCGCGTCGCCATCGGACGCCGCCTTCTTCGCCTTCGGCCGCGGACGGGTCTCCGCTTCCGGGCGCTGGGGTTCGGGCTGTCCGCCGTCACGTTCGGCCGACGCGGGGCGCTCCGCAGGACGCTCGCCGGCTCGGCCGGCTGCGGCCGCCGGGGCCCGTTCCTGCGCCTCTTCGTCCGCGGGCAGCGCGGCGGCGGCCTTTTTCGGGGCGGGGAGGCGCCCCTCCCGCAGTCCTTCGATGATTCCCGCGAGCTCATTGGGTCGGGCGACGCTGCGGAACTGGACGGAGGGTCCGCGATCGCCGAGCACGACCACATCGCCGAGGCCCATCATCCGCTGGCCGAGGGTGCGGCGCACGAGCACCTCGCGGATGTCCGACACGGGGAGCTCGGTGCTCTGCCGGCCGAGGAGCCCGTGCACCTCGACGAGGCGGTCGGCGTAGAGGCGGTAGCGGCTCATGCGGCTTCGCCAGAAGACCTGGACGAGGGGCACGAGGGTGAGGGTGGCGGCTCCGGCGAACCAGTGCCAGGCCAGTCCGAGAAAGGCGGGTTGTGCGGCGGGTTCGACGCCGGCGGCACGGGCCAGCCCGCCCATCTCCAGCAGCGTGTACGCGCTGGCGGCCGCGACCAGGACGGCGAACACGAGGGGCCCGGGCCACGTGCGCATGGCCGTGGTCCGTTTCTCGACGAGGGCGGGCTTCTCCTTGCGTGCTGCCATGGGCTCCCGGGGGTGGCGCGAGGACGCGCGGGGAGCATAGGCCCTGTGTGGCGGGGCGCAACGGGGTCGGTCAGCGGTGCGACGCGATCAGAGGAGCGACTCGATGCGTTCGATGACGCGGGGTGCGTTGGGCCGCGTGGTGGGAGAGAAGCGGTCGACGGGCTGTCCCTCGCGGTCGAGGAGGAACTTGGTGAAGTTCCAGCGAACGGGTCCGCGGATTCCGCGGGGGGTGTTCTCCTGCAGGTCCCGGAAGAGGGGGTGGGGGTCCTCGGTGATGCCGACGCGGGCCATCATGGGGAAGGTGACGCCGAACTCTCCGGTGCAGAAGGCGGCGATCTCCTCGTTGGAGCCGGGTTCCTGTCCGCCGAAGTCGTTGCAGGGAAAACCGAGGATCACGAGCCCGCGGTCGGCGTACTGCTCGTGGAGTTCCTGGAGGTCGGCGTACTGGGAGGTGAAGCCGCACTCGGAGGCGGTGTTGACGATGAGGATGACGTTGCCGCGGAACCGCTCGAGGGGGACATCCTGGCCGTCGATACCGGTCACGGTGTGGGCGAGGAGGTCGACGGGGGGTGCGCCGGGGGTGGAGTCCACGTCCCGGTCGGCGAGGGCGGGGGCGCACGCGGAGGTCAGGAGCAGCAGCAGTGCGGCGAGGAGGGTCGCGGAGGGTCGGCGGGACATGCGTGCTCCGGGGGGATCGGGAGAGGGTAGCCGTGACAGGGATGCGCCCCGGGGGGCTCGGGGTGCGCGCCGCGGGGGGCTACGCGATGACCTCGCCGTCACCGCGGAGGTACAGCTCCCTGGCGGGGGTGCGGAGGTTGTAGCGGGAGGACATGACGGCGCCGTAGGCCCCGGCGGTGGCGATGACCATGACGTCGCCCTCGGTGGGGGGGGCGATGAGGCGGGCGAAGCCGAGGGTATCGCCGCTCTCGCAGATGGGTCCGACGATGTTGGCGAGCAGGGATCGGGGTGCGTCGAGGTGGGTGAGGTTCTCGATCTGGTGGTAGGCGCCGTAGAGGGTGGGTCGGATGAGGGAGTTCATGCCGGTGTCGACGCCGACGTAGTGGGTGTCGCCCTTGGTCTTGAGCTGGGTGACGCGGGTGAGGAGGACGCCGGCGCGGGCGACGAGGTATCGTCCGGGCTCGATCATGATGCGGAAGCGGGGGTGTGCTTCGCGGACGGAGCGCAGGAGGGCGTCGAAGGCGGTGAGGTCGAAGCCGCGCTGTCCGATCTTGGAGGGGACGGAGAGTCCGCCGCCGAGGTTGACGCGGTCGGCGTCGGGGAAGTGGTGTCGGGCGGTGCGGATGAGGAGGAGGGCAACCTCCTTCCAGACTTCGGGGCTTTCGATGCCGCTTCCGGAGTGGGCGTGGATGCCGACGACGGTGGCGCCGGCCTTCTCGGCGAGTTCGGCGAAGCGGGGGATGTCGTCGAGGGAGAGTCCGAACTTGGACTGTTCGCCGGCGGTGCGGACGTGTGCGTGGTGGCCGCGTCCGCGGCCGGGGTCGACGCGCAGGAAGAGCCGCTGACCGCGGAAGGTGTCGGGCCAGTGTTCGAGGGGGTGGAGGCTGTCGAGGGTGATGGGGACGCCGGCGGAGGCGGCGGCCTGGTAGTCGTTGTGGGGTGCGAAGTTGGGGGTGAAGAGGAGGCGGTCGCGGTCGATGTCGGGGAAGAGTCCGAGGACGTGTTCGAGCTCTCCGGGGGAGACGCATTCGAAGCCGACGTTGAGGTCGTGGAACCGCTGTAGCGCGGGGGCGTGGTTGTTGGCCTTGATGGAGTAGAGGACGTCGTCGACGGAGTCGAGGGAGCGGAGCTCGGCGACGGCGGCGTCGAGGGCGGGTTCGTAGAGGACCCAGGCGGGGGAGTGCTGTTCGCCGATGCGCTGGAGGTCGTCACGGCGTTCGTGCCACCACTCGGGGGTGCCGGTGTCGACGGCGGGGGCGAGGGCTTCATCGAAGGTCTGGGTCCAGGTGCCGCCGAACTGGGTGTCGCGGCCGACGTTCTGGAAGAAGAGCCAGTGGAGGCGCTGG
>REDH01000179.1 GCA_007693585.1 Deltaproteobacteria bacterium
ACGCTCGCCCTGGACGCGGGCGCCGCCACCCCGGCGGTCATCGCCCTCGCACTCGCCGCGCGCGGCGCCGCCGCCGGGCCGCGGATCGAGAGCGACGCAGACCCCTGGACGAGCCTCGCCACCACCGAGCGCCCCCCGCTGCCCCTCGCGCTGCTGCTCGACGACACCCTGGCCAGCGGAGCCGCCACCCGCGCCACCCTGCGCGCGGACCACCTGCACGAGGCCGGAGCCACCCCGGCCCAGTGCGTCGCGGCCACCCTCGCCCTCCTCGCCGCCTGCCTCCGCGCCGGCGAGGAGCGCGGCGCCGACCTCGACACCCTGCTCGACCACGTCGCCGTCCGCTTCGCCGTCGGCCGCGACGTCTTCCTCGGCGTCGCCACCCTGCGCGCGCTCCACCTCGGCTGGCGGCGCATCACGGGCGCCAGCGGGCTGCACACCCGTCACCGGATACCCGACCTGCGCGCCGTCACCGCCCGGCGATCCCGGACCACCCGCGACGCCTGGGTCAACCTGCTCCGCAACACCGGCGACCTCTTCGCCGCCGCCATCGGCGGAGCGCGCGCCATCGACGTCCTCCCCATGGACGCCACGGTCGCGCAGGACAGCGACCTCGCCCTCCGCATGGCCATCAACGCCCAGCGGATCCTCGCCGAGGAGAGCCACCTCGGCCACGTGGCCGACCCGGCAGCCGGGAGCTGGGCCATCGAGACCATGACACGCCAGCTCGCCGAGGCCGCCTGGTCGCTCTTCCAGGACATCGAGCGCGAAGGCGGCATCCTCGCCGCCCTCGACACCGACGGCGTCCTGCGCACCGGCCTCGACGACGCCCTCGCCGCCCGCAGCACCCGCGTCGAGAACGCCCGCCACGTCATCACGGGGGTCAACGCCTTCCCGGACAGCGCCGAGCGCCCGCTCCCCGGCACACCGCCGGAAGCGCCTTCCCCCGGCGACATCCGGGACGCCTGCCGCGCCCTGCGCGACGCCCACCCCCCCGCCCGCGCCCTCGACGGCGTCGACGTCTCCACCCCCGACGGCATGGTGCTCGCCGCCTCCCGCGGCGCCACGCTCGAGGCCCTCGTCAGCGCCCGCGCCGCCGGACAGACCCCCGCCCCGCCCGTTTCGCCGCTGCACCCGGTCCGCGACGCCGCGCCCTTCGAGCGCCTGCGCGACGCCGCCGAGGCCTTCGCCGAGCGGACCGGCGGACCGCCCCGCGCCTTCCTCGCCGCGCTCGGCCCCCTCGCCAGCCACCGGCCGCGCACGCTCTTCAGCGCCTCCTTCCTGGCCTCCGCGGGCTTCGACGTGGAGACCGGGGCCGGGGGCGATGACTCCGGCACCCTCGTCGCCCAGTGGACCTCGGCCGGAAGCCCCCCGCTCGTCGTGCTCTGTGGCGCCGACGAGAGCTGGGACCCGCTCGGCATCGAGGCCGCCCGGGCGCTCCGGGAGGCCGGCGCACAGGACATCGTCCTCGCGGGACGGCCCGGCGCCCTCGAGCCGGCGCTGCGCGAGGGCGGGGTTCGGGACTTCATCCACCTGGGCGGCCCCATGGCGCCGCTGCTGCAGACCTGGATGCACCGCCAGGGAGTGTTCGCATGAGCCGACTGCCCGACTTCAGCACCCTCCCGCTCGAGCCCGGAGCCTCGACCGACGGGCCACGACCCGATGGCGCCACCGACTGGATCACGCCCGAAGGGATCCGCATCCCGCCGGTGATCCCCGACGAGGCCGTCCAGGGACTGCACCCGCTGCAGACCGTCCCGGGCATCGCCCCGTTCGTGCGGGGCCCGTACCCGACGATGTACGTGGGCCGCCCCTGGACGATCCGGCAGTACGCGGGATTCTCGACGGCCGAGGCCTCCAACGCGTTCTACCGCCGCAACCTCGCCGCCGGCCAGAAGGGACTCTCGATCGCCTTCGATCTCGCCACCCACCGCGGCTACGACTCGGACCATCCGCGCGTCCGCGGCGACGTGGGAATGGCCGGCGTCGCCATCGACTCGATCCTCGACATGCGCATCCTCTTCGACGGGATTCCCCTCGATCGGATGAGCGTGTCCATGACAATGAACGGGGCCGTGCTCCCGATCCTCGCGCTCTACATCGTGGCCGCCGAGGAGCAGGGCGTCTCCCGGGAGCGGCTCAGCGGGACCATCCAGAACGACATCCTCAAGGAGTTCATGGTCCGCAACACGTACATCTATCCGCCTCGGCCATCGATGCGGATCATCGCGGACATCTTCGCGTACACGAGCGCGAACATGCCGCGGTTCAACTCCATCTCGATCAGCGGCTACCACATGCAGGAGGCGGGGGCGACCGCGGACCTCGAGCTCGCCTACACCCTCGCCGACGGCCTCGAGTACATCCGCACGGGGATCGAGACGGGCCTCGACGTGGACGCCTTCGCCCCGCGGCTCTCCTTCTTCTTCGCCATCGGCATGAACTACTTCATGGAGGTGGCGAAGCTCCGGGCCGCACGCCTGCTCTGGTCCACGCTCGTGCGCGATCGCTTCTCCCCCTCGAACCCGAAGTCGCTGAGCCTGCGCACCCACTGCCAGACGTCGGGCTGGTCGCTGACGGCCCAGGATCCGTTCAACAACGTCGCCCGGACGTGCATCGAAGCCATGGCCGCCGTGCACGGGCACACCCAGAGCCTCCACACGAACGCCCTCGACGAGGCGATCGCGCTGCCCACGGACTTCTCGGCCCGCATCGCGCGCAACACGCAGCTCTATGTGCAGCAGGAGGCCGGGGCGACGCACACGGTCGATCCGTGGGGCGGGGCGCGGTTCGTGGAGTCGCTCACCCACCAGCTCGCCGAGCGGGCCCTCGTTCATATCGCCGAGGTCGATTCGCTCGGCGGAATGGCGGCGGCCATCGAGGCCGGCATTCCGAAGATGCGCATCGAGGAAGCCGCCGCGCGCACGCAGGCCCGCATCGACGGGGGCCGACAGACCATCGTCGGGCTCAACGCGAACCGGCTGGAGCGCGAGGACCCGCTCGAGATCCTCCAGGTGGACAACAGCGCGGTCCGCGCCGCGCAGGTCGCCCGGCTCGAGGAACTGCGCGCCGGCCGCGACGCCGGCGCGGTGACGGCGGCCCTCGAGGCCCTCACCGCCAGCGCCGGCAGCGGCGCGGGCAACCTCCTCGAGCTCGCCGTCGACGCCGCGCGGAAGCGGGCGACGGTCGGGGAGATCAGCGCCGCCCTCGAGCAGGTCTGGGGCCGGCACGAGGCGGTCATCCGCTCCATTTCCGGGGTGTACCGGGACGAAATGAACGACACGGACGAACGGGAACAGGTCGAACGCATCCGGCGCCGCGCCGCCGCCTTCGACCGGGAGGAGGGCCGGCGCCCCCGGCTGCTCGTGGCCAAGATGGGCCAGGACGGCCACGACCGTGGGGCGAAGGTCATCGCCACCGCGTTCGCGGATCTCGGGTTCGACGTGGACATCGGACCGCTGTTCCAGACCCCGGAGGAGAGCGCCCTCCAGGCGGTCGAGAACGACGTCCACGTCATCGGCGTGTCCTCGCTCGCCGCCGGGCACCTGACCCTCGTCCCGGAGCTGGTCGATGCCCTCCGGGCACACGGCCGCAAGGACATCCTCATCGTCGTCGGCGGGATCATCCCCGACCCCGACGTGCCGAAAGTGCTCGAGGCCGGTGCCGCCGCGGTCTTCCAGCCGGGCACGGTGATCCCGGTCGCCGCCGGCGAGGTGCTCGACCGGATCGAGGAGCGCCTCGGATTCACCACCCGGGAGGCCGCGGACGATGTCCGCTGAGATCCCCCGGCGGCCACCGCTGGACGTCGAGGCGCTCGCCGCCGATGTCCTCCGCGGCGATCGTGCCGCGCTGGGGCGTGCGATCACCCTGGTCGAGTCGAACCGCGATGCCCACTGGCCGGCCGCGCAGGCCCTCGTCGCCGCCCTGCTCCCCCACACGGGGAAGGCCGTCCGGGTGGGAATCAGCGGCGTACCCGGCGTGGGCAAGAGCACCTTCATCGAGGCCTTCGGCTCCCGCCTGACCGCGCAGGGGCACCGGGTGGCGGTGCTGGCGATCGACCCCTCGTCCAGCGTCAGCGGGGGCAGCATCCTCGGCGACAAGACCCGGATGGCGCGACTCGCGCGGGATCCCGCCGCGTTCGTGCGCCCCTCCCCCAGCAGCGGCAGCCTCGGCGGGGTGACCCGCAAGACGCGCGAGAGCATCCTTGTCTGCGAAGCGGCCGCGTTCGACGTCATCCTCGTCGAGACCGTGGGGGTCGGCCAGAACGAGACGGTGGTGGCCGACATGGTCGACACCTTCCTCGTGCTGATGCTCACCGGGGCGGGCGACGAGCTTCAGGGCATCAAGCGCGGAATCGTCGAGATGGCCGACATCCTCGCGGTGAACAAGGCCGACGGCGCCAACGCGCAGCGCGCCGAGGCGGCGGCGCGGAGCACGGAGCGGGCGCTGCGGCTGCTGCCCCCGCGTCCCGGGGCCTGGCGGCCGCCGGTGCTCACCTGCAGCGCCATCGAGGGGCACGGGCTGGACCGCCTGTGGGACGAGGTCGTCCGCCATCGGGAACGGCTCGAGGAGAAGGGGGAACTCGACCGTCTGCGTGCCCGCCAGCGCGGCCACTGGATGTGGTCGCTGATCGACCACGCCCTGCACCACCGCCTGCGCACCTCGCCACGGGCCGCCGCGGTCCTCGACGAGGTGGAACAGTCCGTGCTCGACGGCGGGACTCCGCCCTCGGACGCTGCCCGACGCGTCGTCGACGCGCTGTTCGGGCAGGAGTAGAGGTTTCGGTCAGGGCACGACGGGGTTTGTTCCTCCAGCATGTCTCGGCACTGGACTTGCCGCGGACGGCATGTGAACGTCTCACGGAAGGCGATGCCATGCTCTCACCCTCATTCAGTCATTTCCCCCGAATGCGCAGAATTCCGATGATGCAATACACCCCTGTCATTCTTGCTCTGCTCGCGCTGTTCGCCTTGTCCTGCGGTGACACGGCCGGTTCGCAGCCGGTCGGGAACGAAAGCGAGGTGCCTCGCTCGACGACCACGTCCGACGACGTGACCGGAGCGCCGCAGCAGCGCAGCAGCGATGCCGAGCCGTCGACCGGCTCAGGCGCGCCGCCCAGCGACGAGGAGACGAACGGAAGCGACGCATCCCGCAGCGATCAGCCCTCGGAGATCCCGAGCTCGCATGGGGAGCCGTGTCCCGAGGGAGAGACGCGCTGCGCGGGATCGGAACTCCAGCGGTGTGTCAGCGGCGTCTGGACGACGCTGCGAACCTGTTCGAGCGGCTGCGCGGAGCAGGAACAAGGCTGGGCCTGCGCATGTGTAGGCGATGCGGACTGCGGACCCGATGAAGGCTGTGCACAGGGGGCATGCGCCACCCGGATCTGCACTGCGGGCGAACTGGCCTGCAGCGACGGATCGATCACGCGCTGCAACGTCGACGGACTGGGATGGGCGGTGTTGCGCGCGTGTTCGGCGGGGTGCCGCGCCATGGAGGACGAGGTGTTCTGCACGTGTGAGTCGGGAGCCGAGGACGAAGGATGCGACGAGGGTGAGAACTGCGCGCCGTATGAGGGTGCGGAGGTGTGCCTCGGGGACGCCTGCACGCCGGAGACATCGAGCTGTGACGGTCCATTTCGTGTCCAGTGCTCCACGGCTGGCCGCGAGAGCGCTCGAACGGACTGTTCGCCCCTGGCGTGCGACTCCGGGGAGTGTCGCTGCCTGTCGGACGACATGTGTGGTCAGGGCGAGTTCTGCAGCGCCTCGGGCGAGTGCAGGTCTCGCCTGTGCGAACCGGACGTGCTCGAATGCGTCGGGGACGCGATCCGGCAGTGCGACGCCCGGGGGGCCAGCGCGACGGTCGAGCGGTTCTGTCCGGTGGGGACCTGCAGCGAGGGGTCGTGCGCCTGCACCGGGCCCGGGGATTGCTATGAAGGGGAGCGCTGCGACGACGGTTCCTGTTCGTGTACTTCGGGTTTGTTCTGTGGGAGCGAGCGCCAGTGCTGCCCGGAGGGATGGCTCTGCGACAGCGCCGAACGATGCGACGGGAGCGGCGTGTGCGAGGTGGTGGAGCGCTGCATCCCCGACTGCGGCTCCTTCGATCGCTGTGGCGAGGACGGCGAGTCCTGCTGCACGGAAGCGCTGCCCATCTGTGGCGCGGAGAACCGCTGCGCACCGGACTGCGGCGAGGAGCGTCGATCATGCTCGGGTCGTTGCTGTGACGCGGGAGAGGTCTGCATCCTGGACGCGTGCACCGCGCCAGGTGCGCCGTGCAACCGGTTCTCGGACTGTGACTTCGGCGAGTACTGCGAGCATGCCATCGAGCGGTGCCTTCCGCTCGCCAACCCGGAGGGCATCGATTGCCGGGAGGAGGGCGACTTTCGAGAGCTGGCCGTTCAGGTGAAGTGGGAGAATCGGGATGACGAGATCATTTCGACGCCAGTCGTGGGGGATGTCACCGGTGACGGGGTCCCCAACGTCGTCTACAACGCTTCGCGGATCGGGAACGCAGACTGGGTCGTGGGCGAGATCGTGGTGCTCGACGGCCGCGACGGGACACCGCTGGGCCGCGTTCCCCACGAACCGACCAGCAACCGGTTCGGTTCGCAGGGGCGCTCCAACATCGCGCTCGGCGACGTGTCCGGAGATGGGGTCCTCGACATCATCTACGCCTCACGGCAGGTGACAGGCAATCGCTCCTGGGTCGTCGCCGTCAACGGGCAGGGCGAGACGCTGTGGCGCGCACGCGACCGGAGCGGCAACCTGGTCGCAACCAGCGTGGTGAACGGCGGGGTGACGGTAGCGCGGTTCGGCAACGACCACCGTGCATGGAGTGTCGTGGGTGGCATGCTCGTCGATCCGGACGGACGCGTGGTCTTCAACCCGGATGGGAACGGAGGAGCACTGGGCACCAACTCGGGTTACGTGGGAGGCGTGGCCGTCGTCGCCGACCTGACGATGGACGGCTTCCCGGACATCAGCATCGGCAACCGCGCCTTCTCCGTCCGTGTGGCCGAAGAACCCCTGGATGACGGATGGCCGGATGTCACGGTGAACGAGCTCTGGGAGGCGAACGTGGCGGGTGGCGACGGCTACACAGCGGTGGCTGACATGACGGGAGACGGACGACCGGAGGTGGTCCTCGTGGGCGGGGGGAACGTTCACGTGCTCGACGGAGCGACGGGAACGGTGGTGGCCGGGCCGATCCGGCTGCCCGGGCCCACCACCAACAACCGTGGAGGTCCTCCCACCATCGCCGACTTCGACGGGGATGGCCGGCCCGAGATCGGCGTGGCCGGAGGCCACTTCTACACCGTGTTCGACCTTGCCCGACCAGACGAGGAGATCGTGCAGCCCGATGGCGACCCTCCTCCGTCCCCGGGGGAGCTGTTCGTGCGCTGGAGGAACCCGTCTCGCGACCTCTCGTCCAACGCCACCGGCTCGTCCGTCTTCGACTTTCAGGGAGACGGCGCCGCGGAGGTCATCTACGCCGACGAGTGCTACATGCGTGTCTACGACGGGCGAGACGGCACCACCCAGCTCGAGATCATGAACTCCACGGGGACCATCCTCGAGTATCCCATCGTGGTGGACGTGGACGGAAACGGCCGATCCGAGATCGTGATCGTCGCCAATCGGCGCAACGCGGCGAACGACTGCGCAGGGATACCGGACTATGTGCCGCGGCAGGGCATCTTCGTCTACGAGGATCCGAACGACGCATGGGTCCGTACCCGCTCGATCTGGAATCAGCACGCCTATTCCATCAACAACATCGGCGATGACGGGTCCCTTCCGGACACGACAGAGCCATCGTGGCTCGAGCACAACACGTTCCGCGCCAACCGGCAGGGCGAGATCCCCCTCAACGCGCCGGACCCACGGCTTGTCTCCTTCACCGTGGGAATCGGCAGCTGTCCGCTTCTGCGCCTGAATCTGGTGATCGAGAACGCCGGCCTGCGCAGCATCGAGGCCGGGATGCCCATCCGGATCGAGACCCTGGACGGAGAAGGCGGTGTTCTCGGCATCGCCGTGGACACGACCCTGGATCGCCCGCTGTTGCCGGGCGAAAGCACCGGACTGGTCTTCGAGTGGTTGGCTCCGGCCTTCGAGCCCGTGTCGCTCCGGGCCAAGATCCACGATCTCGACGGCCAACCGCCCCACGGCTTCGACTGCAACCCCGGGGACACGCAGGCCGAAGTCCGGAGCGTGAGCTGCTACTGAGCCACCTTCGACCAGTCCGCGAGGAACTTCTCGATCCCGATGTCGGTCAGGGGGTGCT
>REDH01000044.1 GCA_007693585.1 Deltaproteobacteria bacterium
CGGAGCCGCCTCCCACGGAGCCGCCCCCCACGGAGCCGCCGCCCACGGAGCCACCGCCCACGGAGCCGCCTCCCACGGAGCCGCCCCCCACGGGCAGTTCCCCCTCCGGCCCAGCGGATGCGCCGTTCACCGTGACCCCCGGGACCGTGCTCCGCGGCAGCGAGCGGGTCGTTCGCGTCAGCGGAGACGGGGTGGGTGACGGGGCGCTCACCGTGGAGACGGCGGGTGTGGCGATCCGTCGTCAGACGCGGCTCGGGTCGGATGCGCGCGAGTTGATCATCACGGCGTCCGATCTTGCGCCCCTTGGCGACGTGTCGTTCGCGCTCGACGGGGTCGTGCTGGAGACCGGCGATGCGTTGCGGGTCCTGCCCGGCCCGGTGGGTGTCTTCGGTGTGGAGCCGGTGCTCGTGCCGAGGGGGGAGACGACGCGCGTGGTGGTGCGCGGCCGCAATCTGGACACGGTGACGCGAGCCGAGATCGGGGCGCCGCTGGAGGTCACGGTGATGGAAGTGGTCGATCCGGTGCGTCTGGCACTGGACATTCGCGTTCCGCAGGCGGTGTCGGCGGGTCCGCGGACGCTTGTGCTGTTTCGGGGCACGCAGCAGGCGGCGCTGGTGGATGCGGTGGAGGTGCCGCCGGCGGTGCCCGTGGTGGAGACGGTGAGTCCGTCGGAGGTGCTCCGCGGCGAGCCGGCGGTGGTGACGGTGACGGGTTCGGGGTTCCTGGATCTGGAGGGTCTGTCGGCGGGTCCGCGGGTGGATGTGTCGGGTCTGGAGGTGATCGATGACGGCGAGCTGACGGTGCGGTTGCGCCCTCGGGACGATGCGGCCCGGGGTCCGGCGCCGCTGGTGCTGTTCTCGGGTGGGTCCTCGACGGTCTTCGGGGAGGCGTGGACGATCGTCGCCGGGGAGGTGTCCCTGCTGGCCGTGCGCCCATCGCGGGTGTACCGGGCGGAGGAGCCGGAGCTGGTTTTCGAGGGCCGGCACCTGGACGACGTGGACCGTTTCGAGCTGGGCGAGGGTGTGGAGGTGACGGGGGTGCGCAGCGCGACGGCGGCGCGGATCGCGGTGTCTGTGCGCGTGGCGGAGGATGCGCCGATGACGCTGCGGGATGTGGAGGTCTCCGGGGTCGCGGGGACGGCGCGTCTGGCGGCGGCGTTGACGGTGGGGGACGTGCGGCTTCCGGTGCCGGCGCTGGCGTACCCGCGCGAGGTGGAGATGCCGGCCACGGACACGGGTGCGCTTCGCTTCGTGGAGCTGACGTTCACGAACGAAGGCGAGATCGCGGAGGTGGTGACGATCGGGAACCCGACGGGGGACTCGGACATTCTGGCGTTCGGTGATCCGGACGATCCGTTCCGGATCTTCGACGAGCTGACGTTCGAGTTGCCGCCCGGGGAGTCGGTAACGCGCCACATTCGCTATGCGCCGGTGATCCGGACGACGAGCGTGGCGGCGTGGGAGGTTCTGCTCCGGGATGGCGAGGAGGTGGAGACGCTGGTGCTTCGGGGCCAGTCGGGTGCTCAGCGTCTGCGTTTCAGCCGTGTGTCGCCGTTGCAGCCGGGCCCTGTGCCGCTGCTCGGATCGTTGAACCTACCGACGCTCCAGTTGATTCAGGACGGACAGGATGCGGCGGTGTTCGTGGAGCGCCTGGATGTGGAGGTGGTGCGCAATGACATCGCGCTGTCGGATCCCGGCCAGGTGCTGACGTGGTCGTTCGAGTCGGGGACGGGCGCGGATCCGCCGCCGTGGGCGGGGAGTCGGGTGGTGTGGTCGGTGTTCGGCGACCGTCTGGGGCTGTACGAGGTTCGGCTCCTCTTCGCGACGGCGCTGGAGCGCGCGCCGCTGGTGCCGTTCGTGGTGCGGTTTCGGGTGGCGGAGGAGCCGTCGGATCCCGGGCCGGTGGTTCCGCCGTCCACGGAGCCTGGTGCGACGGAGCCGCCGACGGATCCGGTCGAGCCGTCGACCGGGCCGCCGACGGATGGTTCGGACGAGGTGCCCGACGGCTCGGGGAGTGGGGGCGGCTGCTGTGCGGTGGGCGGAGCCCCTCCGTCCCCGCTGCTGCCGGTGCTGGTGTTGCTCGGCCTGTTCGCGCTGCGTCGGCGGTGGTGACGGGCCGGGCGCGCATCCGGCGGACCGTGCCGTGGTTCAGCGGCTGGCGAGCCGCTTGACGAAGGCGTCGCGCGCCTGATCGCCGAGGCGGTCGACGATTCGCTCCATGAGGGCGCGTTCCTTGTCGGAGATGCGGTCCCCGAGGCCGAAGAATCCGCCGGAGGCGTCGGCGACGCGCACGCAGAGGTCGACGACGTCGTTGGTGCGTGAGGAGTCGCCGAGCAGGTCGTGGAGGAGTTCGAGGGTTTCCTCGAGGAAGGTGTCGGTGGGGCGCTTCTCGAGGAGGGACTCGATGAGCAGGAAGGCTTCGGAGTGTCCTTCGATGCCCCGTTCGCGGAGCACGTCGAGGACGGCGGCCCGCTGACGCGTGGTGACGCTGCCGTCGGCCCAGGCGACGTGGACGAGGGGGAGGACATCGAGGACGCGGACGGTGTCCTTGTCGAAGTGCATGTCTCGCAGTCGCTGGACAAGGGCTTCGTCGTCGGTCTGGAGGGACTCGGCCATCTCGCGCTGTTCGCGGGCCTCGCCGGCGGCCTTCTCGAGCTTGAGCCTCACGGCCTCGCGGCGTTCGGTCTCCTTGGCCTGAAAGTACTTTTCCTCTTCCTTGTTGCGGTCCAGATCGCTGGGCATGGCGAAACCTTCGGTGCGGGTGACTCTGGCGGTCAGCGCCCCCGGGGGGGCATCACGGTGCGGGAGGCTGGGCGAGCCGGCTCCGTCTGTCAACGAGAACAGCGCGAGCCGGTCGGGGATTTCCGGGAGCCGACCGGATCGTCTCCGGGGGTGCGCCGGGGGTCCCGCAGGGCGAGGATTCCGAGGAGCAGGAGGGCGAGGGGGGCGGTCGGGGCCGGGGTTGCGGGGTTGGCGGCGCAGCCGCAGCCGCGGCTGGAGGCGTCGTCATCGGGGCCGGGATCGTCGTCCACTCCGGGTGTGGTGTCCGTGCCGGGGTCGGTGGTGCCGTCGGGGATGCGGGTGCAGACGCTGGGTGCGCCCGAGCAGGTCCAGCCGTCCTCGATCCGGCAGTCGCTGCTGCAACCGTCGCCGTCCTCGGTGTTGCCGTCGTCGCACTCCTCGTCGCCTTCGATGGCTCCGTTTCCGCAGACGGCTTCGCAGGATTCGGGGTCGTCGAGGCAGGGGTCCTCCGGGGGGCAGAGGTCTGGCCGGAGGTCGCAGGTGGTGGTGGTGAAGGTGCGGGAGAGGGTGACGGGGGAGACGGCTGGCCGGGAGTCGCCGCCGTCGAGGGAGATGGTGACGGTGATGGGGGTACCGGCGGGCAGGTCCTGTGCGACGGTGAAGTCGAGCACCTGGTCGGCGAAGGTCCCGACGGAGAGGGTTCCGGGGTCGTCGTCCCGGGAGCGGAGGAGGTCTCCGTCGAGGAGGTTGGGCCGCCCGTCGGTCTCGGGGAGGGAGAGCGATCCCGTGGCCCGTGCGGAGCCGGGGACGTAGGTGACGATCTCGTCGGGGAGGGAGAGGCGGACGCGGAGCTGGTCGAGGGGCGTGGCGCCGGTGTTTCGAACGCGGAGTCCGGTGGTGACGCGCTGCCCGGGGAGGACATCGGTGTCGGAGCTGCCTCGGAAGGCGAAGGCGGCGCGGGGGAGCAGGAGTGTGGTGGGGGAGGCGAAGTGGACGTCGTCGACGGGGGGCACGTCGGCGCATTCGATCCAGGCGTAGTCCCAGCGGGCGTTGTGGACGATCTCGGTGGGCCCGGTGGTGGGGAGGGTGTCGAGGGTGGCCTGGAAGGTGACGACGCGTTCCTCTCCGGGCCGGACATCGGGGACAACGAATCCGGTGGTCGGGTCGGCGTCGGGGAAGGGGGCGCCGTCCACGGTGACGGAGCCGGGGACGAGGGAGAGGGTGTTGTCGAGGGGGTGCGTGAAGATGACGTCGAGTGCGGCGACGGTGCCGGCGTAGTTGTCGAGGATGGTGGTGAAGGTGACGGTGTCGCCGGCGCGGGGGTCCTCGGGGGCGGCGGTGGCGTCGTTGCCGCGATCGAAGGTGGGTGCGGCGACGTCGATCTGGAGTCCGAGCATGGTGAGGACGTATCGGTCCTGGGAGGTCACGCCGCGGATGAGGGCGGTCTGCTGGTTGTTGCGGAGGAGGGTTCCGACGTCGATGCCGGTGATGTCCCAGCCCTGCCTTGCGGCGTCGGCGGCGTCCCCGACGGGGTGGTTGCGGTCGGCGAAGGAGCCGAGGGTGTCGAGGGTGCCGTCGTCGCGGTTGATCTGGGAGGCGAAGAAGTTGTCGACGGGGTTGTTGGGTCCCTGCAGGGGGGTGAGGGAGGCTTCGTCCTGTCCGAAGAGGAGCTGTGCGCCGTCGAGGTCGGCGTCGCCTTCCATGGCGGTGGCGAGGAGGAGTCCACCGACGGGTCCTTCCGGGGAGGTGCAGAAGCCCTCGACGGGGGTGGGTTCGTCCTGGTCGGGGGCGGTGTAGACGGCGCCGGTGAAGATGTTGAGGTTGCGGAGGGGTGCGTTGTCGTTGGCGTAGACGACGAGGAGGGTCCATCCGGCGGTGTTGAAGTTGTCTTCGGCGGGGTCGACGGTGGCGGGCACGCCGGAGACGGCGTAGCGCCCGGAGCCGGAGGTCCGCACGGCGGCGGTGACGTCGGCGGTGCGGATGTAGAAGTTTTCGGCTTCGGGTCGGCTGCCTTCACGGGCGGTGAGGGGGTCGGGGCTGACGGTGATCGATCCGGCGGGGGTGAGGAAGGTGACGGGCGAGTCGAGGTGTGCGGTGACGTCCTGGATGCCGTAGCGGGTGGAGCCACCCCAGAGGAGCTCGGCGTAGAGCACGTCGGAGTCGTCGGGGACGATCAGGACGGCTTCGCTGCCGTTTTCGCGCCAGTCGAGGGTGGTTCCCGGGGGGAAGGTGTTGGCGCGCTGTTCGGGGTCGAGGGAGATGAACGCGCCGATGGAGCCGATGGGTCCGGGGAGGGGAACGCCGACGGCCTTGGAGAGTCCGAGGGTGTTGCCGGTGATGGTCAGTCCTCCGCGGAGGGTCTGTCCGAAGCGGAGGGTCCAGGGGGGCTCGTCCGGGAGGGTCTCGGAGGGCAGTCCTTCGGACGGGGAGGTCTCGGAGGCCGGTGGCGGCTGGGTGGGTTCGTGTTCGTCGGCCCGTGGTTCGTGGAGGGTCCAGGCGAGGGCCGCGACGAAGAGGAGGGGGGCGAGGGCGCGCGTGGCCTGGAGGGCGGTGCGATGCATGGGCCGGGCTCCCGGTGGGGCGGGGTGGGTTCAGTCCTTCTCGAGTCGGGAGCTAATCATGGCAGCGGCTTCGCGCACCCTGTGGGGCGCGGACGCGCCGGGGAGGTCCCTGGCGGCGATGATGGCATCGAGTTCGAGGGCCTCGAGCATGTCCGCGGTGGCTTCGGGGGCGATGGCCTGGAGTTCTGCGAGGGGCAGGTGCTGGATCTCGGTGCCCCGTTCGACGGCGAGGGCGACGATGCGTCCGGTCTGGTGGTGTGCGGTGCGCAGGGGGGTTCCGGCGCGGACGAGGAGCTCGCAGAAGTCGGTGGCGTTGACCCACCCGGAGCAGGCGGCGCGCATGCGGTCGGTGTGGAAGCGGATGTCGTCGAGCATGGCGCTGGCCATGTCGAGTCCGAGGAGGACGGTGTCGATGGAGTCGAAGAGGGGCTCCTTGTCCTCCTGCATGTCCTTGTTGTAGGTGAGGGGGAGTCCCTTCATGGTGGTGAGGAGCGCGACGAGGTTTCCGAAGGTTCTTCCTGCCTTTCCGCGGAGGAGTTCGGCGCCGTCGGGGTTCTTCTTGTTGGGCATCATGGAGGAGCCGGTGGTGACGGCATCTCCCAGGCGGACGAAGGCGAACTCCTGGGTGGACCAGAGGACGAGCTCTTCGCCGATGCGGCTGAGGTGCATGGCGAGCATGCTGGTGGCGTAGAGCACGTCGAGGATGGCGTCGCGGTCGGAGACGGCGTCGAGGCTGTTGAGGGAGATGTGGTCGAAGCCGAGTTCGCGTGCGGTGTCTTCGCGTCGCAGGGGGAAGGAGGAGCCGACGCAGGCGCCGCTGCCCAGGGGCGAGACGTTGGCGCGTCGTGCGGCTTCGCCGAAGCGGTCGTGGTCGCGCAGGAGCATCTCGGCCCAGGCGAGGAGGTGGTGTCCGAGGGTGGTGGGCATGCCGCGCTGCAGGTGGGTGTATGCGGGCAGGGGGTCGGCGGCGTGTGTGGAGGCTAGCTCGGCGATGCGGCGGACGAGGGTGTCGAGGCGGTCGCGGATGGCGCGGGAGGCGCTGCGGAGGAAGAGGCGCATGTCGGTGGCGACCTGGTCGTTCCGGCTGCGCCCGGTGTGGAGTTTTCGTCCGGGGTCGCCGACGAGCTCGGTGAGGCGTCGTTCGACGGCCATGTGGATGTCCTCGTCCGAGTCGAGGACGACGAAGGTGTCGTTGCCGAACTCCTGGGCGACGGTATCGAGTCCGCGGAGGATGGCGTCGCGTTCGGCGTCGGAGAGGACTCCGATGGTGGCGAGCATGGAGGCGTGGGCGCGGGAGCCTTCGATGTCTTCGCGCCAGAGTCTGCGGTCGAAGTCGATGGAGCGGTTGATGGCGTCGAGGGCGGCGGCCGGGGACGCGTCGAAGCGTCCGGCCCAGAGGTGTCGGGACATGGTGGGGCTGGGGCTGGGGTTCAGTGGGTGGCCCGTTCCCACCATCGGCGGGCGATGTCGGCGTAGGTGCGCACGCCGTCGAGGACCTCGGGGATGCGGATGAACTCGTCGGCGCGGTGGCTTCGTTCGGGCTGTCCGGGTCCCATGACGAGTGCGGGGACGTGGCTGACCCAGAAGAGGTCGCAGACGCTGGGGAAGACGGTGGGTTCGGCGTGTCCTGTGCTTTCGAGGGCGGCCTGGACGAGGGGCACGTCGGTGGGGGTGTGGACGGGCCGGAAGCGGTCGGAGATTTTCTCGATGCGGGCCCCGGTTTCGTCGGCGGCGTTGTGCAGGTGCCGGAGCATGGCGGCGTTGTCGAACTCGGGGGTGGTTCGGCAGTCGACGGTGAGGGTGCATGCGTCGGCGACGACGTTGCTCTGGGTGCCGCCCTCGATCATGGTGACCTGGACGGTGGCTCGGGTGAGGTCTCCGGGCACGTTGAGGTGTGGGGCCTCGAGCGCGGCGATGACGCGCGCGGCGGCGTGGATGGCGTTGCTTCCCTGCCAGGGTCGCGAGGCGTGTGCGCGGATTCCGGGGACGTGGATGCGGACCTTGACGAGGCCGCGCTGTCCGGCGGCGACGGCGAAGTCGTTGGGTTCGCCGATGAGGGCGGCGTCGTAGGGGGGGAGGTCGTGCTGGATGCGTTCCATGCCCTCTCCGCCGGTCTCTTCGTCGCAGGAGGCGCAGACGACGAGGTTTCCTTCGAAGCCCTGCTGTTCGAGGAGCAGTGCGGCGCCGAACTGTGCGGCGACGGAGCCCTTGGCGTCGTTGGCGCCGAGTCCGTGGAGCCGGTCTTCCTCGATGGCGCCGTCCCAGGGGTCGCGGGTCCAGGTGGGCCCGGCCTTCACGGTGTCGACGTGGCTGTTGAGCAGGAGGGCGGGCCCGTCGTTTCGCCGTCGTTCGAAGAAGACGTTTCGGCCGTCGATGACGGGGGAGAACCCGTGGTGTTCGGCGAACTCGGCGTAGAGGGCGACGCAGCGGGCTTCGTTGCCGCTGACGGATTCGGAGCGGACCATCCGCTGGAGGAGGTCGATGGCGGGATCCACGCGTATTCCGGGAAAGGGGGGCAGTGCCTGCGGAGGTTCAGGGGACGAGCATGGTCCCGCATCCGGACCGGGTGAAGATCTCGAGGAGCATCTGGTGGGGTTCGAGTGCGGAGAGGATGTGGACCTGTCCGGCGCCGCGGCCGAGGGCGTAGAGGGACTCTTCGATCTTGGGGATCATGCCGCCCTGGATGATGCCCTTCTCGATGGCCTCGCGGGCTTCGTCGGCGGTGATGCGCGAGATGAGGCTGGTGGGGTCCTTGAGGTCGGTCATGACCCCCGGGGTGCCGGTGAGGAGGAGGAGCTTCTCGGCGTTGAGGGAGGCCGCGAGGTGCGCGGCGACGGTGTCGGCGTTGATGTTGAGGACGTCGCCGTCGGCATCGGCGCCGAGGGGGCTGAGGACGGGGATGTAGCCTTCGTCGAGCAGGAGCTGGAGGAGGCGGGTGTCGATGCGTTCGATGTCGCCGACCTCGCCGAAGTCGACGAGTTCGTCGCCGCCGCCGGAGACGCGGGTGGGGGGTCGTCGTCGGGCTTCGATGACGCCGGCGGCGACGCCGGAGACGCCCATGGCGCGGACGCCCTTCTTCTTGAGGAGGGAGAGGATCTCGACGGAGATCTTTCCGGAGAGGACCATCTTGAGGACGTCGAGGGTGGGTTCGTCGGTGACGCGTCGACCGCCGACGAAGCGGCTCTCGAGGCCGAGCTGGCGGGCGAGGTCGGTGACGTGCCGGCCGCCCCCGTGGACGACGACGACGCGGATGCCGACGAGGTGCATCAGGGTGATGTCATCGATGAGGCGTTCGAGGACCTCGCGGTCTTCCATGGCCTCGCCGCCGAATTTCACGACGAAGGTCGATCCCTTGAAGCGCTGGATGTAGGGGAGCGCCTGCTTGAGGACGGTGATATCTTCCACGGCGTTTCTCCGTTGGGGTTCGCGCGGTGCGTGGGGGGCCCGTCAGAGGGGGGCCTTCCCGAGGAGGTGCAGGAGGAGGGCCTTCTGGACGTGGAGGCGATTTTCCGCCTCGTCGTAGGCCGCGTTGCGTGGGGAGTCGAGGACCTCGTCGTCGACGATCACGCCGCGGCGGACGGGGAGGCAGTGCATGAAGAAGGCGTCATCGGCGGTCTCGAGGTGGCGCATGCGGATGCGCCAGCGGCTGCGGAGGGGTTCCTTGGCGCGGTCCTCGCCCTCGGCGTGTCGGTAGTTGGGGATGCTCCCCCAGCTCTTGGCGTAGACGACGCGCGCGCCGGGCAGGGCGGTCTCGAGGTCGTGGTGGACCTCGACGCGGCCGCCGGCGGCGCTGGCGAGGCCCCGGGCCTGGTCCATGATCTCGGGGTCGAGCTCCCATCCGGGGGGGTGGGCCAGTCGCACGTCCATGCCGAACTTCGCGGCCTCGGTGAGGATGGAGTTGGGCACGGCCATGGGGAGGGCCTTCGGGTGCCAGGCCCACGAGATGACGATGGGCTGTCCCTTCGGGTCGCCGAGTCGTTCCTCGATGGTGAGGAGGTCGGCGAGGGACTGGCAGGGGTGGTGGAGTGCGCTTTCGAGGTTGATGACGGGTTTTTCGGCCCAGCGGGCGAAGGCCGAGAGGATCGGGTCGCGGCGGTCCTCGCCCCAGCTCACGCGCTGGGGGAAGGAGCGGATGGCGAGTGCGTCTGCGTAGCGCGAGAGGACACGGGCGGCGTCCTTGATGTGCTCGGCGGCGTCGCCGTCCATGACGACGTCTTCCCGGTGTTCGAGCTTCCAGGTGCCGACGCCGACGTCGAGGGTGAGGGCGTGTCCGCCGAGCTGGGCCATGCCGATGTCGAAGCTCGAGCGGGTGCGCAGGGACGGGTTGAAGAAGATCAGCCCGAGGGCGCGTCCGGCGAGATCGGTCCGGATGGGCTGGCGCTTGAGGTCACGCGCGAGCTCGAAGAGGGCCCGGGTCTGCTCGAGGGAGAGCGAGGTGGGGGCGAGGTAGTGGGCGTTGGGTTGGGTCATGGCCTCCCTGGGGGAGTGCTTCGGTGGGGGGGGGTCAGGGCCACATGCCGGGCCAGGTGAGCCCGAGTTCCTCGGGGGCGCCGATCATGCGGTTGAGGCTCTGGACGGCCTGTCCGGCGGCGCCCTTGACGAGGTTGTCGATGGCGCAGACGGCGTGGAGTCTGCCGTCCGGGGTCCGCCGCGCGCGGACCTCGACGTAGTTGCTTCCGGCGATGGAGGCCACTTCGGGTTCGCGGTCGTCGAGGACCTTCACGAAGGGGCTCTCGGCGTAGAATTCGCGGTAGAGGTCTTCGGGTCTGGCGTCGGGGTCGGCGAGCTCGGCGGAGACGATGGCGAGGATGCCCCGGACGATGGGTGCGGACACGGGGGTGAAGTCGATGCCGTCGACGGGGCTGCCGGCGTCGGCGAGGAGCTGCATGACCTCGGGGACGTGCTGGTGTGCGAGCACCTTGTAGGGTCTCAGGGTGGCGGCGCGTTCGGGGTGGTGGGTGGTGGGGCGGGCTTCGGCGCCGGAGCCGGAGGATCCGGTCATGGCGACGACCTGCGGTCGCCCGCGCAGGAGCCCTGCGGCGGCTGCGGGGAGCATGGCGAGGTTGAGGGCGGTGGCGAAGCAGCCGGGGCTGGCGACGAGCCGGGCGGTGGCGATGGTGTCGCCCTCGAGTTCGGGGCACCCGTAGACGGCGTGTTCGAGGAGGTCGGGCCGCGGGTGTTCGCGGCGGTACCAGTGGGCGTAGTCCCTGGCATCGCGGAGCCGGAAGTCCCCGCTGAGGTCGATGACGCGCTGGCCGGTGTCCACGAGGGGGGCGAGGGTCTCGGCGGAGGCGCCGTGGGGCATGGCGCCGATGGCGATGTCGGCGTTCTCGGCGATCCAGTCGGCGGTGGGGCTGGAGAAGGCGAGGTCGGTCCAGCCGTGGAGGTTGCGGTGGACGTGACCGACGGGCATTCCTTCGCGGGAGCGGCTGGTGGCGGCGACGACGTCGACGCGGGGGTGCTGGAGGAGCAGGCGCAGGAGCTCTCCGCCGCCGTAGCCGGTGGCGCCGAGGATGGCGATTCGGGTGGGTGTGGGTTCTGTCGGGTTCACGGTTTCCATTCGACGGCGATTGCGGCGGCCCGGGCGACGTGTTCGGCGAGGGTGCGGGGGTGGAGGCGCGCGTTGGCGGCGGTGATGCCGAGGTCCGCGTCGATGTAGGAGGTTCCGACGGCGTTGTCGGTGACGGGTCCGGAGATGATGTCGGGCCGGTGGCCGAGGCGGTCGAGGAACTGGACGGAGCCCCAGGTGCCGACGAGGTCGTTGGCGCACAGGACGCGGGCGCCGGTGCGGGCGAGGACGGAGGGTTCCTCGAGGATGCTTCCGGTGTTGTAGCCCCCGATGATGCCGTCGCCGAGTTCGAGGAGGATGAGTTCGGGCCTGCTCTTCTCGAGGTGCTGGATGACGCTTCGTGCGACGGCGCCGAGGTCGGGCGCGTTGACGGTGGAGGGGAGGCCGCAGTCGAGGAAGGAGGCGGTGGCGACGGCGCCGTTGTCGGCCATGTGGAGGAGGTCGCGCTGGGCGGCGACGCCGGAGAGTTTTCCGGCGGCGATGCGGACGCCGTTGTGGCTGAGGATGCGGACGATCTCGGCGGCGGCGAAGGTCTTGCCGCTGTTCATGCAGGTCCCGAGGATGAGGACGAGCGGCGGGCCGGCGGGGTCGAGCTCCGGGCAGCTCGGCAGGGCGAACTGGCGCAGGGACAGCGCGACGCCGTCACGGGAGATCTGGCCGAGCACCTCGACGGGGATGGGGGGGCCGAGGGTGGTGCTGGGCTGATCGCAGACGCCGATGACGCCGCCCATGTTGAGGAGGGCGAGGCGGTCTCCGACGGCGATGGTGTCGGGGACGCGTCCCATGTAGCCGTGCAGGGCCTGTCGTGCGCCGAGGGCGCCGGCGAGGAGGTTTCCGGTGACGACGCGTGCGAGGCGTCCACTCGGCAGCTCGAGGTGCCCGTAGTTGGGGTTCTCGGCGAGGGCGCGCACGGCGATGAGCGTCCCTTCGTCCGGGGAGACCTCGGGGGAGACCTCGACCTGGGAGTTGAGCCGGGCGGGGAGGGTGACCGATCCGATGCGGTCGAGCCGGATTCGCCGGTGGAAGCGCATGCGCTACTCCTCGGGGGCGCCGGCCCGGTGAGCGAGGGCGGACTGGATGGAGAGGATCTTCGCGAAGCCTTCGGCGTCGCGTCCGTCCCACAGTCCGCTCTCCTCGCCGTAGGCGGCGCGGGTGGCGTCCATGAGGGAGTGCGGGCTCTGGAGGGCTCGCACGAGGAGCCGGCCCTGCTCGAGGTGGACGGTGACGTTTCCGGAGACGCGTTGCTGGGAGGAGTCGAGGAAGGCTTCGATGTCGCGCATGGCGGGGTCGAGGTAGCGTCCTTCGTGGAGGAAGAGGCCGTAGAACTGGGCGATCTGCTCCTTCACGAAGAGCTGCCACTTGGTGAGCACGAGCTTCTCGAGTTCGCGGTGTGCGTGGATGAGGACGTGTGCGGCGGGGGCTTCGAAGGCGATACGGCCCTTGATGCCGAGGACGGTGTCGCCGAGGTGGATGCCACGGCCGACTCCGTGTGCGGCGGCGTGCTCGCCCAGGCTGCGCAGCAGGGCGACCGGGTGGCCCTCCTCACCGTCGAGGGTGACGAGGCGTCCGCGATGGAAGCCGAGGGCGAGGGTGACGCCTCCTTCGGGGGCGTGTGCGGGCGCTGCAGTGGTGGCGTAGACGTGGTCGGGCACGGCCTCGTGGCTGGTGCGGGTCTCTCCGCCGCCGATGGTGACGCCCCAGAGTCCGGCGTTGACGGAGTAGCGCTTGGTGGAGGCGTCCACGTGCATGCCGTGCTCGGCGAGATACTCGGCCTCCTCGGCCCGGCCCCAGCCGAGCTGCCGGATGGGGGCATGGACGGTGAGGTCGGGGGCGAGGGTTCGCAGGACGACGTCGAAGCGGATCTGGTCGTTCCCGGCTCCGGTGGAGCCGTGGGCGACGGCGGCGGCGCCGCGTTCGCGGGCGATGCGCACGAGGTGTCTGGCCTGGACGACGCGTTCGACGCCGACGCACAGGGGGTAGAGGCCGCCCTTCATGTAGTTGCTGGCGACGATGTGCCGGATCCAGTCTTCCCAGAGTTCGTCGAGTCCGTCGATGACGAGGTGCTCGATGGCACCTGCCTCCCTGCTTCGTGCGGCGATGCGTTGGAGTTCCTCGTCGTCGAAGCCGCCGGTGTCGACGGTGACGGTGACGACGTCGTAACCGAGTTCCTCGCGGAGCCAGACGACGCAGAGGGAGGTATCGAGGCCGCCGGAGAAGGCGAGGATGCAGGAGGGTCGGGACATCATTCCGCTCGGGGTCGAGGGGTCAACCGGGCCGGCGTCGGCGGTGTTCGGTTCGGGCGCCACCGGGGGGCCGGACCGCCGGAAGTGCGGTGTCCTAGCAACGGGGCACGAGCGGTGTCAAACGGTTGATCGGCGGTGCAGCTTCAGGGGAGGAATCCGGCGAGCCAGGTCGCGCCGACGAGGAAGGACACGCCGGGTTCGCTGGGGCTGAGTCCGAGTCCGAAGCTGGCGTCGACGGCGAGGCGGGGGAGGGGGTGCCAGGCGCCGCCGGCGAGGAGGCTGGTTCCGGAGTCGTTGAGGCGGTTGAGGTTGAGCCGCTGGACGAACTCGCCGAAGACGGAGGCGGTGGGGAGGAAGCTCCAGGAGACGACGCCGGAGAGGGGAATGCGGAACTGGGGGTTGTCGACGAGGAGCACCATGTGGAGCCCGGCCTGGGCGTCGAGCTGGAGGGGTCCGGGGAAGACGGTGTAGACGGCGTCGGCGCCGAGTCCGAGGCCGCGGTGGGTGAAGGGACTCTGCCCGATCCCTGGGGAGGCGGTGACGAGGAGGGCGAGGAGGTGGGTGCCGTCGGGGTCGACGGGGATGCCGTGCTTGAGCTGGGCGAAGGGGTCGCCGAGGCCGGATTCCTCGCGGTTGCCGTCGACGGCGAGGAGGTGGAGGACATTCCATCCGAACCGGGCTTCGGTGGTGGGGGCGAGTCCGAGCCTGGCGAGGAAGTCGATGTGCTGGGTGACGAGGGTGAGGGTGTTGACGTCGTCGAGGTCCTGGCGGTCGCGGTCGATGCGGTAGCCGGCTTCGAGCTCGATGGCGCCGGGGACGATGAAGAGGGCGTTGTCGGTGTGGGTGGGTCGGGAGGGGTTGACGGCGGCTTCGGCGCGGAGGGCTTCGGCTTCCTCGCGGGCGAGTCGTTCGGCCTCGGCTTCGGCGCGGAGGTCGCGGGCGGGTTCGCTGCTGGGGGGCCGGGGTTGTGTCGGTTGCGCGGCGGCCGGTGCGGCGAGGGCGAGGAGGAGCGGGACGGCGAGGAGCCGGTGGAGCGCGCAGGGGGCTGTCATGACGGGATCCTTGCGGGGTGGGGGTGCCGTTGACAATGGTCGGGTCGCACCGTAGGACTCCGGGCGGTTGTGCGTATACGCGCCCTCGCGCTGCGGCGCTGGGGTCCGCGAGCGACAGTCCCGAATCGTGCCACAGGAGGGTGAGGAATGACCACGCCGAAGTTCACGTCCCTGGTCGACATGCAGCTCAAGTCGTGCGAGCGGTTCGCGAGCCGCCCGCTGTTCGGAACGAAGCGCGACGGGACGTACGGGTGGACGACCTACGCGGAGTTCGGTGCGATGGTGGCGCAGATCCGCGGGGCGCTGGCCCACCACGGTGTGGGCAAGGGCGACCGCGTGTCGGTGATCGCCAACAACCGGGTGGAGTGGGCGGTGGCGGCCTACGCGACCTACGGCCTCGGTGCGCAGTATGTTCCGATGTACGAGGCGCAGCTCGCCAAGGACTGGAAGTACATTCTGGAAGACGCCTCGGCGAAGGTGCTGATCGTGTCGACCGAGGCGATCCTGGACGATGTGAAGGACTTCCCGGACGAGCTGGAGGCGCTGGAACGGGTGATCTGCATCGAGGCGGACCCGTCGGAGGAGAACTCGTGGGCGAATCAGCTCGAGATCGGCACGGCGCACCCGGCCGATCCCTACCTTCCGTCGGAGGAGGAGTGGGCCGGGCTGATCTACACGTCGGGGACGACGGGCCAGCCCAAGGGCGTGGTGCTGTCGCACGGAAACTTCGTGAGCAACATCAACGCCGTCCATGAGATCTTCCCGATCTCCCCGGATGACGTGAGCCTGAGCTTCCTGCCCTGGGCGCACTCCTTCGGCCAGACCTGCGAGCTCCACTGCATGATGAGCGCCGGGGCCTCGATGGGCCTGGCGGAGAGCGTGCAGACACTGATCGACAATTTCGGCGAGGTCCGCCCCACCCTGCTGTTCTCGGTGCCGCGCATCTTCAACCGGATCTACGACGGGTTGCAGAAGCGGATGGAGGACGAGTCCGGGCTGAAGCGCTTCCTGTTCTACAAGGGGCTGGAGGTGGCCCGGAAGAAGCGGGAGCTCCGCGATCAGGGTCAGGAGAGCGCCTGGCTCAACATCCAGTACGGCTTCTTCAACGACAAGGTGTTCTCGAAGGTCCGCGACCGCTTCGGCGGACGGCTCAAGTACGCGTTCTCCGGCGGTGCCGCGCTGTCCCGCGAGGTCGCCGAGTTCATCGACGACATCGGCATCCAGGTGTACGAGGGATACGGGCTGTCGGAGACCTCCCCGATCGCCTCCGCGAACAGCCCGGAGGCCCGCCGCATCGGCACCATCGGCAAGCCGATCCCCGGGGTGGAGATCGTGATCGTCGATCCGGAGGACCCGCAGAAGGTGCTCCCGGACGGCGAGGTGGGCGAGATCGTCATCATCGGGCCGAACGTCATGCAGGAGTACCTCAACAAGCCCGAGGCCACCGAGGAGGCGATCTACGATCTCGATGGCAAGCGGGCCTTCCGCTCCGGAGACATGGGCCAGAAGGACACCGACGGCTTCATCCGCATCACCGGCCGCTTCAAGGAGCAGTACAAGCTGGAGAACGGCAAGTACGTCGTGCCCTCGCCCCTCGAGGAGCTGCTGAAGCTGAGTGGCTTCATCAACCAGGTGTTCCTCCACGGCGACAACAAGCCCTACAACGTGGCCCTCGTCGTCCCGGATTTCGAAGCCCTCGCGAAGTGGGCGCAGAAGCAGGGCATCAGCGACACCTCCCCCGAGGGGCTGGTGAAGAACGACCGGTGCCACGCCCGCATCGGCGAGGAGCTGCGCAAGTACAGCGACGGTTTCAAGGGCTACGAGCGCCCGCAGCGGTGGACCCTCATCATCGAGGAGTTCTCCACCGACAACGACATGCTCACCCCGTCCATGAAGGTGAAGCGTCGCAACGTGCTCAAGGCGTACAGCGACCTGCTCGAGTCCCTCTACGACGAGGGCTGAGGCGACGGCCGCCAGCGCGGCCGGACTCGCCCATGGCGTACAGCGACCTGCTCGAGGCTCTCTGCGACGAGGGCCGGGCGACGGCCGACCATTGCGGCCCGAGTTGTGCCCATGGCACACGGCAACCTGCGACGAGTCCCTCTGCGACGAGGGCCGAGCGACGAGGGCCGAGCGACGAGGGCCGGGCGACGGCCGACCATCGCGGCCCGATTTGCCTGCTGGCCGCGGCGCCCGGTGTCGGCCCACTCGCGTGGGGGGGGGCGCTGCGGGCGTGCCGTGCTACTTGATCTTGGCTTCCTTGAAGTCCACGTGCTTTCGCGCCTTCGGGTCGTACTTCTTCACCACGAGCTTGTCGGGGGTGTTCCGGCGGTTCTTGGTGGTGGTGTAGAAGAAGCCCGTTCCGGCGGTGCTGACGAGGCGGATCTTTTCGCGCATGATTCGTTCCTCCTGCGGGGCGCCCGCTTGCGCGGGGTGTTCGCCACGTTGGTTTTCCACAACTTTTCGGCCCGTTACCAGCCCGCTTCGTGTTCGCTCCTCGCGGTTCGTTCGCCGGCGCGGGCGGTGCCCGGGCGGCGGGGATTAGTGCAGTTCGGGCGGTGCGTCAATCGTTCCGTGCCCTGGTTCACAATTCCCTGTTGACGGACGGGACGTTGAGTGCGTATGCAAACGAAAGCGCCTTTGTGCGACGGACCCGAACGGTTCGTCGTACCGCCGTATGGCAACCGTCGAACCCGTTTCGCGGATTCGGGGCAGGAGCCCCATGGTCGCCTTTCCGACCGGGATCTCGACGAAACACCCTCCCTCTTCACGAGGAGCATTCATGACCGACGCCGCTCGTCTCGACAAGGTGATCGCGCACTTTCTGGCCGAGGAGCACCGCCTGCTTGGACAGATCGGACGTCTGGCCGCCGAACAGCAGCAGCTTCAGCTTCAGCTCGATCACGTTCGTTACCTGCGGAGCCTGACGGACGGCTCCGGAGAAATCCAGCGCCTTCCGGCGACGCAGCTTCCCGTCTCGGGCGCCGCCCCGGAGCCGCCGAAGGCCACGCGCCCGGCACCCTCGCGGAAGGCGCCCGCCAGGGCCGCAAGGAGCAAGGCGCCGGCGCGCAAGGGCCGTCGCAAGGCAGCGGCAGTGAAGTCCGGCAACACCGGTAACGACTCGGCGCTTCAGGACATGGGCATCGTCGACGCGGCGATCCACGTGGCCCTGAAGAACCGCGCCGCGGTCGTGGACGCCGGCCAGATCCTCGACTGGTTCGAGGAAGAGGGATACGCCACACGGAACGGCGCCGTTCCAAACCGAAACAGCATCTACGTGTCGCTCAACCGGGAGCGGCACGAAGGAGGCCGCGACGGCAAGCCCGTGCGCGTCCTCCACGAGGAGCGGGGCAAGTTCCGTCTCCCGGAGGTGGAGGCGGCCCTGAAGAAGTGAGCCTTCGGCCCCGGCCCGGGGTCGAGGACACCGACGGCGAGACAGCCGGCGCCTTGCCCCCGATCCCCGGCTGTCCTGCCCTGCGCACGAGCGGCGCTGCAGCGCACCGCGTCGCGAGGCCGGCGGCCGGTTGACTGTGTTCGCCGCCTGCACTAGCTCGCCTCCGCCGCGCCGGCCTGCCGGCGCCCTCCCCCACCCAGAGCCACGCCCCATGTGCGCCCCGTCTTCCCCTTCCGGTTGGCCGAGGCTGATGCCCGCCGCGATCGTCCTGGCGATGGTCTTCAGTGCTGCCTGCGACGGAGCCGATGCGGAGGACGTGGGCGCGGAGGAAGCCTCGTCCGACGGCACCGAAGCGTCGGCCTCGGCGTCGGACGAGGACGAGGACGGCGAGGAGCCCACCGCGGCCGATGAGGCGGACCTCTCTCCCGCCGCGCGTCTGGCGAAGGCGGCCTTCTGGGCCGAGGCCCTCACCCGCGACGACATCGACACCCGGCACCTCTCCACGGACCTCGAGGACGGCCAGCTCGTGCTGCGGGTTCCCGCGGGGCACGCGGAGGAGCCGTTGCGCCGCCTCGCGACGACGCACCTGGACGCGGCGAGCATTGCCTGGCGCATCGAGCACGCGGCGCCATCCGGCGACGGTGCGGACGCGGAAGAGGCCGAAGCGGACGGGGGCACGACGGACGAGACGGAGACGCGGCGCGCGAACGCGCCGACGCGTGAACGGATCGAGCGCCTCCGGTCCCTGGCCGCTGCCACCGAGGTCGAGCGCGATCCGCGCCTGGAGTACGACTCGGCGGAGGAGACCCCGGCGCACATCATTCGGGCGGCCACCGGGGACCGGCCGCTGACCTATCGGGTGCGTGCCGGGGACAGTCTCTCGCTGATCGCGCAGCGCACGATGGGTTCGGGCAATCACTGGCACCGCATCCACGAGCTGAACCGGCAGCTCATCGGGCCCGACCCAGCGCGGCTGGTGGAGGGCATGGAGCTCCGGATTCCGCAGGACTAGGCGCGGGGATGCATCAGTCCTCCCCGTCCTCCCCGGCCACCGTCCACTGCGGAAAGGGGTCGCGGAGGTGCTGCCAGCCCTCTTGCCCAAGCGCCATCTCCTCCTCGGTGAGCAGGCACGCTTCCAGGTCCTGCTCGAGGGCCTTCCGGTCGAGATGCTGGCCGATGAGCACGATCTCCTGGCGTCGGTCGCCCCAGCGGTCGTCCCACGGCACCCGATCCCGTTCCACGTCGCTGTTCTCGAGCAGCTCCGGCGGCGCCGAGACCATCCAGAACCCCGCGGGCTCGAGGGATGCCATCACACCGGCCTGACTCCACACACCGGCGAGTTCCATGCGCGTGGCGAGCCAGACGAACCCCTTGGAGCGCAGCACCCCGGGCCACCCCTGCCCGACCGACTCCCAGAATCGCTGGGGATGGAACGGCCGACGGGCCCGAAACACGAAGCTCGAGATTCCGTACTCCTCGGTCTCGGGCGTGTGTTCGCCCCGCAGCTCCCGGAGCCATCCCGGATTGCTCGCTGCGCGCTCGAAGTCGAAGCGATTCGTGTCGAGAATGCGACCGAGCGGCACCTCGGCCCGGGTCGCTGTCTCGATCTCCGCCAGCGGATTGAGCTTTCGGAGCAGCCCCACAAGGTGCGCCCGCTCCTCGTCGGTGACCTGATCGCACTTGTTCACGAGGATCACGTCGGCGAACTCCACCTGGTCCACGAGCAGGTCGGCGAGGGTCCGGTCGTCGCCCTCGCCCAGGCCGACCCCCCGTTCCTCGAGGTCGTCGCCGCTGCCGAAGTCCTCGAGGAAGTTCCGCGCATCCACGACGGTGACCATGGTGTCCAGCCGGGCGACGTCCGACAGGCTCGATCCGTCCTCGAACGGAAACGTGAACGTCTCGGCCACCGGCAGCGGTTCGGAGATGCCCGTCGACTCGATGAGCAGATAGTCGAAGCGGCCCTCCCGGGCCAGACGCCCCACCTCCACCAGGAGGTCCTCCCGCAGGGTGCAGCAGATGCAGCCATTGCTCATCTCGACGAGCTTCTCGTCCACGCGGTTGAGCGCCGCCTGCCCGCCCTCGACGAGGCGGGCGTCGATGTTCACCTCGCTCATGTCGTTGACGATCACGGCCACCTTCCGGCCTTCCCGGTTGTGCAGCACATGGTTGAGCAGGGTCGTCTTTCCGGCCCCGAGAAAGCCGGAGAGCACGGTCACGGGCAGGCGTTCCATCGCATCTTCCTGGAAGGGATCGGGGGGATCGGCCGCACCTCGGGTGCGCGTCGCCCGGCGTCCTCCCTCATCTGCAAGTTTATGTCAATGACGTCCGCGAACGCCCTCGCCCTTCCGGCGGGCCCTGCACGATCATGACCGCGCCTCCCGTCAACGCCGATCCTTGCCAGCCCGGGCCGGTCTGTCCTATGGGCGCAGGCGCCGGGGCGGGCACCCGCGCGTGCCATCTGGAGGAGGAGTGCAGCACACCGCAGGCGACGCAGAGCCGGACGTGACGATCGTCATCCCGGTGTACAACGAGGAAGGGATCCTGTCGGCGGCGCTGGCGGATCTCTTCGATCGGCTCGACCGCAGCCCCCGGCTCGGAGGGCTGCGCTTCGAGGTGCTGCTCAGCGCGAACGGCTGCGTGGACCGGACCGTGGAGATCGCGCGGGAGTGGGGAGAGCGTCGGCCCGAGCTGCGGCTGATCGAGGGCCCGGAGCCGAACTATGGTCGCGCGTTGCGCGCGGGCATCGAGCAGGCGCGGGGTCGGTACGTGATCTGCGAGGAGATCGACCTCTGCGATGTGGACTTCCATGAGCGCGCGCTCCACCGGTTGCGCGAGGAGCGCTACGACATGGTCATCGGGTCGAAGCGGCTGGAGCGGTCGCTCGACCGTCGGCCGGCATACCGTCGCGCCGCCACGCGTGCGGTGAACACCCTCCTGTGGGTGGCGACGGGATACCGGGGGACGGACACCCACGGGCTGAAGGCGTTCGTTCGGGAGCGGGTTCTTCCGGTGGTGTCGACGTGCCGGGTGGACCGCGACATGTTCGCCAGCGAGCTGGTGATCCGGGCGCAGCGCAGTGGATTGCGCGTGGTGGAGATCCCGGTCGAGGTGATCGAGAAGCGCGCACCGTCGGTGCACCTCTTCCGGCGGGTGCCGCGGGTGCTGCGTCAGCTCGGCACGCTGGCCTGGTCGATTCGCGTGGGGGAGCGTTCATGAGTGTGCGCGAGGCCGCGCCGGCCGCGTGGGCGGATGCACCTGCGGAGGGGGGGGCCCTGAGCACGAGGACGGGCAGGGTCGGCAACGTGTCCGTCGATCTCGACAGCCTCGTGCACTACCACCGCATCCACGGGCTGGCGGCACCGGGCGACGTGGGCACGATCTACGCGGTGGCGGTGCCTCGTCTGCTCTCGCTCCTCGATGATCTCGACATCCGGGCGACGCTCTTCGTTGTGGCCGGCGAGCTCGAGCGTCCGGTGGCCCGGGACGCGCTCGTGCGGGCTCGCGATGCGGGGCACGAGATCGCCTCCCACAGCTTCCGGCACGCGTACGACATGCGCGAGTGGAGCGAGCGGAGCATCGCGCAGGATCTCGACCGGGCGGACCGGGCGATCGAGCGCTGGCTCGGCGTCCGGCCGGTGGGCTTCCGGGCTCCGGGCTACAACGTGGACATCGGCATCCTTCGGCTGCTGGCGGAGCGGGGCTACCGATACGACTCGAGCGTCTTCCCGTGTCCATCATACTACGCGGCGAAGGCCGGTGTGCTGGCCTGGATGGGCCTGCGCGGCCGGGACAGCGTGAGCATGATGACCGACCCGCGGGCCCTGCTCGCCCCCACGCAGCCCTATCGCCCTTCCCGCTTCGCCCTGCACCGGCGGGGGGACCGAAAGCACTCGCTGCCCCTGTGGGAGCTCCCCATCGGCGTCACGCCCGTCACGCGCCTGCCGCTGATCGGGACGAGCCTCCTCGGCCTCCCCTCCCGCGTGCTCGACGCCCTGCCCGGCCGGCTCGCCCGGCGTGCCCCCTTCTTCGGGCTGGAGCTGCACGCCATCGACCTGATGGACCGCCATGATCCCGGGATCTCTCCGGCGCTCGTTCGACACCAGCCGGACCTTCGCCGCAGGTGGACCCGGAAGGCGGATGCGCTGCGGACCCTCCTCACCGCCATGGAGCGGCACTACCGTCTCGAGCCCCTCGTCCGGGTCGTCGAGGCGCTGGACGCCCTGGAAGGCCCGCCGGTGATCGGGACGGTGGACTCCCCGTACTTCGACCTGCGCTGAGCCGCGATACCGCCCTTGTCATCGCGCGGGGCGCGCACCATCCTCCCGAGCGGCCGTCGCCTCCCCTCTCCCCCGCCGAGTTCACACCATGTCCCGCCCGCTGCCCGCCGAGAACGCCGACGATGTCACCGCTCTCCTCGACCGCACGGCCCTGCTGCGGGTCCCGGTGGGTTTCCTGGTCGCCCGTGGCGCGGACACGCTGCCCTACCTGCAGACGAAGCTGACGGCGGACACCCGGACGTGGGAGAGCGCGGGAGGATCCCGCGCAGTGGCCACGGACATCAACGGTCGGGTGATCGCCGACGCGCTCTGGCACGCCACGGACGACGGCGCCCTCGCCGTGCGCCTCGCGGGAGACGCCGAGCCCCTGCGCGCCCATCTGGACCGGTACGTCATCATGGAGGACGTCGAGCTCGAGGCCTCGGCCGGCGAGGTGCTCCTCCTGGTCGGGCCCTTCGAGGACGCCCTCACGGCGGCGGGCCTCCCCGTCCCCGACACGCGCACGCTCCAGGGCCCGGCGGATGGTCTGCGCGCCGCACGCACCCGCTGGCTCGGCCGCGACGCCGTGCTTCTCGTCGGCAGCGCGGAGGTCCTCGACGACGCCGCCACCGCCCTCGAAGGGGCCGGTGTGCCGATGGCTCGGCCGGACGCCCTCGAGGCTGCCGAGATTCTCTCCGCCTGTGCCCGTGAGGGAATGGACCTGCTCGTGGGGGAGACCATCCCGCTGGAGGCGGGGTTGTGGGAGGCGGTCAGCTTCAACAAGGGCTGCTACCTCGGCCAGGAGGTCATCGAACGGCTCTTCTCGCGCGGGCAGCCCAACAAGCGACTCGTGCGCCTGACGTGGAACGGCCCGCCCGTCGCGCCGCGCCACGGCCTCGAGGCCGGCGGCCGTGACGCCGGCTTCGTGACCCGTTCGGTGAAGCTCTCCGACGGGCGCAGCGCCGCCCTCGCCTACGTGCGCCGCCGCGCGCTCGACGGGGAGCATCCCATCCACCTCGCGGAGGCCGGAACCCCGGTCACCCTTCATGGCATCGTGGGTGGCCGCACCCCCACCGAGGGAGACGGGAATGACTTCGGCCCGGCGTGACGGGCGCGCACCTCGCGCCCCGGTCCCCTGCAGCGTCCCCCTCGTCGCGCTCGCGCTGACGCTCGGGTCGCTGGTGCTGGGGGCCTGTGGCGGACCCCAGGGGGAGAACTGCCCCGATCCGCTGGCGATCGAGACCCCGGTGGCGTGGCTGGCTGGAGACTGGGATGTCGCCGATGCGCAGGGCGCGCCGATGGGCACCCTCGTGTTCCGGCAGCGGCGCCTGACGGCGATCACGGCCGAGGGATGGCACGCAGGTGCGTTCACGCTGGAGTCGGACCGATGGCCCTGGCAGCTCCTGGTCGACCTGGAGGAGGGCGAGGAGGGTGGGGTGCGCATGGTCCACGGAAGCCCGCGACGACGGGCGTTCGCGCTCGTCCCCGTCGACGATGACCGCGTGCTCGCCCTGCAGGAGGACGGCGTGTGGGCACTGTGGATTCGGGATGTGCGCCCGGTGGTGCCGGCGGCGGCCCCATGAGCGACGTGCGCCTCATCCTTGCGTCGACGTCTCCCTGGCGGGCGGAGCTGCTGGCCCGGTTCGGGCTACCCTTCGACTGCCGCTCCCCCGAGGTCGACGAGGCCCTGTGGAAGCGCCGCATCCACGACGCGGAGGAGCTCGTGCGCACCCTCGCCGAGCTGAAGGCCCGCGCAGTCGTGCGCCCGGAGGATCGGGACGTCTGGATCGTCGGGGCCGACCAGGTGGCGCTCCACGGGCGCGGCCGGCTCGACAAGCCGGGCACCGTGGAGAACGCCGAAGCGCAGCTCCGCCAGTTGTCGGGGAGTACCCACGAGCTGCACACCGGCTGGTTCGTGCTCCGGGTGCGCGACGGCGCCTACCGGGCCGGCCACGATGTGCACCGCCTGCGCATGCGCCGGCTGAGCGCCGAGGAGATTCGCGCGTACGTGCGCCGGGACAGCCCCCTCGGGTGCGCCGGATCCTACCGGCTGGAGAGCCTCGGCGTGACGCTCTTCGATGCCGTGGAGGGGGTCGACAGCACGGCGGTGGTCGGGCTTCCGCTGATGGGGCTGTCCTCCGGCCTGCGGGCGCTCGGGTTCGACGTGCTGCGGGAGGCCCCATGAGTCAGGAGCGTCGCCGCGCCATCCGGCAGCGCCTCGTGTCGGCGGTCCGCGCGCGGCGCCGCATCCATCTGGTGATCGCCATGCTCTTCTTCGCGATCGCACTCTCCGCGTTCCACACCATTCAGCTCGATGGGCGCACCACCGCGGTGGCCGTGGAGCTGGCCGAAGCCCGAACCCTCCTGCGCGTGCTCCACGATGCCTCCGGCGATCCCGAGGTCGAGGCGCGCCTGGGCGCCACGGAGCGCGTCCAGGCCCTCGAGGCCGCGTGCGCACAGGCGCAGGAGCGCTGCGTCTCCTTCAGCCGGACGGTGGGCCTGCCGGCCGCCTGGCTGGGTGTGCGCTGCACCGCGGTGTGTCGCTGAGTTCCGCGCGCCGGAGCTCCCGGACCTGATTCGAACGACCCGCCCGGTCCGTCCCGGCGCCGTGCCCGCGCGGGCACGGCGGTCAGATGCAGTCCGGGAGGAGGCAATTGACGAAGCGCTGGCCGTCTTCGCCATCCTCGCCGTCCTCACCATCGACGCCGGGCGGAACGGTGATGTCGAAGGCGTCGTCCTGGGGAGGACGGTGCGTGATCTCCATTGCGCCCATGCCGCCCAATCCTCCAGCACCTCCCTGTCCGGCCGGCCCGACACTCACGCTCAGCTCCGCGGATCCGGGGAGAGCATAGCCCGAATCATCGCGCATGATGCCGACGCTCCAGCCACCGCTTCCCCCGGCGCCTCCGCCGCCCCCGCCGGCATTGCCCCCGGGTCCGCCGGCCGCGGCCTGGTGGTTCCGGTCCACCCCGCTCCACCAGAGCCGGTCGCCCCCGTTCCCACCCTGTCCTCCCGGGCCGCTGGCCCCACCCATCCCCCCGTTTCCGGCACCGAGCACCTGAAGCGACGAGGCCTCGAAGCCCACGGTACCCGAGCCGCCTTCCGCGCGGCGCAGGATGTATCCGACCACGGTCACCCCGCCGCCGCCCCCGAGCCCGGGGGCGCCACCGGCGCCTCCGTTGCCCCCGCTCCCGCCGCTGTGGCCGGCGTATTCGTTCTGGTAGTAGCGGATCCCCCCGAGCCCACCGCCCCCGCCCATGCCGGGGTTGCCGACCTCACCGGTTCCGCCCTGTCGATCCCCGTTCCAGGTGGACGGCGTGGCCTCCCCGCCGGCGGCTGGCCAGCAGGCGCTGTCGCCGGGCCCTCCGATGAAACGCACCGGTGTCCAGAAGTCCCGGAGGTCTTCCCGTCCGCCATGAAGCCCGCTCGAGGTCGAGCAGCCGGGGAAGTCGAGGGTTCGCGTCGGTGCATGCTCCGGGATGGTCGGCTCGACATCGTCGATGCAGTTGTAGCGGTGCGGCGAGCCCCGGTTGCGACAGCTCCCGCCGCCGGTGTTGCCCTGCCGCGCCGGCTGAAACGCGGGCGTGATCGCCGGGGTCCAGTGCATCAGGTAAGGGATGCCCGTCGCCGGGAGCCCGTCCACGCCGGGTTCTCCGTCCGCCCCGTAGTAGGGCGAGTCCTCCGCCGCTCCTGCGTTGGCGCCGTCGGGCCCACGCGCCACGGTGACGTCGACCCCCCGGAACAGCATCCCCGGGGCTTCGAGGAAGTGCCCACCGACCAGCACACTCGGCAGACTCCCGGCCAGGGCCGGTGCCACCTCCACGGTGACCTCCAGGTTCTCCCAGCGCGACTCCCCGGTGACGTTCTCGATGTGCAGCCCGAAGACGGCGTCCTCGAACCCGACGACGCCGGCACTCTCCGTGGCCTGGATGACGATGGCGGTCCGCGCGCTCTCCGACCACGTCCACCGCTCGGCGGCCGTGGCGCCCTGCGACGAGTAGCTGTAACCACCGCGAACGTTGAACGCGCGCGCCTCGGGCGCCTCCCGGACAACGATCAGCGTCTCCTCGAGCGGATAGGCGTCTCCGCTGCCCGCGGTCTCGACGACGATGTGCGCGGGGCGCTCGTCGGTGTGGATCTCTCGCGCGCGCTCGATGGCCGCGCCGAGGTCCCGGAACGGATTGTCGAACCGTCCCAGGCCGCTGTTGTCCGCACCGGGCACCACCGGGCTGCCGCTTGCGCGCGACACGAAGAGAGTGCGCTCGAGGTCGCCGGGAAAGCCGTCACAGGTGGTGTCGTCCTCGTCCCCCAGGAACGCCATCGGCGCCGGCTCCGTCAGGGGCCTGCAGACGATCTCCCCATCCGCGCAGGCGAGGAACCCTCCCGTCCGGCATGCACCCTGCTGACCATCGATCTCGCAGGTGTCGTCGGCGAACTCGATGTCGCTGTCCACGGTACCGCTGCAGTTGTCGTCCCGGCCGTCACAGACGGGGACGTCCACCGGGCCGATCTGGTCGAGGCACTCTCCCCAGACGCCTCCCTCGCACCACTCGAACCCGTCGGTACAGATGCCCACGTTGCGGGTTTCCTCCGGCCCCTCGTAGCAGGGCCGCGACAGCGGCACCGACTCCGGCTCGTCCTCCGACTCCGGCTCGTCCTCCGTGGGGACCCGGTCCACGAGGCCATCACAGTTGTTGTCGCGGCCATCGCACCGCTCCTCCGCCTCCGGGTGGACCTCCGCGTCCGCGTCATCGCAGTCCAGCCCGTTGTCGACCAGCGGGCACTCCACGCCGTCCACCATGGCCGTGCGCTGGGAAGCGCACACCAGCATGGGCCGCGATGCGTTGCCGAACCCGTCCCCGTCGCAGTCGGGCCAGGACAGGTCGGCCTCCGCCGCCGTGAGCGTCGTCTCGCAGCCGGTCAGAGGATTCCCGTCGCAGTCGCCGTAGGCGACCCAGTCCTCCAGATCCACGTCGACTCCCGCATTGCCCGGGTCGCACTCCACGCGACAGCTCCCGGGAACGCCGTAGCCCTCGGCCGCCCTGACGCATGCGAGGGTGCCGTTCGTTGCCTCGCCCATGCACGGTTCATCGCACGCGGTGCAGTGCTCGGGCATCCCGAGGTGCTCCCGATCGTCCGGGATGCCGCTGCAGTTTCGATCGAGCTCGGCGGAGCACTCGCCGGGAAAGGGGTGACGCATGTCGTCCGGGTCGAAGAAGGCGAGCGCGTCCCGATCATCACAGTCCTCCGGCGTCGGCCCGGCGCCGCCGTCGCACAGCCCCGTCCCCCGCCCGTCGCCGTCCAGGTCGCGGCATGCGGTACAGGTGCCCTCGTTCGGCACACACCACGAGCCCTCCACCGAAGGAAGCGCTGCGCAGCGATCCCCGAACGCGCACGGGTTGTCCGCGTCGCAGGCCTGCAGGCACATCCCGGCCGTGCCGGCCGCCGGCGCCTCGGCCAGGGCATCCCAGCACAGCCCCGACGCGCAAGCACTCGCATTCGTCCCGTCGCACGGCGCACAGTGCTGCGGATCCCGGGACGGGTGAAGCTCGAACGGTGGACGGCAGATCGCCGCAAAGGGCACACCCCGCTCCATCTGGACACGCTCCTCCTCGCTCAGTCCGTCGTCCGACAGACCGGGATAGGACGTCGTGCCCCCGTGGACGAGCCGGCAGGTCCACGGGTGGTGGTTGCCGTCGGCGTCCACCGTGCTGCGCCCCTCGCACGCCGCCACCCCGCCCGTGCAGGGCACCGTGCAGACGCCCGGCTCGGGGAGATCCGGATCGAGGTCGCGCACGGCGATCGACTCCACACCGTTCGGGTCCACCCGGTTGAGGACGAGGTGCGTGACGCAGTTTCCGTACCCCACCGGGCAGTCGAGGTCGTCCGAACAGGGCAGGAAGTCCGCGAGCGCCGGCAACGAACCGTGCGACGGCACGGAGGTTCCGCCCCCGGTGCCGGGGGTCGACGGGGTGGGCAGTGGCTCCGTGCTCGCGCCAGACCCCGGGTCGTGGCTCGGCGCAGGACGCTCCGTCGTCGCGTCCCTCGACGAGGACCAGCCGGAATCGCCCCCCCCGGGCGAACCCGACGTCGCGTCCATCCCGCTGCGGGTCTCGTCCCCGGACCGGTCTTCGGAACACTCGTCCCCGGGACAGGAGTGCGTCCCGTCCGAATCTCCCCCACCGCAGCCGATCGCCACCCCGTGCAGGGCGAGCGCGAGGACCAGTGCGAGGACACGGAAGCCGATGGCGGTCACACACTGGTTCATGACAGGATTCCTCTCCGCGAGGGACAAGGCGCACACCTGGAACGCCGCGTGGGGCCCAACACCTCGAGCTCCGCCGGTCGCGGTAGAGATCCAGGACGCATTGCGGCCGCACTGTACCGCCCCCCGCTGGCCGCAGCAAGGCGGGACCCCGCGTCGCGGTCAACCGGCCCGCGCCCGCGAAGGGCCCTGCGGCACGCCGCCGGCGGAGGCCGCCTTCGCCGCGGCGCGTCACCGCCTACCCGCTCATCCGACGGCCCTGCAGCAGGACCCCGATCAGGATGCTGAGGAAGAGCGACAGGAAGCCCCACAGCGACGTCTGAAGGAAGAGGTCGAAGAGGCTGGGCTCGTCGGAGAAGAAGATCTCCGTGTTGATCAACGTCATCAGGAACGTCGCGGACACCCCGAACGCCACCACGAAGGCCCCGGCGAAGGGGAGGACAGCGCGTCGCAGCCGCTGCATTGTGCGCGACCATAGCGTCCCCCGATCCACCGGAATCCCCGGACGCACCGTGCTCGCGATCATCACGAACGAACCCACGAACGACAGCAGCATGATCGCGGCCAGCGGAAACCAGTTCGCCGCGTAGTCCTTGAGCAGCCCGTTCCACTCCTCCCCCACGTCCAGGATCAGCACCGGGCCCACCAGCGTGCCTGCCAGCAGCGGCTTGAAGGGTTCCCACTCCCCCGGCAGGCTCACCCGGGTGCCCACCGCCGTCCGGATCCGGCGGGCTTCCCACACGTTCATCGTCTGCAGCAGAAACGCGTGCACACGCTGCACGAGCTCGGGGGGCAGGTGGTCGAGGGTCCGCGGAACCGGTTCGGGATCGCCGGGCGTTTTCGCCCCGTCCACCCCGTCCCTGCCGGGGGGCGTCGCCGGGTCACCTTCACCTGTCCGGGACGCTTCGTCCGCGGTCGCGCCCGCCTCGCCGAGCGCGGCCAGCAGCGCCTGCTCGTCCCCGCGCGTGAGCGCCTGCTCGATGCGGGCCGTCCAGGCCTCGAGCGGGCGGCGGGCGATCGCCTCGCGCTCCGCGCGCCGGGCGGCGACGGCCTCTTCGCGGCGCAGGGCGATCGCCTCCTCGGCGCGCCGGGTCCGCCAGCCCGCGAGCTGGCGGACCGCCACCGCCAGCAGGGTGCGCAGGGGCCAGATGATGTCCTCGCTCAGGGCCAGCACCCCCGCCTCCGCCTCCTCGAGCCGCCGCAGCTGCCCGCCGGACAGGGCGCTGTTCGCGGCCGCGACCTCCCGCTGCGCCAGGCCATAGGTGTGCAGCGCCCGCGCCGCCCGCGCTTCCTGGGGCGGCGCCCCGGGGTGGAGCCACCGCTGCCACGCCACCGCCGCACCGCGCTGCCCGCCGCGGCCGCCCCCCCGCGGCCCGCTCTCCAGCTCCGGCCCCGGCAACCGCAGCGTACCGGTGCCCATCGCACCGATCGCCGGCAACGCACCGGTGACCAGGGGCGTGACCGCACCATCGAGGAACAGCCGATCCAACCCGCGCCGGATCTCCTCCGGCGACATCGGCGCCCCGCCGCCGTCCGCCTCCAGCACCGGCTCGGCGAGCCGACGAAACGCCTCGCGCATCCGCCCGAACGTGTGCAGCGCCTCGTGATGTGCGCACAGGTCGCTCGCCAGGCCACCCTCCCCCCCGGCCAGCGACAGCGCCTCCTGCACCGCATCCTCCAGCACGGCGCGCATCGTGTCCTCCGCACGGGCGAACGCCTCGACCAGGCGCCGCAGCGCATCCCGATCACTCACCACCCGCGCTTCGTCCACATGCTCCAGCGACCGCACGAAGCGATGCAGCGCGGTGTTGCTGCCCCGCAGGCAGTCGTGGAGCTGCTGGAAGAAGGCCCGCTCCGGATCGTACTCCATGTGCTGCCACAGCATCCGCAACCGCCCCTGCGCGCCGTGCAGGGCCCGCAGCGCCGCCCGCTCCACCGGCTCCGGAAGCCGCGCCGACGCGAACGCCGGACCCGCACCCGCCTCCTCCCGCAACCGCGCGATCGGCAGATCCCGATGACCCGCCACCCCCTGCACCGCCAGACGCCGCTCCGTCTCCACCGCCACGTGCCGCAGCATCTCCGACTCGCGCTCCTCGATGACCGAACGCGACAGCGCCCCCACCTCCAGCCCCGCGCACAACCCGTCCGGCGCGTCCCCCTCCCGCGCCGAGCGCAGCGCCCGGCTGATCCGCAGGAGGTCCCGCTCGTCCAGCGGCTCGTCCCGCAGCAGCGTCGCCGGCGCCACCCCCGCGAAGAACAGCCGCAGCGTCAGATCCTTCCACGCCCGCGCCACCGCCGGACACATCGTCGTCCCCCCGATGTCCAGGGCCGTCCCCGCCCGTGGATGCACCGCCGCCGAGCCCTCGTGCGCGCCCTCCGCCCACCCCGGATCGGGCGCGTCGCTGCGCTGCAGCAGCGCCGTCCACCGGATCTGCGTCCCCTCCCCCAGCACATGCCGCAGCAGCGCCAGCGCCTCCACCGCGGTCACCCGCGCCCGATCCACATGACGGCTCTGCCGCTCCACCGGGTCGAGCAGCCGCTTCAGACGCTCCTGCAGCGCCTCGTCCGCATCCGGCACCGCACCCGTCGCCGCCGTCGCGAACCGCACCGCGTCCCCCAGCTCCTCCGCCCGCGCCCCCATCGCCCCGCCCGCCCCCCCCGCCCCCCGGCCCCGCCCCCACGCCGCCAGCGCCACCGCCGCGCCCACGCCCCCCCGGCCCGACCACCACGCCGCCGTCTCCAGCCACGCCCACATCGCGTCCACCCGGTTCGGTCCCGCCGCCCGCCGCCACCGCGGCTCCAGCAGCAGCGCCCGCACCTCCTGCGCCAGCGCCTGCGCCCGCACCCGCTCCGACGCCGGCACCACCGGGCTGCGCAACACCTCCCACAGCCGCCGCAGCCCATGCTCCACCTGCCGATCCGCCCGCAGCCGCGGCCGATCCCCGAGCACCGCATCCCGCAACAGATCCAGCGCCGCCCCCGCGCACGTCGGCCCCCGCACCAGCTGCCGAAGCCCGTCCAGCGCGTTCGACTGGTCCGCGGCCCCCTCCCGCAGCGCCCCCCGCACCGACCGCAGCACCACCGCCTCGTCCGGGTGCGCCCGCGACGCCCGCCGCAGAATCGAGCACTGCAGGTAACGCACATGGCGCGCGCTGTGCCGTTCCCCCTCCCCGCCCGCCACGATCCGCTCCGCCCGACGACGCGCCGCGTCCTCCCGAAGCTGCAGCCGCGCAAGCGCCTCCGCCGCCTTCATCCACAGCGCCCGCGGGCGCGTGTCCAGGAACACCTCCACGAAGTCCAGCACCGCCGGACACGCCGCCCCCGCATGCCCCAGCAGCATCAGCCACCGGCGCGCCTCCACGTCCGGCAGCGAGAACGGCGTCCGCAGCGCGGCAAACCCCGCCGTCGGATGCGACGCCACCGCCATCATCAACCGCTGCCTCGCCTGCAGCGCCGGCCCCCGATCCCACCACCCCAGCAGCGTCGACGGCTCCACCGCCAGCCGCCTCCCCCCCGCCACCGCCGCCCACAGCGACCCCACCGCCGCCACCTCCTCGTGCCCCTGCGCAATCGGACCCTCCCACCGCCACCCCGCCTCCGGCGCCGACTGCAACCCGTCCACCGCCCCATGCAGCGCCTCCAGCGTCTCCGCCCCCGGAGCGTCCGACCACGCCTCGAACGCCCGCGCCACCGCGATCACCTCCCCCGGAATGCTCATGCCTCCCCTCCCGGCAGCGCGAAGTCCACCCGCATCGCCTCCGGCGCCGGCCCCCGCGCACCGGCCACCAGCCCGAACGCCGCCACCGCGTCATGCAGCGTGAACGGCACCCGCAACCGCGGATCCAGCGACCGCGACGGCTGCGGCGGCACCCCACCGGCCTCGCGAATCCCGGACGGCCCGGCCGCACCCCCCGCGCCAGTGCCCCCACCGCCATCGCCCACCGTCACCGCACCGCCCGCACCCGCACCGCCCGCATCCCATACC
>REDH01000043.1 GCA_007693585.1 Deltaproteobacteria bacterium
GACGCTCGCACCGACTTCGTGCAGAACGGGCCGCGGGCCGGTGGGGGAGCGACGTGGGCCGAGGCGTCGGCCTGTCCCGAGGGTGCACTCCCGGTGGGTGTCCGGGTGGCCCGCGCACATGCCTGGTACAACAACAGCATCGCGCGCTATCAGACCATCTGCGCCGCGTTGATGTTCGCCAGCAGCGGGACCAGTGTGTCCGTGACCCTCGGGCAGGAGACGGTCCATCCGGGAACCGGCTCGATCGGCACATGGCCCCATCATCAGGCCCCCGAGGACGTTCGCTGTCCCCCCGGCCGAGCCATCCGGGCGCTGAATGTCGGGCAAGCGGGCGAAGCGGGCGGGCCGAGCACCCTGCCGAGCGGCATCGAGCTCCAGTGTGCGACCCCCATTGCCGTGGGCAACATGACGTATGGCTTCTGGCTGGACTACGACACCAACACCACGTCAGTTGCCCCGTGGAATGTCATGAGCAACGCCCGATCGCTCGGCTGCGCCCCCGGCATGATTCTCGCCTCAACATTGGGGCTCTCCGGAGAGGTCGTTCACGGCATCGCGGCCCGGTGCCGTCCGTCGCTCCTGATTGCGCCCTGAGACCGGTGCGCAGCCTCCCCCGGCCGACGGAGAGCCATCGCAAAGTCGGGGATTCGGAACACCAAGACGCCGCCCAGTGGTCTTGAGCCGGTGCAGGTGCCCGAATCACAGCGGCCCGCAGCGTCGTTCGTCCTCCGAGAGAGGGTCCGGGTTCGACGTCGCGATCACCCTGCCTCCTGGCGGAGGCTCGCGACCGGGCGTTGGCGATCCGCTGCGCTTCTGATAGAGCGCCTCGGCACTCCGGTCCCGGGCCGGCGGAGTCCGCCGTGCGCCTGGCGTCGGAGCGTGGAAACGACGCCCGAGGAGCGCTCATGCCCCGTTCGATCATCACCGCCGCACTCCCCTACGCCAACGGCTCCATCCACCTGGGCCACATGGTCGAACACGTGATGTGCGACGTCTTCGCGCGCGCCCGCAGGCTGCGCGGACACGAGACGATCTTCATCTGTGCCGAGGACACGCACGGCACCCCGATCGAGATGTCCGCCCTGCGCGAGGGCATCACTCCGGAGGCCCTCGTCGCCCGCTCCCACGAGGAACACGCCCGGGACTTCGCCGGGTTCAACATCCGCTACGACAACTACTACACCACGAACTCCGACGAGAACCGCGAGCTCGCCCACTTCATCTACACCCGCCTGCGCGACGCCGGTCATGTCACCCGCAAGGCCTCGCAGCAGATGTACAGCGAGCCACTCGGCCGGTTTCTGAACGATCGCCTCATCAAGGGCACCTGTCCGCGCTGCGGCGCCGAGGACCAGTACGGCGACGTCTGCGAGAAGTGTGGCGCGACCTATGAGCCCACCGAGCTCATCGACCCGCGGGACGCGATCACCGGTGCGACCCCGGTCATGCGGGAGACCGAGCACCTCTACGTGGGGCTCTCCGCCTTCACGGATTTCCTGCGCGAGTGGATGGCCGAGGGGGTGCCGCAGGAGGCGGTGCGCAACTTCATGCACACCTGGCTCGAGGGCGGCCTGGAGGACTGGTGCATCAGCCGGGACGCGCCGTACTTCGGGTTCGAGATCCCGGATGCCCCGGGGAAGTACTTCTACGTCTGGCTGGACGCGCCGATCGGCTACATCGCCAGCACGCGCCACTGGGCCGAGCAGCGGGGCGAGGATTGGCGCACATGGTGGGGCGAGGACGCGGACACGGAGATCGTCCACGTCATCGGCAAGGACATCGTCTACTTCCACACGCTGTTCTGGCCGGCGATGCTGCGTACCGCAGGGCTGCGCCTGCCGTCGCGGGTGCATGTGCACGGCATGCTCACCGTGGACGGGAAGAAGATGTCGAAGTCGCGCGGGACGTTCATCAGGGCCTCGACCTGGCTGCGCCACCTGGACGCCGACTACCTGCGCTTCTACTACGCGGCCAAGCTCGGCGACGGGGTGGAGGACATCGATCTGAGCTTCGAGGACTTCGTGGCCCGGGTGAACGCGGACCTCATCAACAACGTGGTCAACCTGTGCAGCCGGGTGACGAAGTTCCTCGCGAGCCGTTTCGAGGGCCGCGTCGCGGCGTTCGACCCGGCCGAGGTGCCGCTGTGCGGGAGCCTCGCCGCCGGCCTCGAGGAGGTGCGGGAGGCCTACGAGCGCTTCGACCTCCGCGGGGCGATGCGCCGGGTCGCCGCGCTGGGCGGGGAGGCGAACCTCTTCTTCCAGGAGGCGGCGCCGTGGGCGTCGATCAGGGAGGATGCGGAGCGGGCGCACCGCGACTGCAGCATCGCGCTGCACGCGGCGACGGCGCTGATGACGGCGCTCGCGCCGGTGGTGCCCGCGCTGGCGGGGCGCTACGCGGCGGCGCTCGGGGTGGAGGAACTGAGCTGGGCCATGGCGGAGCCGACATGGCAGCCGCCGCAGGTGACGGGTCCGGAGACACTGCTCGAGCGCCTCGACCCGAAGCGGGTGAAGGCGCTGCTCGAGGATGCCAGGGAGGAGCTGATGACGACCGAGGAGAAGCAGGACGGTGCGGTGGAGTCCACGTCGGCGGGGGGAGAGGGCACGGCGCCCGCGGAGGCCGAGGCCGATCGGGGTGCGGGGCTGGCGAAGCTCGGCGAGGAGATCGCCTTCGACGACTTCGCGAAGGTGGACCTGCGCATCGGCGTGGTGAAGGAGGCGGGGTTCGTGGAGGGGGCGAACAAGCTCCTGCAGCTCACGGTGGACATCGGGCACCGGGACATCAACGTGTTCGCGGGGGTGCGCAAGGCGTACCCGGAGCCGGAGGTGCTGGTCGGGCGCCGGGTGGTGGTCGTCGCGAACCTCGCACCGCGCAAGATGCGGTTCGGGGTGAGCGAGGGCATGCTGCTGGCGACGAGTGCGGAGGATGGCGCCGGGCTGCAGCTCGTGCATCCGGATGCGGCGGCGAAGGCGGGCTGGACGGTGCGCTGACCGCGGCGTGCGGGGCGGCGGCCGCGGACCCTCGCGGCGCTGGACCCGGGCGTTGCTGCCGGGAGAGGCGAGCATGGCGACGGACATCTTCGAGGAGCTGAAGGCGCGAGGCGTGATCGAGACGAGCACGGACGAGGAGGCGCTGCGCGACCTGCTCGCCTCGGGCCCGCAGGCGATCTACGTGGGCTTCGATCCGACCGCGGACAGCCTGCATGTGGGGCATCTGCTGCCGGTGCTGATGCTCGCGCGCCTGCAGCAGTCCGGGCACCGCCCCGTCGCGCTGGTGGGCGGCGCGACGGGCATGGTGGGGGACCCGAGCGGGCGTTCGAGCGAGCGGCAGCTGCTCACGCCGGAGGTGGTCGCGGCGAATGCGGAGGCCATCGGGGCGCAGCTCGGCCGGGTGATCCGGTTCGAGGGGGAGGGGGCCGCCCAGCTCGTCAACAACGCCGACTGGATCACGCCGATCACGTTTCTCGAGTGGCTGCGGGACGTGGGCAAGCACTTCTCCGTGAACACGATGCTGGCGAAGGAGTCGGTGCGCGCGCGCCTCGAGCAGCGCGAGCAGGGGATCTCCTACACGGAGTTTTCCTACATGCTGCTGCAGGCCTACGACTTCCTGCACCTGTGCGTTCACCACGGCTGCCGCATCCAGGCGGGGGGCAACGACCAGTGGGGGAACATCACCGCGGGCATCGAGCTGATCCGGCGCAAGGGCGAGGGGCCGGCTGCGGGCTTCACGTTTCCGCTGGTGACGACGGCGAGCGGGGAGAAGTTCGGCAAGTCCGCGGGCAACGCCGTGTGGCTCGATGCGTCGCGCACGAGTCCGTACACCTTCTACCAGTTCTGGGTGCGGACGGACGATCGGGATGTCGAGAAGTTCCTGAAGTTCTTCACGTTCCTGAGTCTGGAGGAGATCGGCGCGGTCGTGGCCGAGCACGGGGAGGCGCCACACCGGCGGCTGGCCCAGAAGCGGCTGGCGGAGGAAGTGACGCGTCTGGTGCATGGGGAGTCGGGGCTGCGCACGGCGGAGCAGGCCACCGCGGTGCTCTTCGGCCAGGAGATTGCGGACCTCGACGACGCGCAGCTCTCCGAGATCTTCGCCGACGTGCCGAGCACGGAGCTGCCGCGCGCTCGGCTCGAGTCCGGGGAGCTGACCCTGGTGGACCTGCTCGCGGAGACGGGGCTGATGAAGTCCCGCGGGGAGGCGCGCCGGCGCATCGAAGCGGGGGGGACATACATCAACAACGTGCGCTGGGCGTCGGTGGACGCCGCGGTGGGGCCGGCCCAGCTCGCCTCCGAGAGCACGATGGTGCTGCGGGCGGGGAAGAAGAACTACCATCTGGTGCGCTTCACGTGAGCGCGGGAGGAGCAGGCATGGTTTCGGAGATCTTCGACGCGTCGGCGTGGGATGAGGTTGCAGGGTTCGACTTCGAGGACATCACGTACCACCGTGCGAAGGGGGTGGGGGCCGTGCGGATCGCGTTCAACCGCCCGGAGGTGCGCAACGCCTTCCGCCCGCAGACGGTGGACGAGCTCTTTCGCGCTCTGGACCATGCGCGGATGTGGAGCGACGTGGGCTGCGTGCTGATCACGGGGAACGGTCCCTCGCCAAAGGACGGCGGCTGGGCGTTCTGCAGCGGCGGGGACCAGCGGATTCGCGGGAAGGACGGGTACCAGTACGAGGGGGAGGAGGCGCTGCAGCCCGACCCGGCGCGCCTGGGCCGTCTGCACATCCTGGAGGTCCAGCGGCTGATCCGCTTCATGCCGAAGGTGGTGATCGCGGTGGTCCCGGGCTGGGCGGTCGGCGGCGGTCACAGCCTGCACGTGGTCTGCGACATGACGCTCGCGAGCGAGGAGCACGCCGTCTTCAAGCAGACGGACACGGACGTGGCGAGCTTCGACGGCGGCTACGGCTCCGCGCTGCTGGCGCGCCAGGTGGGCCAGAAGCGCGCCCGGGAGATCTTCTTCCTGGGGGCAAACCACTCGGCGCAGGAGGCCTTCGAGATGGGCATGGTGAACCGGGTGGTCCCCCACTCGGAGCTCGAGAAGGTCGCGCTCGAGTGGGCGGCCGAGATCATGACGAAGAGCCCGACGGCGATCCGCATGTCGAAGTATGCCTTCAACCTGCCCGACGAGGGCCTGGTGGGCCAGCAGCTCTTCGCCGGCGAGGCGACGCGCCTGGCGTATGGGACGGACGAGGCGGTGGAGGGACGGGACGCGTTCCTCGAGAAGCGCCGCCGGGACTACTCGGCCTTTCCCTGGTACTACTGAGCGTCGGGGCGAGAGGTCTCGCGGGCTGGCGCTGCGGGTCGTCCGGCAGACGCATGCCGTCCCTGCGGACGGCCGGGACGCTGGCTTTGGCGATCGGGCCTGGTCTGTGCGGACGGCCGGGGCACCTGGCTCAGAAGACGATGCCGCCGCCGAAGGCGATGGTGGTGGCGTCTTCGACGTTGCCGCGCTCGAGCTGGCTGTCGATGCCGCGGAAGCGGTGCAGCTCGGCGAAGATGCGGAATCCTGGTCCCCCGGAGACCGCGTCGGCCCAGTCTTCGAGATCGCGGATCGGCTCCCGGTAGAAGAGGAGAGAGAGGCGGAGGCGATGGTGTTCGAGTCCGTCGCGCAGCATGCCTTCGCGACGGGCGAAGCGGCTGGCGTAGGGGGGAATCCAGCGCCATGCGGCCTCGAGGGCCAGCTGGTCACCGAGGGCGAGGGCGCCACGGGGCTGGACATAGCCGAAGGTGTGCGCGCGGGTGCGGCCGGCGCCGAAGCCTGCGCTCGCGCGCACGAGGGGCAGGCGCAGGGGTTCGACGAGCACACCGAGGGAGCCGGAGAAGTTGCCCATCCAGGAGCGGGCGGGGAGGCCGAGGGAGACCTCCGCCTCGGCGCCTGCGCGACCGGTGAAGGACCCCGGAAGCAGGACCGCGCCGTCCACGCGCAGGTCTCCCAGCCATCTGCGCTCCGGATCCCCTGCCTCCGGGGCGCCGACGATCTCGCGCCCGCTTCGGGTCTCGTGGTCGACCACGCCGTTGGGATGGAGGACGAGGCTGATGCCCGCGATGCTCCAGGTGCCGATTCCGCCGCGCATTCCAGTGCTCTCCATCCGGTTGGCCCAGCGCTGTTCGGCGGTGAGGCGCGTGGGCGGCGCGGGGTCCTGAGCGCGGATGTCGACCGCGGGTGCCTGTGGGGATGCGGGGTGCTGGGGGGACTGGACCTCCGCCGGCGCGGGTGCGTGGATGTCCCTGGCGTGCAGGACTCCGGCGGGCAGCAGCAGGGCGGCGAGCAGGAGCCATCGGAGCGCTGCCCGGCCCGGAGCCCCGGGCTTCCGGCCGCCGGACGCCGATGGTCTTCGAGTCGTGGCGATGGCCTGGTGCGATCCGATCCCGGTGGGGGCTGGCGGCTCCGCTCTCGACGGGGAGCCGATGGGGGCGTGCGGTAGGGACGGGCAAGCAGGGAGGCGCATGATCAGAACCTCAGTCCGGCGATGAGCTCGAGCCCGTAGTCCCCTTCGGTGGGGCGTCCCGAGCGCACGGTCGCGGTGGCGGTGAGGGGTCCGGCCACGCCGGTGAGCCCGAGGCTCACCGGCGAGGGGGCGAGGCGCATGGTTTCGAGCGGGGTCTCCCGGTCGAGGGTGGTTTGTCTCGTGCTCCTCGCGCTGCCGAGGACGAGGAAGTTCACATCCCAGCCAGCGGTCGCGTAGAAGGGGCCGAAGGGAAAATGCAGTCGGAGCGGGACGCCGAAGAAGCGATAGTTTCCGGCGATGCTCTCGTCTTCGTAGAGGGTGTAGATGCGGTGGTACCCCACCCCTGCGTCCATGATGGCGACTGTGCCGATGGGGAAGTAGAAGAGGAAGTTGGCGCGGAATCCGCGGGCCGTACCGGCGATGACGGGCACATCGGGCATGGCCAGGAGCACGTCGAGTTCCAGTGCCACGCGGTTGAGCATGGCGACCTCACCGGCGGCGGGCCCGGCGCTGTTCATGAGGTCTGCGGCGCTCTGGGCGGCGTCGGCATTGACCCGGTAGTCGACGCGCGTGGTGCGGGTTTCGATGCGGGTGCCGTCGGCCTGATACCGGGTGGAGGTGGTGGTGGTACGTCCAGTCTCGGTGGTTGCCCCGGTGGCGACGAGGCCGCCGAGCCCGAGGACGGCGGCGCCGGCGTGTCCGGCGAGGACGAGTGCGGAGGCGATGCTGGCGCGGTCGCGGTAGGCGAGGCCGCGCATGGTGACCCCCTGGCCGCCGAGGTCGGGGTGGGTGGCCGGCCCGCTGCCGGTCCAGGCGAGGCCGTGGACCTGAGGCCCCGGGAGGAAGAGTGCGGCATGGCCCGAGTGCAGTCCGTGGGACGCCACGGCTTCGAAGGCGTCTCGTGCGCCCGGGGAACGGGCCTCGGCGCAGGGGCTCGCGAGCATCATCGCGAGGAGCAGGGTACCGGTCGTGCCGGAGACCGCGCCAATCCGAGGGCGTCGCTGCAACGAGGAGGGACGTATGGACATGTCGGTCCGTGGCTGGAGCGAGGACGAGCGGGCAGAAGAAGTTCCCGCAGGACGTTGCCGAACCTCCTGTCGCAATGCTCCGCGTCGTCGCGCAACTCGAGAATTTTGTTTTCGTTGGGGCGAGTACGGGAGTCCGGCGAGCAACCCGGGCCGAAACGTGACAGGCTGTCCCTGCGGGTCGGTGGTTCCGGGTTTGGCGGGGAGAGGGAGGATGGAGGCGTCGGGAGCAGGCTGCTCGGCGCGGTTGAGCGTTCGGAGGCGGTGCTTCCTGCGGCGGCCTCGTGGGCTGCGGGCTCCGCGGAAGCGGTGGTGACGTCCGGCCCGTGCATCGTCATTGGACGGGCCCACCATGACGCCGAGCAGGGCCCGGCGGAAGCGGGCGGTGCCGTCGGGCCCTTGCATCGTCAGGGCGGGATCGCCACACCGCCTGTCGAGGGGGAGCCGCCGACCAAGGAGGGTGACATGGCGACAGTGCATGATTTCGAGGCATCGAGCATCACGGGAGAGTCCGTTCCCCTTTCGTCGTTCGACGGGAAGGTACTGCTCGTCGTGAACACGGCGAGTGCGTGCGGTTTCACGCCGCAGTACGAGGGTCTGCAGAAGCTGCAGGAGCGGTTCGCGTCGCGCGGTTTTGCGGTGCTCGGTTTTCCGTGCAACCAGTTTGGCGGGCAGGAGCCGGGCACCGAGGAGGAGATCGCTGGTTTCTGCACGGGCCGCTTCGGGGTGACGTTCCCGATGTTCGCCAGGGTGGAGGTCAACGGCCGGGATGCCCACCCGCTCTGGGCCCATCTCAAGGAGGCTGCGCCGGGGCTGCTGGGAACCGAGGCGATCAAGTGGAACTTCACGAAGTTCCTGGTGGGGAGGGACGGCGGGGTGATCCGCCGCTACGCCCCGAAGACGGCGCCCGAGGCGATCGCGGCGGACATCGAGGCGGCGCTGGCGCCCTGAGCTGCGGCGTGGTGGGCCGCGGGGCCCACCCCCGCCGTGGTGCAGGGCACGGGCCCTGGGGGTGGACCAGGGGCCGCGGTCCTGACGGGCGGGGTTGCGAGCGAAGCGTGGGTCGACGGCGCCGGCCGCGCCGGTCGCCTCAGCGGGCGTACTCGCTGGCGCGGACCTCGCGGATGACCGTGATCTTGATCTGTCCTGGGTAGGTCAGGTCGTTTTCGATCTTGCGCGCGATCTCTCGGGAGAGAAGGGCGGCCTGATCGTCGTTGACCTTGCCGTGCTCGACGATCACGCGGACTTCGCGGCCTGCCTGGACGGCGAAGGAGCGCTCCACCCCGTCGAAGGACGACGAGATTCGCTCGAGGTCTTCGAGTCGCCGGACGTAGGACTCGAGGATCTCCCGTCGGGCACCCGGCCGTGCGCCGGAGAGGGCATCCGCGGCGATCACGAGATGGGCGATGACGCTGTTGGGCTTCATCTCGTCGTGGTGGGCCCCGACGGCGTTGACGATGAGTTCGTCCTCTCCGTGCTTCTTGATGAAGTTGGCGCCGATGATGGCGTGACCGCCCTCCAGCTCGTGGTCCATGGCCTTGCCGATGTCGTGGAGGAAGCCTGCGCGGCGGGCGAGCTTGGTGTTGAGCCCGAGCTCGGAGGCCATCATGCCGCACAGGTAGCCCACCTCGATCGAGTGGGACCACATGTTCTGGCCGTAGGAGGTGCGGTACTTGAGGCGCCCCATCATCTTGATGATCTCTGGGTGCAGGCCGGTCAGCCCGAGTTCGAACGCGGCGGTCTCGCCGGCTTCCTTGAGGATTCCGTCCATCTCCGTGCGGGTCTTGTCGACGATCTCCTCGATCCGGCTCGGGTGAATTCGGCCGTCGGCGATCAGCTTCTCGAGGGAGAGCCGGGCGATCTCGCGCCGCACGGGGTCGAAGGCGCTGATGATGATCGCCTCCGGGGTGTCGTCGACGATGAAGTCGACCCCGGTGGCGGCCTCGATGGCCCGGATGTTTCGGCCTTCGCGGCCGATGATCCTACCCTTGAGGTCGTCGCTGGGGAGCTGGACGACGGAGACGCACCGCTCGGCCACGAATTCGCCGGCATAGCGCTGGATGGTGACGGCGAGGACCTTCTTGGCGCGCCGGTCGGCTTCCTCGACCGCCTGCTCTTCGATCTGGCGGGCGATGCGGGCGGCGTCGAGGCGTGCGTCCTCTTCGATGGCCGCCACGAGCTGGGAACGGGCCTCGTCCTTGCTGAGCCCGGCGATGGCTTCGAGCTGGGTGGCGAGCTCGGCCTCACGCTCCTTGAGGTTTCGCTGGCGGTCGGACACGGACTGGTCGAGGCGCTGCAGGTTCTTCTCCTCCTCGGCGAGCTCGGACTGCTTGCGGTCGAGGTGCACGGCCCGTTCGTCGAGTTTCTCCTCGCGCTTGGTGAGCCGATCCTCCGTCTTGTCGAGCTCGGCCCGTCGCGCGCGAAGATCCTCTTCTCCGTCCTTGCGGATCTTGTCCCGCAGGCGGTCGGCATCCTCCTCGGCCTTCTGGCGGATCTCGCGGGCTTCCTTCTCGGCGCGCTCGCGGGTGGCATCCGCCTGCTTCCGGGCGGCCTCCTCGATGTCCAGCCGCGATGCGCGGGCTTCGGCCTCGAGCCGGTTGCGCGTGTCGGTTTCCACCTTCTCCTCGATGGCGCGGGCGTCGGCTCCGGCGCGTCGCGCGCCGATCTGCATGCCGACGACGGCGCCCACGGCCGCGGCGACTACCGCGACGATGGCTTCAATCATCTGTCTGCTCCGTGGTTGCCCCGGCGCGCGAAAGGACCGCTTGTCGGCCATCGTCCAGCGCCAGGTGCGTGAGTCGAATGTCGTGCTTTTCGATCGGCAATCGATCGATCACCTGCCAAGTATAGCCGATTCCGATCCGCGTCACCTCCTTTGCGAGCGCCCCGAGGAAGCGATCGTAGTAGCCTCCCCCGAATCCGAGGCGATCGCCGAACGGTGTGAACAGGAGGCCGGGCACAAGGACGAGGTCGACAGCGTCGGGGGGAAGGATGTGTCCGTCCCGGGGTTCGGGGATGCCGTACCGGGAGAGCGCGAGCGGGCCGTCGGGCACACGGAGGGTCATGGCACGGCTCTTCGGGTGCGCTACGGGCCAGGCGAACGTCAGGTCCGGTCGCAGCGATGCGAGCTCGGGCGCCGGGTCCGGTTCGCCGCGGCATCCTGCATAGGCGGCCACGGACGCACCGTGCGGGATCCGGGCCCCGAGGCAGCGAGCGAGGCGCGCGGACGCTTCCGCCACACCGTCGGCGGGGAGCGCCTCCCGGCGTGTGCGGGCACGCGCACGGAGGTCAGCCTTGTCGTCCGGTTCGCTCACGGTCCCGCAATGGTTCAGGAGTCCGAGGTTCCGTCGTGGGGCACCGGCTCGCTCTCGAGCTGCTGCAGGTCCTCGTCCAGGGTCCGCACGGCTCGGGATGCGAGCAGGTCGAGCTGTCGGTGCCCGTCCGCGACGCGCGCTGCCGCGGCCTCCCTGCGCGCGATCGCTTCCGGTTCCGGGGCATGCGCCGCCGCGGCCAGCGCCTCGTCTCTCGCGTCCTCGCACTGGACCAGCTCCTCGGCGAGGGTCAGGGCGGCGAGGAGGTGCACCTTCGCGGTCGGAATGCTCGGAGCGCCCCGTCGGATCTCGTCCACGCGCCCGTCGACCTTCCGGACAATGCGTCGCAGCCGGGCATCGTCCGCGTCCGTGCGGATGGACAGGGTCTGTCCTGCGATGGTGAGGGTGACGGAGCGCTTGGACACGAAGGCCGCCGGGTGGGTAGGGCCGGGGAGGAACACCCTCTGAAGGAAGGCGGGCGCGACCGCATTGTCAAGCGACACGAGGGGTCCGGGCATCCCGGCCCCGCGCGTCGCGTGCCCGACGCATGGGCGGTCCGCCGAGGACGACCCGGAGCCGGCTGACCCGCGGTGCACGTCCGACCGCGGCACCTCCCCCCCCGGGACGTCTGGCGCGTGTCCGCGGACCCCGAACGCGGAGTGCCAAATTCGGTTGACACGGAGCCTGAGGTTCCCCTATTGAGCCGACCCGCGTTGCGCGGGCGCCCGGTTCGCGCTGCCGCCACGCGCGGTGGCACACGGGCCGTTAGCTCAGCTGGTAGAGCAGTCGGCTTTTAACCGATAGGTCGCAGGTTCGAGCCCTGCACGGCCCATGGATTTCCTGCCTGCTCCCCCTTCTGTTGCTTCCCGCAGCGCGCATCGTCCGGCCCGTTCGTCTAGTGGTTAGGACACCACCCTTTCAAGGTGGTTACACGGGTTCGAGTCCCGTACGGGTCATGCGAGGCCGACGCTCCAGGCGTCGGCCTCGTGCCTTTTCCGGCCGGCCTTCGTGTCAGACGTCGGAGACACTGCTCTCCGGGCCCTGCACGACGTGGCCGCTCCCCTCCCGGCCGGGGGCCTCGTTTCCCTTGCCCGAAGCGGACGCTGCGGGATATGGCGACCACGCGTCCTCCGGGTCCGGCGTGGCATCGACCGGGCCGTGCACCCCTCCCCCCTCCAGGAGTACCGTCCCATGCTGCACCTCTGGCACGACCTGCCTCTCGACGCCGACTCCCTCGAGGACGGCTTCGACGTCGTCATCGAGGTTCCGCGCGGCAGCCGCGTGAAGTACGAGCTCGACAAGGCGTCCGGCCTGATCCGCGTCGACCGGATCCTCTCGAGCGCGGTCCACTATCCCGCCAACTACGGATTCATTCCACGCACCTACTGCGACGACAAGGATCCGCTCGACGTGCTCGTCCTGGGGGAGTTCCCGGTGTCTCCCGGAGCGCTCATGGAGGTCCGCCCGATCGGCGTCATGCACATGGTGGATGGGGGCGAGGACGACGACAAGCTGCTGGCGGTCTGCACCGGGGATCCGGTCTGGAAGCACGCTCGTGATCTCGCCGACGTGCCGCCGCACTTCCTCGCGGAGATCGAGGAGTTCTTCCGGTCCTACAAGGCGCTCGAGAAGAAGAGCGTCGAGGTGCACCCGTTCGAGGGCCGGCAGCGGGCCTTCGAGGTGCTGAGGGCGTCGATCGTCCTGTACGCCGAGCACGAAGCCGCACTGCGGGGGTGACGGGCCCGGGCGTCGGGCCGGTCAGGGCGCTACCGTCCGGGCAAGCCGGAACCCGATGTTGGAGTCACCGGCCATCGTGAAGGAATTGAGGCGGAAGGCGGCGCGGTTGAATCGGGGCGGGTCGCCGGTGGAACCGGAACGAAGCGTGCGGTTCGAACCGCTGGTGGTGAAGACAGGGTCCACGAAGGGGCCGCTTCCCGGGTCGATCTGGTAGTAGCCGGTGGTCCATTCCGACATGTGGCCCAACATGTCGAAGAGGCCCCACGGGTTGGCAGCCTTTCCCCGAATCGGCATCGGTCTCCGGGATCCGGCCGGTCCGCTGTTGGCGCAGTACCACGCGATGGGGTCGAGGACCGGGTCGAGCTCGCAGGCGGCCGGATTGCCCGTGAGATTCCCGAGCCAGGTGGCCGTCGTCGTCCCGGCGCGCGCCGCGTACTCCCACTCCGCTTCGGTGGGGAGTCGGTACCCTTCGCACTCGAGGAGGTTGGGCGTCGTGGTGGCCGGCATGTTCTGGCCGCAATTCAGACTGCCGAGCTGTCCGTTGCCGGTGCAGCCCGATTCCGGAATCACGTAGCATGGCTGGAGGCCTTCCCGCTCGCTGAGCTGATTGGCGTACCAGACGGCGGACCACCATGCGGCCCGGTCCAGCGCACAGGTCGGACCACAGCTCGGCCACAGGGAGGGGTTGTTGATCGCGATCGCCGTCCACTGCCCTTGCGTGAGGGGCGCGTCGGCGAGAAAGAACGGACGTGTGATCGTGACGGGCCGCAGGTTCTCGCGGGCATCGATGTCCATTCGCCCGGCCTCGTCCGACGGCGAGCCCATCGTGAACTGGCCCGCCGGGATGTACACGAACCGCATCTCGTGCCCTCCGGGGGCAGGCCTCGGCGAGCAGCGACGATGGATGGTCGCGCTTCCCGAAGGGCACCATGCACCCTGACCGCACTCGTCATCGTGCTCGCAGGTGGCCCCGAGGGCTCGGGGAAGTCGGCTCCGTACCGCGCCGGAGGTCGCGGGGGCTGCACCGTCCGCACTCACCTGCACCCGGTAGTGACGGGAGGCGTCCTCCGGGATCGTGTGGTCGACGGCCACCGGTGAGGTCCCGCTGGCGAACTCGGTCCATGGTGCTCCTCCAGTAGCGGAGTGGAACCAGGTGTACGTGAGCGTCCCCGTCGTCCGTCGTCCGGTCACCGCAGTGGTGGCGGGCCCCGTGCCCGCGGAACTGATGGCGCGAACGCGATAGCTCCGGGAATCGGCCGCCGTGAGCATGGCGGGCGCCACCGAGAGTTCGATCCGGTCCGGGCCGGCCTGGGCCGTCGGTGTTTCGACGGAGAGGGAGGCCAGGGGGGCCTGGGTGTCCAGGAGCTCGGTCGCGCTCCCGGCGCTGGTCCACGCTCCGCCGATCTCCACCTCGTAGCGATCGATCGGGGCTGCGGCGCGTCGCCCGGTGGCGGGGTCGGACGGGATGCCCTGGACGAGGTCCGCGTTCATCGCACGCACGCGGTAGGTGTGAAGGGGCCCGGGCTGGGGAGCCACGCTGGTCCACTGCACCAGCACGCCGTCGGGCCGGTTGGTGCTGGCCATGGGCGAGCCGGGGGCGTTCGGAGCCGGTGGTGCAGGAGGCAGTCTGTCCAGGTGGTTCGTGTCGGTCGCCGCGAACTGGGTGAGTCGGACCTCGTCCCGGTAGACGTGGTAGCTGCTCGCGCCCTCGACGGCGCTCCACTCCAGCCGGACATGCTCGCTGACGTCCGTGGTGGCTGTCAGTCCTTCCGGTGCGGCGAGGACCGGTGCACACTGGCCCCCTTCCTCGCGCCACCCGGGGAGACAGGTGCCGCAACGGGCCGTCTGTCCGTCCGTTGGTTCGGCGCAGATTCGGTGCTCCGCGCTGCAGTCGCGCTCCGTCTCGTCATCCCCGGCTGCGGTGCAGGTCAGCAGCGTGCTGCCATCGCATCGGGTGGCTCCCGGAGCGCATGCCGGGTCCACGCAGCTCCCGCTTCTGCAGACCTGACCCGCCGCGCTGCAGTCCTGACGGGTCCACGCGGTGTTGTCGTCGCTGCACCGTTCCAGCACCTGCCCATCGCATCGGGTTTCGCCGTCGCGGCACACGAGCGTGACGCATCCACCGTCTCGACAGGTTCCCGCCCCGGGGCAGGCTTCGGGTGCATCCCAGCCATCGCCGCTGGGGCTGCACCGTTGGACGCCTTCACCCTGGCACCGGCGCTCGCCCGGATCGCAGGTGCGGTCCACGCACGTCTCGTTGCGGCAGAGTCGGCCGGCGGTCGTGCAGTCCGCCTCGTCCCAGCCGGTCTCGTCCGCCGTGCAGGTGAGGAGCACGTCGCCCGCGCACCGTTGTTCCCCCGTGGCGCAGGTCAGCGGCACACAGTCTCCGGCGCGACAGGTCTCCTCGGCCGGGCAGGGGGCTGGATCGAGCCACGACAGGCCCTCTGCGTCGCAGACCTCGACGCTGTCGCCGTCGCAGCGGCTCGTGTCCGGGAGACAGGTGCGTGGAATGCAGCCGAGTGAGTCATCGCAGGCGCAGCCGACAGCATGCTCGACGCAGTCTGCGGTGGTGTCGCAGTCGTTCTCCGGGATCCACTGGCCGTCCTCCGCGCACACCGAGTGGATCCCTTCCGCACACATCCCCTCGCCGTCCCGGCAGGCCACGGGGAGGCACTCCCCGCTGCTGCAGCGCGTGTCCGCCCCGCACGCCACCTCCGCGAGCGCGGTCCCCCGTTCGGTGCACTGCCATGCGAGCTCGGGCGAGTGGCAACCACGGTCGTCGGGCTCGCACAGGATCTCCCGACAGTCGGGGTCTTCCGTTCCCGCGCACGCCTTGCCTTCCTCGCAGCGGACGGCCAGCTCGCGAGCTCCATCCGGGAGACAGACGAGCAGGGTGGTGGCTCCGTCGCACCGGCGCGCACCGGGGCTGCAGAAGGGGGTCGTGGAGGCCCCGGTCGACTCGACTGGCGAGCGGCAGCGGCCGGCTTCGCACATCGCTGTGCCATCGCAGTCCGCGTCTCCAAGGCACTCGGTGCAGACGCGCTGCTCCCCGTCGCATCGTGGCTCGGCAGGGTCGCAGTCGTCGTCGGTGCGGCACAGGGTCCGGCAGCGCTCGTCCAGGCAGGTCTCGCCTCCCGCGCAGTCCGCGTTGACCAGGCACACCACTCCGGAAGCGTCGGCCGAGAGCTCCGCCGCGGCGTCGGGTCCATCGATGGTCGCGTCCTGGCCGCAGCTCGACGAGGCCAGGGTGATCCACAGAACGGCCGCCAGGAGCTGCCGAGGCCCATGGAGTCGGGGGATGACACGGGAGTCGCGAGGTGCGGCGTGGCCGTGGTGTGACTCGTGGACGTTTCGCCCGGGCAGTCCCCGGAAGGTGTTGCGAGGCGAGGGGGGCATGTCGGCTTCGGGCAAGGGGGAGTGCCTGCGGTACAGGGGGCGACTGCAGGGTTGTGGCCGATGGAGGCGGTGCGGACCGCCTCGATTGAAGCCCCTCGCACTCCGGTGGTCAACAGGAACGTACCTTGAACCAAGACGAAAACCGCCATCCGGGGGATGGCGGTCAGGGGACGCGGAAGGCGGTGTCCGGGCGAGGGCCCGGACGATCAGAAGGTGCGTACGCGGAGGGCGCGTCGGCGCCGGCGCTCCGCTTCACGCCGCTTGCGCTTCACCTTGATGCTGGGCTTCTCGTAGAAGCGCCGGACCTTGATCTCCTTGAGCACACCCTCGCGGGCCATCGCTCGCTTGAGCCGCCCGATCGCCCGGTCGACACTCCCCTCGACACGAACCTCGAGAGGTCCCAGTTCATTCTCGGTGCGCTGATTGACCGCCATGCTCTCCCCGATTCGGATGGGTAACGTGAAGGACACCGGAGCCGCTGCACGAGAGGCCGCTCGCCCCGCGTGGCCACTGCGGGTGCCGACACCCGGTGGGGCGCGGCTGCTACCAGAGCGGGTGGGCAGGGTCAAGCGCTTGTTCCTGCCGCTCCTCCTCCTGTGCATCGCACCGGGCATGGCCTGTGACCGACCGGGCGGCGAGGGAACGGTCGAACCGCGGCCGCCGGCCCAGCGCCTGTACCACGAGGCGACGGTGGTGCAGGGCCCAGCGTCGGGAACGGTCATGCACGCCATGGTCGAGGACGTCGTCATCGAGGAGTCGCGCACGCTGCGGCGCACCGACGACCTCTGGACGACCGAGGCCGCCGATGCGATGGCGGTGCGGGTGGCGTGGCACGTCGAGTTGGTCCCCCATGCCGGTGGTCGCACCGGGGTCGCACTGTCTGCCGAGTTGCAGGCGCGACGGCGCGGCGCGCTCCCTGCGCCGCCCACCGCGGTGGTGACGTTCCTGCTCGAGGACCGGGAGGACGAGGTGCGCCGCGAGCGCATCCGGGAGCAGGCACGCGCCGTGGTCCACCGTCTCGACGGGCAGGCGAGGATTCGACTGGGGGACGATGCCACCGTCCTCGACGCCGTCGGATCGTCCGACAGGGTGCTCCGCGGCGTGGCTGTGGACGAGGTCCGGGAACGCCGGCTGCGCGACGCCATCCCCTCGCTGGCGGACCGTCTTCGCGCGCTGGATGTGGAGGCGGAGCCAGGGGACGCGGCCGAGCTTCTGGCGATCCTCGGCGCGCTGGTCAGCCTCGGCGCGACCGACGTCGCCGCGGACGTCATCGCCGTGCTTCCCGTGTCCGACCCTGCGTTGTTGCAATCCGCCATTCCCGGGCTCGCCCGGCTCGGAGGGCCGGAGGTCGGCGCCTTTCTTCAGGTGCTGGCCACCGGGCACGACAGCGCCCTCGTCCGCGAGCTCGCCCGCACGCGACTGTCCGACATGCGGTGAGACAGCGCCCCGTCCGCCGGTCACGAAGTCGGTGCACGAGGCGGGGGACCCGTGCTATGACCATGGGCCGGAAGGCCCAACCGACTCAGGGAGCCGCGCATGTTCATCGTTCTGGAAGGCCTCGACGGGGCCGGTACATCCACGCAGTTGAAGCGTCTGGAAGCCGTGCTCCGTGCCGAGGGGCGGCAGGTCCGCGCCACCCGCGAGCCCAGCGACGGGCCCGTGGGGGTCATGATTCGGCAGGCGCTCCGAGGTCGGTTGCGACAGACTGCAGGGGCGCCGATCGGTCCGGAGGCCCTGGCCCTCCTCTTCGCCGCCGACCGGCTCGATCACCTGCGTGACGTCGTGGAGCCCGACCTCGCCGCCGGCCGCATCGTCCTCTCGGACCGATATGTCCACTCGTCGCTTGCCTACCAGGGCGTCGAGTGCGATCCCGACTGGGTCGTGGACATCAACTCGAGGGCTAGGGATCCCGACCTGGTGATCTACGTCGAGGTCGATGTGGAGACGAGCCTGGGTCGGATCTTCGGGAGGGGGGACGCGCTGGAGCGCTTCGAGCAGGAAGAGATGCTCGAGGCCGTTCGGGACGGCTACGAACAGGCGTTCCGCGCGAGGCCATGCAATGTCGTCCGCGTGGACGGCAGCGGTTCCCCGAACGAGGTGCAGGCTCGGGTGCTGGACGTGGTGCGCCAGCACCTGTCCTGAGTCCGCGTGACTCCGTGGTCCTCCCGATCGGCCCCTTCAGCGCGCCGGGGTGTCCGAACCCATCGCGGCGCGGACGGTGAGCCCCACTGAGGCGGCGAGCCGCCCCGCGATGGATCGCCCGAGCGCTGCCGGCTCGGGAGCCGAGCCGGTCTCGGCGAGGATGCTCGTGGCCGTGGCCTCGGGCATGCCGCAGGGGACGAACAGCGAGAACGCCTCCAGACGGGTGCTCACGTTCACGGCAGCCCCATGAAGCGAGACGCCGCGCTGGATGCGCATGCCGACCGCGCAAATCTTGCGCCCTTCACCGTCACCCACCCAGAGACCGGGACGCTCGGGGTCGTAGGGCGCGTGAATGTCGAGGTCCTCCAGCGTGGAGCGGATGGCCGCTGCGAGGAGCCGCACCAGGTCGGCTGCGCCAAGCTTCATGCGCTGCACGGGGAGCACGGCGTAGAGCGTGAGCTGTCCCGGGCCGTGGTAGGTCGCCTCGCCACCGCGGTCTGTCTCGATGACCTCGATTCCCTGCGCGGCGAGCTGCGTCCGGCCGAGGCGCAGGTGATCCTCGCTGGCGCGACGTCCGAGGGTGATGACGGGGTCGTGTTCGAGGAGGAAGAGCGCCGGCGCGGCGCGTTCCGTGCGGACGGCCTCCCAGCGCTCACGCTGGCGTCGCATCGCTTCGCGGTACGGGATACGCCCCCACTCCACCACATCGAGGAGGCGGTCGAGGGGGAGTTGCGGGGCGGCGGCCATGGCGGGCGTTCAGCGGCCGTTGCTCTCGAAGTCGCGGAAGAAGGCGTCATCGACGCAGCTCACGTCCACGCGGAAGGCGCTGACGCCCACACCGCAGTCGACGAGCTGCTCGGCGAGATCCCGGACATCGAGGAGCGAGATGCTGGCGAGGTTCGGCACGACCGCTTCGGATCGCGCGTCGTCCTCGAAGCCGGCGAGGGAGATGATGGCTCCGTCGTCCGCGCCGTAGACATGGAGGCTGCCCCGGAAGGCCATGACGTCCTCGCGGCTCACCGCAGCATTCGGGATGGCGAGGCGCACGGCGATTCGGCTCAGGGTCAGTCCGTGTCTCAGGGTCGCGCTCACGGTCGTGTGCTCGCGGCCCACACGCTCGTGCTGCAGGATGTCCTCGTGGCCGAGGCGCTCGAGCACCAGGGTGACGACGGCTGCCAGTCCGGCGCCGTCGAGCGCCTGCAGGCGTTGGCAGAGGGCGTCGCGCAACACGGCGCGGTGGCTCTCCTGCCAGCGCTCGAGCGCGGCGTAGGAGTCGGCCAGGGCCTCGCCCGAGGCTGCTGCGATGGCCCAGTGGTCGGGGCGCGTCTCGACGAACAGCGGTGGCCATCCGTGCCGAGAGCGGCGCTGGTTCGCATCCTCGAGCGAGCGGCGCACGATGGCCGGGGAGAGCTTTCCGGCGGCTCCGAAGCCGCGTCGGTTCAGGGCGCCGGAGAGCTGACGCAGACTGAGAACGTCCCGCTTCTCCTCGCGCAGGATGGTCACCACCGCCCGGGCGAAATCGCCGGCTGCGCGCAGCCCGTCTTCGCGGGGAGATGGGGCCGGGCCACTCCCGCGCCGCGGGGGAGTCTCCGCTCGGCGTCGCTGCGCCGGACCCTCAGGCTCGGCCGGGCGCCCGGGAGGAGTGGCATCCCTGCCGGAGCTGTCGTTGTCGCCGGCGGTTTCGTCTTCCCGACGACCGCGCCCGCCCCGGCGTCCCCGACGGCGTCTCCTCCGTCGCCGCCCGCCCTGCTCGTCCCCGTTCGAGTCGTCGTCCGAGCTCCCCTCGTCGTCGTCATCGTCGTCCGCGTCATCCTCGTCGTCGTCCTCGTCGTCCTCGTCATCCTCGTCGACGTCGATCGAGGAGTCATCGCCGCTGGTCGTAGCCTCGTCGTCATCGTCGTCGTCCGCGTCATCCTCGTCGTCGTCCGCGCTCCCGGATGCTTCATGCAGTCGGATGGTCTCGCGGGCCTCATCGGGATCGACGTTCTCCCGGAGGGAGAAGATCCCGGGGCGCTCGCTCACGAGCACCGTCTCGTCGGCGGGCTTCCTGAGCTCCTGGGCGAGGCGGGCCCCCATCGTGATCTCCGGGGTCTTGCCCACGTGGCTCAGGAGGCCCTCGCGGACGGCGATCTCGGCGATCTTCTTGTAGTGAAGCGGACGACCCGCCTCACGAAGGACCGCGACGGCGGCTTCGTAGAACGTCATGGTTGAACTCCATGTGGTGAAGCTCCGCGCGACCATCCGGAGCGGCCTCGAGAGGCGCTGCGACGGACCCTATGCGGAGACGTGGCTGAGAAAACGGGCGGAGCATCGCTCCTGGCAGTGCCTGCTAGCACCCGTCGACCCGGTCGGCAAGTTGCCGAGCGCGCTTTCGGGACAACTTCGCCGTTCGAAGGATCCCCCGTTGCGTCGAATCCGCTCCCCGGGCACACTGAAGCCGGGGCTCCGCCCGGATTCCCGCCCGTCCCTGACGATGTTCCGTCGCACCTTGCCGTTCGAGTAGCATGTGGCCCGAGCCGATCATTCACGTTGACCCCGCATGGCGAGGTGCCCTTCGCGGGGTGCTCCGCGTGCCCGATGCCCTCGACCCGGCCGCGCTGCACCTGTCCGAGGCCATTCGCGCGGACATCGACTTCGTCCTGGGGGGCCGGAACCTGACCGCGGCCTTCCCGCCCGAGAAACTCCTCCCCTTCTTCCAGGGCCTCGTCGGGGCCATCGCCGATCTCGCCGAGGGGTCGGCCCGCAAGGCCATCGTCCAGTTTGCGGAGAGCCCCTGGGAAATGGCGCTCGTGCGCCATCCGGGCGATACCATCGCCCTCTCGCTGTACGAGGTGGTCGCCCCCGCGCGCGTCCTCGCCGAAGCGGTCGAGGTTCGGCTCACCTCACTGCAGCGCGCCTGCCTTCACGCACTCGAACACCTCCTCGCCGAGTCCGCGCGGCTGCCGCATCATCTCACCATCGACCGGTGGATCCGGCGCCTCCGTGACTGCGAGCGGCGCGTCCGCGCCGTGGACCTCAGGCCCCTCGCACCCGTGCATCCCCGCGGAGCGTCCCCGGCGCGCCTCCCGGTCGAGACCCGCAACAGCGCCGGCCTCCTGCTCGTGACCGAGCTCCGCGCTCCGCAGCAGAGCCTCCTCGACTACGACGGCGAACTGCCCCTGGACCGGCACGCACTCCTCGTCCCGGGCACCTTCGCCATCGTGCCGGACGACCAGCGCGGCTGGCGCGTCGAGGGGCGGCCCCTCTTCGCCCTCGAGGCCCTCCTGGACGCGCTCCTGCCCCTCGCCCAGGAACCCCCGAAGCCGGGCAGCACCGACGTCCAGCCCGTCGCGGGTCGCTGGTGCAGCCTGCGTGTGGACGCCACCGACCTCGTCCTCGTACCGGACGGAACCGCGTCGCAGGACGGCCACACCATCCGGATGCCGCGGATCGAACTCCTGCTCGCGCTCGCGCAGCACATCGAGGACGTGCACGCCGCCTGCCTCACCCTCAATCCCCTCCTCGACGTCAACGGACACCTCCGCGACCTGCTCCAGGAGGCGCGTGGCCTGCGGCGCCGAATCCTCGAACAGACCGCCTCCACGCATCGCCTTCATGCCCTTCGCCTTCGCCGGGAGGCCGCCCTGAGCGAGGCGCAGCAGTCCGCGCGAACCGCTGCCTTCCCCTTCGCCTTCGAGGACGTCCGACTCCTGCGACTCGAACGCGCATGGAGCCGCTCCCTCCCGGCCGACGGAACGTGCAGCACGCGGGCGCTCGAAGACCAACTTGTGACCGTCCGGTGCGCACGCGAGCTACGCCTGATCGATGGACGCGACGGCGAGGACATCGCCCACCTTCCCATCCCTCCCGGCGGCAACGCAGCCGTCCATGGGCTCCATGCGGCCACCACCGGCGAGTACAGCGTCGCCTTTCACCACCTCGCCCGAGGCCCGCTCTGGGCCGTCCCCACACCGGATGACGAGGGCGTCCAGTCGCTCCGTGTCTCCGAGTCCATTGTCCTGCTCGCCTACCGATCCGGACGGGTCGAGGCCCGGCGGTTCCGGGACGGTGCGCTGCGCTGGCAGTCCCGCGTCGACGTCGGGGTCGCCCCGCTCCTCGCGACCGCACCCGGCCTCGTCCTTCTCGGCAGCCGAGACGGGCGCGTGCGCGCCGTGGACCGCAGGTCCGGGGACACCCGCTGGACGGTCGACGCCGGCCTCCCCCTGCGGGTCTGGTCCGTGACCCCCGGCGCCCTCTGCCTCGGGCTCTGGCACGGCCGGCAGGAGCGTGGAGGACTCGACGCCTTCGACCTGACCTCCGGAAGGCTCCTCTCCCGGGTGCGCGAACACGCCGAGCACATGACGTTCGACGCACGCGGCTCCCTCGCCGCCATCATCGAGACCGCCGACGCTCGCACGCTGCACGCGCTCGGGCCCGAGGCCTCGCCCGTCGTCACGCGAGCCGAGCTGCCCCTCGCCTTTCAGCCCGGACCCGTCGCGTGCCGCGTCCACGATCGGACCGCCTGGATCCTCGCGGACGGCGTCGTGCGCGCCTGGGCACTGGGGCCGATGGGCGGCGAGCAGTGGGCACTGCCGCTTCCCGATGCCCGGAAGCCGTCTCTGCAGGCCCCCGAGCCGGCCCTCGCCATTCACGGGGATGTGCTCGCCGTCGCCGGCCGCGAGCTGAGCCTCGTGTCCGCGACCACCGGCCGGGTGGTCCAGCGACTCGCCCACCCCCTCGATTCCGTGATCGACCTTCACCTCGGCCCGCGGGCCGCCGTGACCCTCCTCGAGGAAGGCCCGTCCGGTGACCGCATCCTCACGCGCTGGCGCACCTCGGGACTCCTCGCCCCGCTGGGGTGACACGGCCTTTGCATCACGCGACACCCGTTCCGCACGGTCACCCGACCGCCGCGTGACGGAGTGTCCCACGCTCCCGGCGCCGCTCTCGCGGGTGTGGGGGCGACCCCGGCGCCCCCACAGCCCGCGGACCACGGCGAGGACGAGTGACCGAGCCGTCCGACGCCGAGCCGGCCCTACAGCAGGTCCGTCACGAGGTCCTCCCGGCTGACGCCGGCGGGCCCGTTCTCTCCATCCGCACCGTCGTTGCCGGCGGCGCTGTTCGACGCCCCCGATGCGCGCTCACCCCCGGCTCCGCCCGCTCCACCCTCGCCACCAGAGGCTTCGGTAGCGCTGAACTGGATGGTGAAGTCGGAGACGTCGAACGCGGTCGTGCCATCGCGGAGGATGCCGATGCTGTTGCCGCCGCCACCCCCGGCTCCGCCTCCGCCTCCACCGCCGCTGCCTCCGGCTCCACCCGCCCCGGATCGCTGTGTGCCCGTGCCGAACGGTGACGTGCAGTCGCCGCCGTCGACCCGGGCTCCACCGACCCCGCCCTCACCCCCATCCTGCCCGCGGCCGCCCATGCCGCCCGCCCCGACGGTGATCGTGACCCGATTGGCGACGAACCCGTCGCTGCGGTCGATGACGATCCCGTACGACGACCCCCCACTCTGTCCCCCGCTCCCCTCACGGCCCCCACAAGCTCCCGCACTGCCGTGTGTTCCGGCGACGGAGTAGAAGATGTTCTGCCCGGAAAACCACCGCAGCCTGTTGCCTCCTCCGCCGCCTCCCCCTCCGCTGCCGCCCCCGCCTCGGGTGCCCGCCGTGCCCGAGCGGCTCATGGGAATGCCGCCGTTCATCGCGAGCCCACCGGGCGCCTCGCCCGCCTGGCCGGACTGGCCGCCCAGGCCGGAGCTGCCATTGCCGCCCCCGGCACTTCCCCCGCTTCCGCCGGCCAGCGATCCCGGTGACCCCGGCCCGCCTCGCTGTCCGGCGCGCGCGCTCGTCGACATCGATGCACGATCTCCTCCGCGTCCGCCACCCCCCGCCACCGGAGAGCCGGGACAGGATGGCGCGACCGGCGCGTCGAGCGGATTGGCACCGCTGTCCGCACCCACAATGAAGCACGGTGGCACGGCGCTGCTCACCCCGTCGGCCCCGCTCGCCGCAGCCTCCGTCGAGGGCATGAAGCCCGTGCCCGCCGTGCCGCCGGCCACGGTCAGCGTCACGTGGTCGAGCACCAGCCCGGGACACCGGCTGCAGCGCAGGCCGACGGCGGTGGAGCCCGGCGCGTCCGGCTCGCGCACCTCGATCTCCACGCGCTGCAGCTCCGTGCGCTCCGTGATGTTCGCCATGCGAACCCCCACCGCCGACCGGCTCACCGTCGTGCCGTCGTGGCGGATGGTGGTCGCCGTTGGGGAGGTCTCGCGGGTGCTCCACGTGAGGTCCGTGAACCCCCCGTACAGGCTCGTGCCGTTCTCCAGCACGAGCGGTTCGCCGATCGGGTAGGTCCCACGGCCGATGTACACGTCGAGGCCCCGGCTGTTGGCCAGGTCGACGGCACGCAGCAGGTCGTTGGTGGGACGGTCCGGCGTTCCGGGGGCGTCGGGCAGCCCGCCCACGGTCACGAAGATCGCCCCGGCGAGGTCGCCGTCGATCCCGTCGCAGCTCGTGTCCCGAAGCCGCGGATCCGCGATGTCCGTGTCCGGCGGGGTGGGGCGGTCCGGCCCCGGCTGCACGGTCTGCACGCACGCCGGGGGCCCGGCACCATCGCACTGCCACTCGCCCACGCTGCACGCCCCCACCTGGCCCTCCACCTCGCACGGTGTGCCGAGCAGGGCCCGGAGTTGCGCCGCGCTGCGCGACTCCTCGGGGTCACACTCGGGCCAGTAGCCCGGACACACCGGGTCCCCCGACGGCTCCGGCGTCTCCGGCAATGGCGCACACGTCAGCCCCGCGTCGCCATCGCAGACGCGGACGCCCGCGCCGCACGCCAGCGGCGCGCCGGTGTCGCAGGCCTCCCCGAGCCCCGCGATCAGCTCCGGGGTGTCCACCACACCGTCGCAGTTCATGTCCCGGCCGTTGCACACCTCTTCCGCGTCGGGGTTCGCCGCTGCGTCCGCGTCGTCGCAGTCCAGGTTGTTGTTCACGTGGTTCTCCGGCACCTCGTCCGGGGCGCACGCGAACACCGGCGCCGCGTCCCGGTCGCCGAACCCGTCGCCGTCCGCGTCCGGCCACCACAGGAAGGCCGGGTCGTCGATCGCCGCCTCGCACCCGGTGAGGGGGTCGCCGTCGCAGTTGGCGAACGCCGGCACCGTTCCGAACTCCGGGTCCTCGACCGTGTCGCACGCGATCACGCACGCAAACCCGCCGTCGCCGTTCTCGTCGGCGACGCACACCTCGCGCCCGTTGGGGACGGGACGTCCGCAGGCGTCCCCGCACGCCGAGCAGTGGGCGAGGACTTCCACCTCCTCGCCGTCCACGTCCACGACCGTGGTCACCGCGGGGTTGCCGATCTGCTCGATGTCGTCGGGGACGCCGTTGCAGTTGTAGTCGACGGGTCCGCACGTCTCGGGGAAGGGGTGAAGCGGGTCGTCGATGCTGTAATGAATGTCGGCGCGCCGGTCGTCGCAGTCGTGGGGGGTGACGGCGTTGGCCGGGCCGCAGTGGCCGGTGCCGTAGCCGTCCCCGTCCAGGTCGCGGCAGCTCGTGCACGTGTCGAGCACGGGGACGCAGAGCTCCCCCGCACCCTCGACCGCCGTGCAGCGGAAGCCGACGGGGCAGGGGGTGTCGCCGTCGCACGCGCTGGCGCACAGGCCCGTCCCTTCGCCGTCGAGCACGCGCTCGGCGAGCGGGTCGTAGCAGGTGCTGTCGTCTCCACACGGCTCCTCGGCGTCGCACGCTCCACAGAAGTCATCGGGCAGGGCGGGGTCGAGCCCGAAGGGCGGGCGGCAGATGGCCGCGAAGGGCATGCCGGCCTCCATCTCGGTGATCTCGACGGGCCCGGTCGGGTCCAGCGGGTCCTGGCCGTAGGGGTCCGCTCCGGTGACGACGACCTGGCACCGCCAGCGGACGGCGGCCCCGGTGCCATCGACCAGCGCGAGGCCGTTGCACACCGCCGGGTCCGCCGTGCACGGCAGCGTGCACACGCCCGATGGTCCGTCGGGCCCCGTGAGGTCCGAGAGCGGTACGCTCGACACGCCCTCCCGGTCCACGCGGTTGAACGTCAGCGTCCGCACGCAGTTGCCGAAGCCCACCGGGCAGTCGATGTCCGACTCGCAGGGCAGGGTGTCGTCGAGGGTCACCCCGGCCGGCGGCAGATCGGTGGGCAGCGGCAGGGAGCTCCCGCCTCCGGACGGGTCGGTGGGCTGGACACCGGACGGGTCGGTGGGCTGGACGCCGGACGGGTCGGTGGGCTGGACGCCGGACGGGTCGGTGGGGCGCGCATCCGAGGCGTCGCCGCTCGTGCCCCCCGCGCCGGAGGTGGCGTCGGGGCCGCTGCCCGGCGAGGGCGTGGCGTCCGCCTCGCTGCCCGAGTCCGTGGCGGAGGAGGTCGGCGTGTCGGGCGTGCCGTCCCCGCCGCACGCGGCGAGGAGGAGGCTGAAGAGGGCGATCGGGGCGAGCGGACGGCGGACGAGTCGTGGGAGCATGTTTCGGGAGTCTCGGGTGAGGCCGCGGAGGACTAGATGCCGAGGAAGAGGCGCTTGCCGAAGTCGGCGGCGAGCTCGGTGTCGGCGAAGATGCGTTCCGCGGCGGAGACGATGTCGTATTCGACGCGGTGGTAGCTGACGGTGAGGGTGTCGGTGTCCAGGAGGACGAAGCAGCCTCGTGCGTCGTTGTCGCGGGGTTGGCCGACGGAGCCGACGGTGATGATGTACTTGCGGTCGTCGCGGAGTTGAAGGGTGTCGCAGCGCAGCTCGCGCGAGGACTCCGGGGCGTCGGGCGGGGGCATCTCGTAGGCCACGGTGAGGTGGCTGTGCCCGATGAACGTGACGGGGCGGAGGCTGTCCCAGTGGGTGCGGAGCTGATCGGCGTGGGTGGTGCTGAGGATGTAGTCGAAGTCCTGGGGGTTGATCGGGGAGCCGTGGCTGTAGCAGATGCGCTCGTCGTCGGGGTCGTCGGCGACGTAGGGGAGGTTGGCGAGCCACTTGCGGTGGGTCTCGCTGACGAGCTCGCTGTGGTGCCGGAGGGCGTTGCGGGCGGCGTCGTAGTAGTAGTCGTAGTTCATGCGTCCGGAGACGGCGGCGTCATGGTTGCCCATGATGCAGATCTCGACGAGGGGGCGCACGAGCTCGCAACAGCCGTTGGGGTCGGCGCCGTAGCCCACGACGTCGCCGAGGCAGACGAAGCGGTCGGGGTTCTGGGCCTTCATGAGCGTGATGGCCTCGCGAAGCGCGTCGACGTTGCTGTGGATGTCGCTGAAGATGGCGATGCGCATCGGCTGGCCGGGGTGGGGGACGCGGGGAGGGCAGGGGGTTCGCCCATTTCCCGGGAAGGGTGAAGCCTCGTCCGAAAAACCGCAAGAAGCTCCGGTCGGGGCCCAGGGCCGTGGTGCGGCGTGCGGGCTGCTTGTGGCTCGTCGCGCCGTGCACTAGTCCGGCCACGCCACCGATGGTCGCGTCCTGCGCGCCGTCCCGACGACCGAGTCCCTCACCCCGCAGCCGCCATGACCGCAGCTTCCTCCGTCCACCCGGCCGCCGCGCCCCGTCTCCACAGCATGCCGCTGCGGTTCGTCACCGCAGCGAGCCTCTTCGACGGCCACGACGCCTCGATCAACATCATGCGACGGATCCTGCAGGCCGAAGGGGTGGAGGTGATCCACCTGGGCCACGACCGCTCCGTCGCCGAGGTGCTGGAGGCGGCGATCGAGGAGGACGCGCACGCGATCGCGATCTCGTCCTACCAGGGCGGTCACGTCGAGTACTTCTCCTATCTGGTGGAGCAGCTCCGCGTGCGCGGGCGCGCCGACATCCGCGTTTTCGGGGGAGGGGGCGGGACGATCACCGACGCGGAGATCGCGCTGCTGCATGAGCGGGGCGTGGCGCGAATCTACTCCGTCGAGGACGGCCGCCGGCTCGGCCTCCAGGGGATGATCCGGGACATGATCCAGCGGGCCGACCGGGACATCTGCGACGGGCTGGTCGGGCTGGACGCGGTACCGGTGGCGGAGGAGAGCGCCGGTGTGGCGCGGGCGGTGACCCTCGTCGAGGCGCTGCATGCGCGCGCCGGGTCCGGAGACGCCGGAGCGAGCGACGCGCTCGAGGGCCTGCGGGAGAGGCTGGAGGCGGGGGCAGCGGGCGTGCCCGTCCTCGGCATCACCGGGACCGGCGGGGCGGGGAAGAGCTCGCTCACCGACGAGCTTGTGCGGCGGGTTCTGCAGCGCTTCCCCGGCCGGCGGGTGGCCGTGCTCTCCGTGGACCCCACCCGGCGGCGCACCGGCGGGGCGCTCCTGGGCGACCGCATCCGCATGAACGCCGTGTTCCAGGACCGGGCGTTCATGCGCTCCATGGCCACCCGGCAGGCCCACGCCTCGGTCTCCGGGGCGGTCCGCGACGCCCTCCTCGTGCTGCGCGCCAGCGGGCACGACCTCGTGATCCTCGAGACCGCGGGCATCGGGCAGTCCGGCTCGGAGGTCGTCGACCTGTGCGACCTCGCGCTCTACGTCATGACCCCCGAGTATGGCGCCCCGTCGCAGCTCGAGAAGATCGACATGCTCGACTTCGCCGACGTCGTGGCCATCAACAAGGCCGACAAGCCAGGGGCCGAGGACGCCCTGCGCCACGTGCGAAAGCAGATGCAGCGCAATCGCGCCGCGTTCGACGGGCCGCCCGACGCGATGCCCGCGTTCGCGTGCATGGCCAGCCGCTTCGGGGACGCCGGGACGGACCGCCTGTTCGACGCCCTCATGCGCGGCCTCGCCGACCGAGTCGGTGATCCCGGCTGGATGCCGGGAGACCTCCCCGAGACCGCTCCGGACCTGCCCGTGGTCATCCCGCCGCGCCGCACCCGATACCTCGCCGAGATCAGCGACACCGTCCGCCGCTGGAAGGCGCGCGGGCGCACCCTCGCCGACGCCGCTGCCCGCGCCGACGGCCTGCGCGAGGCCCTCCAGGCCCTCGGTGACACCCCGCCCGATGGCCTCGAACCGTACGGGGAGGACGCCCACCGCCCGGCCGGCGACTCCGCCGACGACCTCGCGCGGGCCGCTCTGCGCCGCCACTACGACGAGGCACTGACCGTGCTGGCCGAAGGCCGCGCACTCGTCGCCGAGGTGCCCGACCTGCGCGAACGATACACCGGCGACGAGAACGTCTACCAGGTGCGCGACCGCGAGATCCGGGTGACGAACCACCACCTCACCCTGTCCGGAAACCGCGTGCCGAAGGTCGCCCTGCCCGACACCACGAGCTGGAGGGACCTCCTGCGCTGGCGCTGGTTCGAGAACGTGCCGGGACAGTTCCCGTACACCGCAGGAGTCTTCCCCTACAAGCGCAGCGGCGAGGACCCCACCCGGATGTTCGCCGGCGAGGGGACCCCCGAGCGCACCAACCGGCGCTTCCACTTCCTCTCCTCCGGTCAGCCCGCCGCCCGCCTGTCCACCGCCTTCGACTCCGTCACCCTCTACGGCCGCGACCCGGACCGCCGCCCCGACATCTGGGGCAAGGTCGGCAACAGCGGCGTCAGCGTCGGCACCCTCGACGACGCCAAGCGCCTCTACTCCGGCTTCGACCTGTGCGCCCCGACCACCTCGGTCAGCATGACCATCAACGGGCCGGCGCCGATCATCCTCGCCATGTTCCTCAACGCCGCCGTCGACCAGGCCGTCGAGAAGCGCCTGCGCGAGACCGGACGCTGGGAGCGCGCGCAGGAGACCATGCGCTCCCTCGCCCCCGATGCGCCCGGCTACCGGGCCGACCTCCCCGAGGGCCACGACCGCCTCGGGCTCGGCACCCTCGGCGTCAGCGGCGACCAGCTGCTCGATCGCGACGAGTACGACACCATCCGCGCCGAGGTCCTCCGCGTCGTGCGCGGCACCGTGCAGGCCGACATCCTCAAGGAGGATCAGGCCCAGAACACCTGCATCTTCAGCACGGAGTTCGCCCTCAAGATGATGGGCGACATCCAGGAGTACTTCGTCGAGCACCAGGTCCGGAACTTCTACTCCGTGTCCATCAGCGGCTACCACATCGCCGAGGCCGGCGCGAACCCCATCAGCCAGCTCGCCTTCACCCTCGCCAACGGCTTCACCTACGTGGAGTACTACCGCTCGCGCGGGATGGATGTGGATGCCTTCGCCCGCAACCTGTCGTTCTTCTTCTCGAACGGCATGGACGCCGAGTACGCCGTCATCGGCCGCGTCGCGCGGCGCATCTGGGCCGTCGCCCTCCGCGATCTCTATGGCGCCGGGCCGCGCAGCCAGCAGCTCAAGTACCACATCCAGACCTCCGGCCGCTCCCTGCACGCCCAGGAGATGGCCTTCAACGACATCCGGACCACGCTGCAGGCGCTCTACGCCATCGCCGACAACTGCAACAGCCTCCACACCAACGCCTACGACGAGGCCATCACCACACCCACCGCCGAGAGTGTGCGCCGCGCCCTCGCCATCCAGCTCGTGCTCAACCGGGAGTTCGGGCTGCTGCGCAACGAGAACGCCCTGCAGGGGAGCTGGGTCGTGGACTACCTCACCGACGTGGTCGAAGAGGCCGTGCTCGACGAGTTCGAGCGCCTGGCCGACCGCGGCGGGGTGCTCGGGGCGATGGAGCTCATGTACCAGCGCTCCCGCATCCAGGAGGAGAGCCTCCACTACGAGACGCTGAAGCACAGCGGCGAGCTTCCCATCATCGGGGTCAACACCTTCCTCGACCCCGAGGCATCGGAGGGCGTGCCCGAGACCGAGCTCGCCCGGTCCACCGAGGACGAGAAGCAGCAACAGATCGACGGACTCGCGGCCTTCCATGCCCGCAACGCCGAGCGCGCCCCCATCGCCCTGCGCCGGCTGCAGCGGACCGTGCTCGACGGGGGCAATGTCTTCGCCGAGCTCATGGAGACCGTGAAGTGCTGCTCCCTCGGTCAGATCTCCCATGCCCTCTTCGACGTCGGCGGGCAGTACCGGCGGAACATGTAGTGGCGCTGCACGCCGCCCGCCGTCCCCGGAGCGCGCTTCCGCACGACGAAGGGCCCCATCGCAGCGTGGCCACCGAAGCCCTCCCGGTGGCCGACGCGTCTTGGTGGCCGACCAGGACTCGGGTTGTTCCTGACTGATGCGGACCAGGGAACGGTGCCGTGCCGATGGGAGCGCCCGGTCCCTGCGATCCCTCGTCCCGGCGACGCGTTCGTCCGGTGTCCGGCGGGCGGGCTGGTGGCCGCGATGGGTTCCGGGGGACGCGCTCAGTTCCCGGATGGAATGGAAATCGTGGAGCGTTCGAGACCATCCTCGCCGTCGGGGGCGCCGTCCCCGCCCTGACCACCGTCTCCCGGAGCGCCCGCGGGGCGCCCGGGTCGTGCCTCGACGAGGTTGTCGTCGCCCAGTTCGATGGACGCGTTGTCGCTGTCGATCAGCAGCACGAACGCGCTCATGCCGCCGGCGCCTCCGGCGCC
>REDH01000077.1 GCA_007693585.1 Deltaproteobacteria bacterium
CCGAAGCAGGGCCTTCCAGTGAGGCTCGGGAGGAGGGACTCGAACCCCCGACCTAAGCAAGCGCGTCGCCTGCCTGAATGGCAGGCGACCTGCGCGCGGTAGAGAAGACAACGACTGTTGATCACGACGGGAGGGGGGAGAGGCCCGACGACCGAGCTGAAACACAAAACCCCGGACCGAAGGGTCCGGGGTTGTTTCAGCTCGGGAGGAGGGACTCGAACCCCCGACCTAGTGATTAACAGTCACCCGCTCTAACCAGCTGAGCTACTCCCGAATGCGTTCGATCGTGCGTGCGTCGAACGGACGCGCGGTATAGGGTGGCCAGACCGCTCATGTCAAGCGATTTGCACCCGCGCTCGACCCCCCATCCCCCCCTTTCGAAGGCTCGTCCCGTGCACCGCAACACCATGGCCCTCCTCGCACTCATCGCCTTCCTCGCTGTCGGCCACAACGCACTCGCCGACCCCCGCTTCGAAGACGTCCCCGCGTTCTGGGAGGCCGATGCCCGGATCGTGGTCGAGGTGCTGTCCCGCGAAGGGGGAGACGGTCCCATCGAGGACGCCCGAATCACCTTCCCGGCCCCGGCGCACCCGGAACGGCTCGAACGCCTGACGATCGCCCTGGACGGCTACTGGGTGGCCGACGCCCAGCCCCACAGCACACACGTCATCATCAGCGACCCCGACACCGTCCACGGCACCTGGCGTATCCAGCCCGTGCTCATCGGGGGCCGACCCGTGGGTGCACCGCTGGAGACCGTCATTCCGGATCCGGACGCCCGCTCCCCGGGCTTCGGACGGCAGAACCCCGGCAGCGGCGATACCCTGCTGCACGTCCTGAACGATGGCGCGAACGACAGCATGGGCGGCGGGAGCCTCTGGGGGACGGACCCGGGACCGCAGGCCAGCCCGAACCCCGGCCTCCTCGGGACGCCCATGAGCGGATTGAGCGCCGGCGGACAGCAGGGCGCCTCGGGCAACACGGGCAGTGGCTCCCTCGGCGCACCCCCGGCCCAGGCGCGCTTCGTCCTGGACTCGGCGCACACCGACCTGTCCGGCCCGTCCCCCCCGCCCGCCGACGAAGTGGAGGACGTCGTCCACACACTGCTCCAGCAACGCGCAACGTGCGTGCGCTCGCACCTCGACACGCATCCCGCTACCCTCCTCGTCACCGTGATCGCGCCGCCCGACGCCCCCGTGCAGGTGCAGGTGTCCCTGATCCCCGCCGCCGCAGGCATCCCTGCCGACGCCGCCGTCGCCGACGCCGAGCGCTGCGTGCAGCCCTTGCTGCAGGGCGCCGTCTGGCCCGCAGCCGGCTACGGATGGCGTGCCACCCTCCGCGGCACGTGGGAGACCCCCTGAACGAACCCGCGCGTTGCTGCATGCCCGACCACACCCTACCCATCGCCATGGACCCCGGAGGTCCCTCCCCTCCCCGCACCCCCCATGGCCCATGCAGCGCCCTGCACGGCTCGCAGCCACCCTGACCCTTCCGCTCGTCCTCGCCTGCGCCGCTTCCCCCGACGCGCACGCCGACGACCCCCCGCAGCGGTTCACCGAACGCACCGAGTACCACGGCATCCAGGTCGAGCGCCTCGCGGCCGGACTCGAGCACCCCTGGTCGGTGGCCTTTCTCCCCCGCGGGCGCTTTCTGGTGACCGAGCGTCCGGGACGACTCCAGCGCATCGACCGCGACGGGAGCGCAACCCGCATCGGCGGACTGCCCGACATCACCGCCCGCGGCCAGGGCGGCCTGCTCGATGTGTCGCTGCACCCGCGGTTCGAGGAGAACCAGCTCGTCTACCTGTCGTTCTCGCGCGCCGAGGGGCGCAGGGACACCGTGCTGGCGGTGGTCCGAGGACGGCTGGTCGAGGACCGGCTCGAGGATGTGGAGGAGATCTTCGTCCAGAACCGGGCCTCGTCGCCAGGGCGCCACTACGGGTCGCGAATCGCATGGCTCCCCGACGGCACCCTCCTCCTCTCCATCGGCGACCGCGGCAGCGAACCCATGCGTGCCCAGGACACGCGAGACCACGCCGGCAGCCTGCTGCGTCTGAACGACGATGGAACCATCCCCGAAGACAACCCCTTCGTCGGCAACGAGGATGTGCTGGATGCGATCTACAGCACCGGACACCGAAACATCCAGGGCCTGGTGGTCACACCCGACGGCACCGTGTGGGCCACCGAGCACGGACCGCGAGGGGGGGACCTGCTCCACCGCGTGCAGGCCGGGCACAACTACGGCTGGCCGGTGGTCACGCAGGGGCTCGACTACCGCACGGAGCGCGAAATCCGCGAGTTCGAGGGGCGCAGCGCGGCGGGGGTGACGCCTCACGCCCATGACTTCGGTCCCACCCTGGCGCCGTCGGGACTGGCGTTCGTGACGTCGGAGCGGTTCCCGCGCTGGGAGGGCAACCTCCTGGCGGGCGGGCTGCGCGCCGAACGGATCCGGCGGCTCACCCTGATCGACAACGAGGTGCGCCATGACGAGGAACTGCTCCTGCAGCGCATCGGGCGCATTCGGGACGTGCGCGAGGGGCCGGACGGGCACCTCTACGTGCTCACGGACGCGAGCGATGGTGCACTGTGGCGCATCTCGCCGCAGTGACCTGCCCCATGTCCGCGAACCACCGGTCCGGCGGGCGCGGCGGGCGTCGGGGAGTCCGCGGATGGTGACGCTTCGCCGGACGATACGGCACGGTCGGCGATCACCGCACGCTCACTAACACGCGGGGAGAACGCAGATGAGGCGCGTCTGTCCGGACTGGCCTGTCCCGCCGTTCTCCCCACCCGGTCCGGAAGCGGTCGAGTAGCGAATGTTCGCTCCACTGAGGACGCGATCGACACTGCGCCCTTCTCCGCCGGCGCCGCCGCTTCCGCCGCCCCCGCCCTGCCCCGGACTGCCGATTCGAACCTGAAGCTGATCGGACGTCGGAAGCGCGTAGTCGCCTTCGTGCAGAAGACCGATACTCCAGCCGCCGCCGCCGCCGCCGCCGCCACCACCGCCGGCGCCAGAGGCTCCCGGGCCGCCCCACAGCGCGCTGTGCTCGATCGACAGACTTCCCTGGTTGTCCGGGCCGCCGCCGGCGCCCCCCTGTCCGCCAACCTGTCCATCTCCCCCACGTCCCCCGTCGACTCCGCTGGCGACGGTCAGTCGACTACGCGAGAAGGAGGCTGACCCCTCACCGGCATTGGCTCGGCGGAGAAAGATTCCAGCCATCGTCATCCCCGGCGCGCCGCCGCCTCCGCCATGCCCCCCAATGCCGCCGTTCCCCCCGCTTCCTCCTGCCGGGCCACGTCCTCCGGCAACACCCGCAGCGAACAGGAACCCGCCGATGCCGCTCCCGCCCCCCATGCCGGAGAACCCGGCACCTCCCGGATCCCCGGACTGGGCCGCGTTCCAGACCGACTGGCCGCCCTCTCCACCCCCCGCGGTGGTTCCACAGCTCATCGACGGCAGACCGCTCCACTGGTTGTTCTCGGCCATGACGATGGTCCCGCGCGACTTGATGCCGGGACAGGTGCCGGTCGCGGACCGCGGTGGCTCGATCGGGGGCGGATTGTCCCCTGCATTATCGAGCTCCTGCCAGCAAGTGCCCCGGTTCGGGAGCGCCCCGAACGACGACCAGCACCCCACATGCCCTGCCTGCCCCCGCGTGAAGTCGAACCCCGGGGGGGGGGCAGGAGCCATGTTGAACGACGCCGCGTTGTTGGGAAAGACGCGCGCGTCCGACCCGTTGGCACCATCCCGCGCAGGCTCCGGCGCAGGCGGGAACACCGGCGGAAGGAGTGTCTCCTCACCCACCGTGAACTCCACGTTGTCGAAGTGCATGCCACGGCTGTTGTACAGGTGTCCCGCAGCGAGGACGGCCGGACGATTCGCGTGACGGCTCTCGGCAAGCTCCACGTCGATTCGCACGTTCGTCCACCGGGTCTCCTCGCGAATCCCCGTCATCCTGAACCCGAAGGCGACCTCGGGGTATGGCGTCACCCCTCCGTTGTCGGTGGCCCGAATGACCACACGGGCCTTCTGCGACTCGTCGAGTACCCACCGCGAAGACAGCTCCGTCGGGGCCTGCGGATCGAACACGAACCCGCCGTGCAGCGCGATCCCCCGCCCCCCCGTGTACGCCTGACGCCAGGTCTCCGGGATCTCGTACTCGTGGGTGGCATCCAGCACGATGTGCACGCCGTGCTGCGCCGTCCGACGCGCCTCCGCCGCCTCGAGCGCTCGTTCGAGGCTCGAGAACGGACTCGTCCATGATCCGTTGCCTTCGCCCGAAGCGCCGGCGACGAAGATGGTGTGCGCCAGCGTACCGCGAAACCCGTCGCACGTGATGTCCTCGTCCCCCAGATGGCTGAACGACGCGGGCTGCACCACCTGCGTGCAACGCTCGCGGCCGTTCTGGCACTGCGGTTCACCCACCCGGCACGCGCCCTGCTGTCCACTGACCTCGCAGGAACCGCCCAGGTTCACCCCGCTGTCCACGGTACCGTCGCAGTTGTCGTCGCGCCCGTCGCACCGCGGCGAGGACACGGGCCTCACCTCCCCGTCGCACACCCCCGCCCAGCTCCCGTCCGTGCATGTCTCCACGCCGTCCTCGCAGATCCCCACCCCGCGGGTGCTGGCAGGGCCACTGTAGCACTCCCGCACGAGCGGCGTGGGCGAGCCCGCCGGCCCCCCCATGTCCACGTGGCCGTTGCAGCTGTTGTCCACGCCGTTGCACTGCTCCGGCGCGCCGGGAAACACCTCGTCGTCGCCGTCATCGCAGTCGTCCCCGTTGTCCACCAGCGGGCACACCCGCCCCTCCACGATCACCTCGTCCGTGCCCTCGCATACCCGAAACGGCCGCGAGGCGTCCCCAAAGCCGTCCCCGTCACAGTCTGGCCAACGCAGCACCCCCCCGTCCGTGCCGAGGTTCGCCTCGCACCCGGTCCGCGGATCCCCGTCGCAGTTCACCCACCCCTCCTCCGTGCACTCCACCCGGCACGTCCCCGGGACCCCAGGGGTCGCGCCCTCGCGCGCGCACACCAGCACCCCCTGCGGCACCGCGCCCGTGCAGTCGTCCCCGCACGCCTCGCAGTGCTCGGGCAGCCCCACCTGCTCCACCGCATCCTCCACACCGCTGCAGTTGCGATCCCGGCCCGCCTCGCACGTCGCCGGGAAAGGGTGCAGCGGATCGTCCGCGTCGAAATACACCCCGGCGTCCCGATCGTCGCAATCCTCCGCCGTCGGCCCCTCGCCCCCGTCGCACAACCCCGTGCCGAACCCGTCGCCATCCAGATCCCGACAGTACGTGCACGTGTCCTCCAGCGGACGGCAGAACCGCTCCTCCCCGCCCCCCAACACCACGCACGCCTCCCCGTACGCGCACGGACGCTCCTCGTCACACGACCGCAGACACGTCCCCGGCACCCCGACCGCCTCCGCATCCATCAGAAAGTCCCAGCACATCCCCCCCGCACAGTCCCCGTCCGTCCCCTCCCCACACGCCGAACAATGCGCCGAATCATGCGCCGGATGCCGCTCGAACGGCGGACGACACAGCGCCGCGAACGGCACCCCAAGCGCCATCGCGTCCGGATCCGTGACCTCACCCGTCTCCGCCTCGATCCCCCGGTACGAACCCTCCCCCGACACCACCAGCCGACACGACCACGGATAGGCATTCCCCTCGCCGTCCACCGACGACAGCGCGTTGCACACCGAACTCCCCCCCGTGCACACCAGCGAACACACCCCCTCCTCCGGCCACTCCGGCGCCAGATCCCGCACCGCCACCGCACGAACACCATCCTCCCCCACACGGTTGAGCACCAGCTCGCGCACGCAGTTACCGAACCCCACAGGACAGTCCACATCCTCGGAACAAGGAATGTAGTCCGCGAGCAGCGTGCCCGTCCCCGCCACCCCACTCGACTCCGGACCCGACTCCGGACCCGACCCCGGATCGCTTCCGCCGCCCGACGTCGTTCCACCCACACCCGAACCGCTCCCCACATCCGGCAGTCCCGACGTGGACGACCCGCCCCCCACATCCTCCGACCCCGGACCGACCGACGATGCGTCCTCCCCCGACTCCGCCCCGCTCGGCGAGCCGGAAGACACATCCGGTTCCGCCCCACTGCTCTCCCCCACGCCCCCCGACGACCCGTCGCCCCCACAACCCGCGGACAGAAGAAACAGACAGAAGCACACAAAGAACGAACCAGACACCCGCGCCATCGATCCCATGGAAGACTCCTTCAGCACGAAGACCACGAATGGACGCCGCACGCGCATGCGCCCGAAAACGTTGGCTTCACCCGCGCCACAAGGACGCGGGCTCCCCTCCTTGCAAGCCAGTCCGGCTCACAGGATCGCACAGCGTGCCGAACCACACAAGACCCTTGCCACCCATCCCGCACCGCTCACCCCACAGGCCGGATCCCCGAAGCAGGCGCCCCTCGACGCGCCTCCGTCACTCCACCGGGCTCGTCCGCCACACCCACGCGTGATCCAGCACCTCCACCCGCGCCTGCGGGTCCTGACTCGAAGACGAGTACGGCCCCGGAAACACGTTCAGCGGACCGATGAACGTCACGCAGACATCCGACACGACGTCCGTTCGGTTCGTCCGGATGATGTCCGTCCGCTCCGCGTTCCGGGGACCATGCTCCAGCAGGTAACAATGGTACGGCGTTCCGCAGGTGCCCAGGTACGCCCCCACTCGGCCCGTGACACGCACCACCTGATCGAGCTCGTCCACCACCAGCGCATCCCCCGTCCGCGGCAGGACCTGCACCGACCCGTCCTCCTCGTTCACCACCAGGTTGCGCAGCCTCGTCACCACCAGGTAGCCTCCCACAATGCCCACCCGCGTCACCTCGAACGAGATGCGCTGCCCCACCTCCACCCGATCCTCGTTCGACAGCCGATGCCCCTCCTCGAGCTGAACGCGAAGCACCCGCTCCCCGTCCGCCACCCGAAACCGCCCGTCGGAAAAACGCTCCACCGCGATCACCTGCGCTCCGTTGATCTCGATCGCCGGACTCACCAACTGCCCCGCCGCCGGGATGTCGAACCCGTCCGCATACACCTGCACCTCCGCCAGACCGCTGCTCCACGTCCGCGGCTCCTGCGTCGCCGTCTCCACCTGCCCACCAAACGTCGCCACCTCCGGACACCCCCGCCACGCCACAAACCCCATCGCAGGCCCCCGCGAACGCTCCGTCCCGTCCGGCGCCGTGACGTGCAACCGGTACTCCGCACGACCTCCGTTCGACGGCGCTTCCTCGTCGAACGCCACCCGGCTCGACAGCGCCGGCGGACGAACCGACCCCGCCTGACCCGCAGCACTCACCCGCTCCCACTGGAACGCCATCGCCGCGTCGTCCAGCAACCGCCGACCCGTCGCCTCCGCGGATGCGGCGCTCGCTCCCGACGCGTTCACCGCACGTACCGCGTACGTGCGCTGCGCCCCCGGCTCGTAGCGCATCCACTCCACGTCCAGCGGAACACCGTCCACCGCCGCCGCACGCCCCACCTCCAGCGGACCGATCGCAAAACTCCCCACCGGCGCCTCGTCGTCCGTGAACGACAACGCGCTCCCCACCGACAGCCAGCTCCCCCCCGGAAGACGCACCTCGTACGCCGCCGCCGACGCCGCGCGGCGCCCCAGCCTCCGGGGAGACGGCTCCCCATCCTCCAACTCGAACAACGGCACCACGCGGTACTCGTGCAATGGCGCCTCCGGCGACGCCACCGCCTGCCAGCTCACCACAAGCGCCGACGCGTCCACCGTCGCCTCCACCTCCGCCGGCACGTCCGGCACCGGCGACGACGACGCCCCCTCGTCCAGCCACTCCGTCGTTTCCGCAGCCAGCGTCGCCGCCGTGGATCCATCCCGCAGGACGCGGTACCCGATCACCCC
>REDH01000153.1 GCA_007693585.1 Deltaproteobacteria bacterium
GTACGTTCACGAAATCGGCCACATCTACCTGCAGCAGGAGGGCCTTTCCCCAGATAGCTCTCATGTGCATGCGGTGACCTCGCTGGCTGAGGCCTACATTCAGATGCGTCTTCGTGGGGAGACGATCACGGCGAGGAGCCTCCCAGAGAGAGCAGGAAGCATCGCGGTCGGGCAGCATCAGCCTGGAGACGTGGCCATGATCGACGACCTGTCGGAGCCCTTCCTGAGGGCCGTCACACCCTTGGATGGTATCCCCAGCGGCGTCGCGACATTCGGGGAAGTGGCTGACACGCGGTTCTTCGAGGGCTATTTCGACACACTTCGCAATCTGCCAACGAGTCCATGATGAGCGTCCGTCACCGTGTTGTCGAGCTGGCAAGCCTGAGACCTGGCCGCCGCGATCGGTCTTCCGCCCGGTCGTCGCAACCCTCATGGTCTCCCATGCGAGCTTGGCGAGCTCGCATGGGGGTACTGGCGCTCTCCTCGATGTTGTTGGCCGCGGCAGCCTCGTGCGGTGGGTCACCCTCCGCAGCTCCGTGTCCTGCTGCTCCTTCGGTCCTTCAGTCGATGATCGAGTTTCGCAACGTTGCGGGGGTCGACCATGCACGTGTACCCGTATGCCACGCTCTGCTCGACTACCAGCGGGCCTTCATCGCGCTGCCATCCGGCCGCTCCGTCACGAGCGACGAGTTGACCACGATGCTGCGCGCCCTGCGCCGTGACCTCATGATCGGTGTCGTCTTCCCACAGAAGGTCTTCCATCGACGGGTGCTCCTCGCACACGATGGGTTTCACATCACATTCGACGTCGAGCTCGTGCTCGATACCGACGATGAACAAGCCGGTCACGGGAGTCTGTTCGCCGCACCCGAAGACCCGGAGGAAGTCCGGGTCGTGTACCTACCTTCCGTTCTAGCCGTGGGCCGTGAGGCATCCTATGGCGTGATGGGTCCGTTTCGTGCGCGGGAGTCTCCCGACGACGTGGTGGACAGTTGGAACAACTCGAACGAAATCTTGTTCGAGCACCTGCTCAACGCATGGACCCTGGAGTTCGAGGGCGACGAGGCGCGTTTTCGCTGGGACACGAGCGGGGGGGAGGTGCGCATCACGCTGCGCGATGGGCCCGCGGAGGTGGAGGCGCCATTCGAGATCTTCACATCGGAATCTCCTCCTAGGCTCCTGCCCCGCGTCGCCCAAGCCCCTGTCTACCGCGTGGTGGACCTTCGGACCGCCGAACCCTTTCGGCGTGAGCGCCGCGTCTGGCTGGAACGCCTCGAGGAGGACTACCAGCCGACCCCCTGGGAGTTGACGATCTGGGCACACCCGGAGATGGTGTCGCACTGCGAGGCCGCGCTCGGCGTGGAGGATGGGGTCGTCGGCGGCACGGTGGAGCAGTGGCTCGGGTGCGCACGCAACTTCGCACGCGAGACTTGGTACGTGCGCTCTCCCTGGCTGATCCGGTTGGGCGAACACGGCCTGCCGATCTACTCGGACTGGAGTACCCGATACTGCGACGGCTGGCCCGATTGCGACCATTGGACCGATAGTACCGCTGGGCCTCCGGTGCGATCGGTCCAGCGCCTGGTGCCCATCCCCGGTTGTGTCCCCTGACGTGGAGGAAGCCACCACGGCATCGCATGTGCTGCGCGGCGCCGTGCCCGTGCGTCCGGGGAACCCCACCCCCCCGTCCGGTGTCCATTCCTCCATGGCGCGATGAGTGAGGCCAGCGCGAGCGGAGCGGGAACATGCGCCTCACCAGGGTCCAACACGGGGCGCCGATGACCACCCGGACCGCAGGGTACAGGATCTCGGCCCCCCCGACGCCTGCGTGACACCTCCGTCACGAACGGGACCGGTTCCATTCTTCCCCTTGCCCGCGCCGCGCAGGGGACTACCCCTCCGGCCGTCCGCCGGGCCCTAGGCCCCGGACACCAACCCCGCTCCAGGTGCTCCCCCCGACCCGGGGAGCAGCAGCACGACGTCGCGCCCGCGCGACCCTACCCACGCTCCACGGAGGAGAACATGCTGACGATCGGTGACCAGTTTCCGGAATTCGAGCTCGTGGCCAACACCTCGACCGACATCAACAGCGGCTTCACGACCCTGACCAACAAGAGCTTCGAAGGAAAGTGGAAGTGCTACTTCTTCTGGCCGAAGGACTTCACCTTCGTCTGCCCCACGGAGATCGTCGGCTTCGGTGAGCTCGAGGAGGACTTCGCCGACCGCGACTGCCAGCTCATCGGCGGCTCCACGGACTCCGACTTCGTCCACCTCTCCTGGCGCAAGCACCACGCCGACCTCACCGATAGCCCCTTCCCGTGGCTCTCCGACATCAAGGGCGACCTCTGCACCGCCCTCGGCATCCTCGGCGATGACGGCGTCGCCCAGCGCGCCACCTTCCTCGTCGACCCCAACAACGAGATCCAGTTCGTCATGGTCACCGCCGGCAGCGTCGGCCGTAACCCCAAGGAGGTCCTCCGCGTCCTCGACGCCCTCCAGTCCGACGAGCTCTGCCCCTGCAACTGGAGCAAGGGCGAAGAGACCCTCAGCGTCGCCTGATCAGACCCCGCGGCCACTCCGCACCCCCGCACGCTCCGGAACCCGTCCGGGGCGTCGCCTCTCTCCCCCTGAACCTCCGCAGGCGCAGGGGGCGACAGACGACGTCCGGGAGGACTCCACCACGGCTCTCGCCCCTCCGAACCCTCGGGGAAGGCGCTGCCGAAAGTCCCGCCCCCCTCGTTCCTCCAACCTCCTCGCCCAGGAACCGCATGGCCACCCTCGACGACCTCAAGAGCAGCCTCCCCAGCTACGCCAAGGACCTCAAGCTCAACCTCGGCAGCCTCCTCGACAGCCCCGATCTCTCCCCGCAGCAGTCCTGGGGATGCGCCGTCGCCGTCGCCATCGCCTGCCGCAACGCCCCGCTGCGCGAGGCCGTCCTCCATGACGCCGCGGCACACCTCTCCGACGAGGCCATGCACGCCGCCAGGGGCGCCGCGGCCATCATGGGCATGAACAACATCTACTACCGCTCCACCCACATGCTGTCCGAGAAGGACTACAGCAGCATGCCCGTGAAGCTCCGCATGCAGATCATCGGCCGGCCCGGCATCGACAAGGCCGACTTCGAACTGTTCTGCCTCGCCGTCTCCGCCGTCAACGGCTGCGGCGCATGCCTCGACTCCCACGACAAGGTCGTGCGCGACGCCGGCCTCTCCAAGGCCGCCGTCCAGCAGTCCCTGCGCATCGCCTCCGTCCTCCACGCCATCGCCGTCGTCCTCGACGCCGAGGCGTAGGCAGACGAGGGGCCCCAACCGCCGCGGACGCTCCGGCGCGACGCGCCCGGGCCTCGGATCGACAGGACGGAGCGGACGCCCCCGGAGCGCCGCGGGCGCTCCGGCGCGCTACTCCGCCGCCTCGCTCGCCGCGCTCCCCTCCGCCAGCCGCGCGAGCAGCCGCTCGCCCGTGTTGCGGATCTCGTCCTCCAGAAACCGCACCCGCGGCTCGGCGCGCTCCAGCCACCGCTCCAGCACCTCCCGCCGGTGCGGGTGCTCCTGCGCCTGCGCCCAGAACCGCTCGGCCACCGCCGCGTCCACCAGGATCCGCGTGAACCGCTCCGCGTGCAGCATCGCGAACGCGAAGTCCCGCTTCGGGTTCCACTGCTTCAGGAACGCGTCCGCCCACTGATCGAGCGGCTTGTGGCGCACCGCACGCACCTTGTCCGCCGCGGTGCGCATCAGCAGCGTGCGCTGGGCGTCGAGCGCCGACGAGCGCAGCCGCGCCACCCGCCGCCCCAGCGGATCGGGGGCGAAGCGCGACTGCCAGCGGGCCTCCGCCACCCGCGCCAGGAACGCCTTCGGATCCTTCAGCATCCCCATCAGGTGGTCCTTCATCGCCATCAGCGACTGGATCTGGCTGGTGCCCTCGTAGATCGGCATCACCATCGCGTCGCGCAGCAGCTTCTCCGCCCCGTACTCGCGGATGTAGCCGGCACCGCCCAGGATCTGGATGGCCCGCTGCGCGATCTCCACGGCCTTCTCCGCCGCGTAGTACTTCAGCAGCGGCGTGAGGTTGCGGCTGATGGCCCGGCTCTCCTCCTCCTCCCGCTCCCACGCGCGGCGCGTCTCCTCGTCCGACGGCGGCAGGTGATCCAGCCACAGGCGACGCTTGCGGTGACGCTCCTCGTGCACCGCGCAGTGCACCGCCAGCGCCCGCATCGCCTGGATGTCCGTCTGCATCTCCTCCAGGTAGTCCGCGATCATCTCGTGCCGGTCGATGCTCTTCCCCATGCTCCGACGCTCCGCCGCGTACTCCCGCGCGATCCGAAGGGCGCACTCCGCCAGACCGATGCACTCGAAGCCCACCCCGATCCGCGCGTTGTTCATCAGCACAAGCATCCCGCGAAAACCCTCGCCGCGCTTGCCGATCAGCTCCGCCGGCGCGTCCTCGTAGGACAGCGCGCACGTCGCCGACCCGTGGTGGCCGAGCTTCTCCTCCACCCGGTCGATCACCACATGACGCCGGCGGCCCTCCGGCGTGTCCTCCCACGCCCGCACCAGGAACAGGCTCAGCGCGTCGAGTCCCTCCCGATCCGGCTCCGACCGCGCGATCACGATGTGGTACTGGCCATGCCCGGACGTGATGTAGATCTTCTGCCCGCTCACGAACCAGTTGCCGTCCTCGTCCCGGCGCGCCGTCGCCCGCATCGCCGCCATGTCGCTGCCGGCATCGGGCTCCGTGATGTCCATCGACCCCCACGCCTCCCCGGCCACGATCTTCCGGATGTCGTCCTCCCAGCGCGTGGACAGCAGCGTGCGCGTCTCCCGGTCGAAGCGCGTCGTCTTCTCGTCGAGCGAGTACACCAGCATCGCCATCGCGATGCCCGCGTGAAACCCATAGTGCGTCATCGTCGACACGTCCGCCCGCGCCAGCAGCTCCGCCGTCAGGAAGTACGACACCATCGGCGCGTTCATCCCGCCGAGCTCCCGCGGCACCGGCAGGCCAAACAGGCCAAGCTCCCGGAACAGCGCGAAGATCTCCCGCGTCGCCGCCGGCTCCACCACCTCCCCGTCCTCGATCCGCAGCGCCTCGTCCTCGATGGACGGGATCCGCGGCGCCACCTGCTCGGCGACCACCTCGCCGAACATCTCCAGAATCTCCAGGTAGAACGTCCGCGCCTCCTCCGCGTTCGCGAAGCCCTCCGGGTCCTCCCCGAGCCGGTACTCGGAGAGCTCCGTGAGGAGACCCCAGTCGATCGCCTCCTCGGCGTAGTAGCGCAGGTCGTCGTTGTCCTTGTAGAAATTCATGGCGTGCCCTCCGTGTCGTGGCGTCCCCGTACAGGACGGCCAGTATCCACGGGCGCGCGCCCCGATGCAATGGCCGCCACCGCCCGCGGCCCGGGGCTCAGGGGACGGCCATCCGGAAGGTCGGTCCCATGCGCACGGAGAGCGTCACGATGTTCTCGAAGATCTCCCCGTCGAGCACCGGAGAGAGCTCCGTGTCCCGCAGGCAGCGGATGTCCATGGCGCGCGCCTGGCCGTCGTAGGCGTTGGGCAGCACGTCCCCGACGATCTGCCCGGTCATGAGCCCCGGAAAGATGCGCGCCATCTCCAGCGCGCTCACGTGGCCGGCCTGCGCGTGCATCCAGCCCTCGCCCGCCGCGGGGAACACCCGGAACACCCCGCCGAGGTTCAGCGGGATCGAGGCGCACTGGATCACCGTGTGCTGGTGGATCGGCTTGCCGTTCGCGCCGCACAGCACCTCCCCGTCGATGGCCACCTCCGCGTGGGCCGGGCGCAGGTAGTCGTGCTCCGCCCGCCGAAGCCGGGAGGGCTTGAGCAGACGCAGCGGCCCGGGGAAGAGCGTCCGGCCCGCCGCCGCCCCGAACGCCTTCGCCGAAGTCACCACGATCCGCACCGGACCCCGCGCCGTGTCCGACCGGTAGAACGGGCCGAAGAAGTTCGCCCCGTAGCCCGCCAGGCTGTTGCCGAAGCCGATCCGCGAGAACCCCAGCGTCACCCCCGTCCGCGTCCGCTGCTCTCCCTCGAAGAGCAGCGACGGCACCTCCACCACCTTCGGCTTGCGCCCGCGCACCAGCTTCTTCCGCAGGCGCGAGACGATCTCGTCCGACTCGCCCTTCAGCCCGATCGCGCTCGCCACGAAGTCGATCGTCCCCCCGCGCGTCGGCACGTACACCACGTCCCGCGACGCCCGCTCCACCCCGAACAGCTCCACCGCCTCGTTGATCATCCAGTGCAGCGCACCGTCCCCGCCATCGGCCACCCACCACGAACGCCCGTCCCCCCGGAAACGCTCCAGCGCCGGCGCGATCTGCTCGAGCCGGCGCGTCACCAGCAGCGAGCCCGCGTCCCCCAGCGCGATCCGAAGCCGCTCCGGGCGCTCCGGGTCCTTCCGGTTCTTCCGCGAGTTCGGATTGACGATGATGCCGATCATGAGTCTCCCAGGCCGTCGAACAGGCTGATCGTCGCGTCCTCCCGCGACCGCTTCTCGCGCTCGCTCCCCCCACCCCCGGCGCCGGTCGGTCCCGGCTCCCTCGACGCCACCCCTCCCGTCTCGTCATGCCCCGCCCGAAGCACCAGCCCCGGGCCCTCCGCGGGCAGCGCCGCCGGTTGCGGAGCCGGACGCCATGACTCCCGCATCTCCTCCGCGCGCAGCAGTGGCCGCCCCATCGTGCGGTGGAACGGTGACCACCCCGCTCCGGGCTCCAGCCCCGCGAACACGTTCATCTTGGCGTCGATCTGGTCGATGTAGTGCAGGAGCTGCGCCTCCGCCGTCTTCGGCCGCCGCGGCGAGCCGTACTCGTACTCCCCGTGGTGCGCGAGCACCAGGTGCTGCACCTCCACGATCAGCGCCTCGGGCACGTCGCCCAGCTCCACCGCCGCCCGCTCCAGACGCGCCGCCATCATCGGGATGTGCCCCACCAGACGCCCCGCGGTCGAGTACGCCGGTACGGGGCCTGCCTCGAACTCCCACACCTTGCCCATGTCGTGCAGCAGCACCCCCGCCACCAGCAGCTCCCCGTCCAGCATCCCCGGATAGTACCGCTCGTAGTGCGCCTGCAGCAGCGCCGCCGTCCGCAGCATCGACAGCGTGTGCTCCGCCAGCCCCGACCAGTACGCGTGATGGTTCGCCGCAGCCGCCGCCACCGTGAAGAAACGCCCCCCGATGTCCGGCGCCGCCAGCAGATGCTCCAGCAGCCGCCGCACCGGCCCATCCGCCCGCGTGTGCTGCACCACGTGCGACCGAATGGCGGCCTCGAGCACCTCCGCACTCCAGTGCGACGCCGGCACGAGCTGCTGCATCTCCGCAGGGCTCGCCTCCACCGCCCGGATCGCATCCACGTTGAGCTGCCGCTCCTCCCGGAACGTCTCCACCCGACCCGTCACCCGCACCGGCGCCGGACTCGACAGCCCCTGCGGGCAGATCGTCTCCGGTGACCAGATCCGACCGGTGAGCTGACCGGTCGAGTCCTGAAGCGTCACCGTCAGGAAGGTCGACCCGCTCCGGGTCGTCCCCGAACGCTGCCCCGTCAGCAGCACGAGCAGATCGTCCGGGCGATCCCCGGGCTGCAATGCAGAGATGGTCATGAATTCCGCTCCGATCCGTGTGTCGTCCGCCCGCCACGCCGCTCCCCGCGCCTGACGGGATGCCCCCTCCAGACGGATACCTCAAGCCCCTTGGCACCCGTCATCGCCTCGGCAACCCCCGCGTTGCACCCGGACAGCCCCGCGCTACCCCCGGACGCGCACCGTCGCCCACCCCCGCACGAGAGGCCCGCACCCCCGAACCCGCATGGCCGGTCCATGCCCCCGGCCATCACGTCCCCGCCCGCTGCCCCCCCGGCCCCATGCCCACGGCCCCCCCGTGCCCGGCCCGACGATG
>REDH01000180.1 GCA_007693585.1 Deltaproteobacteria bacterium
CGCGCGACACCGACCGGCTCCAGGGGACCTCCGCGCACCCCGCCGACCTCCCGGTGCTCCCCCCATCATTCCCCCGAGAACTCTACAAGGCCGTGCCCGCGGACGACGACCTCGACCGGCTGTGCAACGCCGCACGCACCGTCCTCGACCGACTCGGCCTGCACGTCATCCTCGCCCACATCGACGCCCTCGCCCTCCCGGGCACCGCGACCGCGGACTCCCCCGAATCCGCCGAAGACCCCACCGCCAACGCCCGCCAACGGCGCGACCTCCTCGATCTGCTCTGTACCGCCGTCGCGCTCCAGGACGGCTGGAGCCCCGCGCACGGCGGGCGCCCTGCCGTACCGTGACGACCCGACCCCGGCCGCGCACCGCAGGGCGCGAACCGAATCTCCCCCGAAGCCCGACGCTCGTCCACCCGGCTCCCGAAGGCGTCTGCTCACGCCCGCAAACCCACAGCCCGGCAGGCCGAGTGCCCCGACTGCCCCGACTGCATACGCCCCCCACACTCCCCCGACCCGAACCGCCGACTCCCGCGAAGCCCGCCTTCCCGTGCCGACCATTCCGGGACGCCCCCGAATCCGCGGTCGCTCAGCCCGGATCGTCGGCGCGCAGCACCATGCCACTTCCGGCGGAGGTGGGATACGCGGGAGCGGGCGGTCGCTCAGCCCGGATCGTCGGCGCGCAGCACCTCGATGCTCGCGTCGCAGGTGCTCACCCAGCGCGCGAACTCCTCGGGCAGCTCCGGGCGGGGGGGCACGGGCTGGCCCGTGAGGGCGAAGAGCGCCTCCGGGGCGAGGTGGCCCGAGGGATTGCGCCCCATGCCGCGCACCAGCCCCCGCACGGCCACGCGGCCGTCCGCGCGAAAGAAAGTCTGCTCGACGAAGAACCACCGATCATCCCAGCCCGCCAGCCGCGTCCGGAGCGTGAAGGGCTCGAGGAGGTCCACCGGACGGCGGAACAGCAGGTGCGACCCCCCCACCACGAAGTGCAGCCGCTCGCGGACGATCGCGTCGACGAGCCCGATGCGGCTCACCCAGGCCGTGCGGCCGTAGTCCATGAGCAGCAGGTAGCGGGCGTTGTTGATGTGGCGGTTGTTGTCGCAGTGCCAGGGCCAGGCACGGAACGAGAGCGCCACGCTGTCGAGCGGGGCGATCCTCGGCATGCGACGCTGGCGGAGGGCGATGGCGGCGACGCGGGCGGTGTACAGGAGCATGGCGCACCGGGGGGATGGTGATGCAGACGAACCAGGGCACTCGAACCAGGGCGGCGCCGGCAGCTCCGGCGCGGGCAGGCCCCTTAGCCGCTCTTCCCGCGCTCGGCCACCGCGATCACGCGAAGCGGATGCCCTCGCTGCGCGGACCGCTCGAGGATGCGGTCCCTGGCGGACAGTGCGTCGAAGCGGATGCCCTCGCTGTGCCGGCCGCTCCCTCGTGTCCGGTCTTCCTTCCCGCGGCGGTCGGGTTCGTGCTACGCCCCTGCCCCCGCCTGCGCCTCCGTGCAGCCGGGACAACCCGCACTTCTCGGCGATGGTGAGGCATGAGCGATCGGCAGCGCAGGAACAGGGATCGGCAGGGTGGCGACCGCGGACGGGGCGGACGTCGGGGGCAGGAGGCACCGCCGCGGGAGGCGGCCCTCGAGTACGTGCTGATCGGGGAGGACACCTGTGTGGCCGCGGATCTCTACCCGGGGCCGCTGCCGCTCAAGTGGCACCGCATCGATCCGGTGCGGCTCCTGAAGCCGGGACTGTACCTGCGGCGCAGCGGTTCGCTCAGCCTGGTGAGCCGGGACCTGGTGTTCGATCGGGCGGTGATGTTCGCCCTGTGGGAGGACCCCCACACCAGCTATCGCGTGGACGGGGGGCGGTGGGTGCAGCCCGGTCTTCACGCGGGGTTCCTCGTCCGCTCGCCGCTGGACGACGGCCCGCCGTGGATCCCGATCATGGCGGCGGTCGATCCGAGCCCGCGCGAGTACGCGGCCGGTCTCCTCTCCCCGTGGCTCGATCAGGTGTCCGCCGTGCGCTTTCGGGCGAGCCTGCGGGTCGAGGGCGAGACCCTGACCGTGTCGAGCGAGGGTGAGCTCGAGGAGGAGGCGGGGACCGAGGTGTTGCAGGAGCTCATGGCCTGGCTCGCCGCCCATCCGGAGGATGACACGCCGACGGCCGCCGCGGCGCGCATGGCGCTCGTCCGCAACGGACACGGCCTGCAGCGCCTGGCCCTGACCCTCGTGCACGCCGACGCCGAGACCTCCGGCCGCATGCTGCGCGACGTGCTGCGCCCCCTCGCCCCGGAGGTGGCCGAGGTGCTCGATGCCCTGTGGGCCCTGTGGACCGACGGTGTCCAGTCCCCCGAGGGCAGCGACGCGGCCGTGCGCCAGCTCGCCACGACCCTGCACCCGGCGCTGCGACCCGATCATCCGCTCCAGCGTCCGGAGCAACTCGCCCTCCTGACGACGTGGATCAACGGGCTGTTCGGCGCGCGGCCCGACCGCGATCACGTCCAGCCCGCGCGGGCCCTCTTCGCCACCGCGCGGTTCCTGCGCGGCATCCAGCGCAACCTCGCCCTCTTCGATCATCCGGACGCCGAGCTTCCCCGCTTTCCGCTCGATCGGCCCGCCTCGGCGGCGATCGTGCGCGATCTCGCCGCGTTTCCGCCCGACGAGACCGATCTCGAGCGCCTGCTGCGCGCCCTCGCCGTGGCCGAGGCCTTCGGCGACGTCGCGCGGCCCAACCTCGACTTCCTGCGGCCCTTCCGCATCGCCTATCCCCGCCTGCACTCGTGGCCGATCGCTGCGCGCAGCCTGCTCGGCCGCTACGACTACGTGCTCAGCGGGTGGTCGTTCCGCGGCCACGAGCCGAGGACGGGGCGCACGGACGCCCATCGGCTGGGGGCGAACCTGGTCACGGACCAGCCGACGATCACGGGCGTTCGTTCCCTCGCCCGGACGATCGCCCTGCACCCCCCCATCGCCGCCGCGGCCACCGAGGCCGTGCGCAACAGCGCGCACCCCACCTACCAGCGGCTCGCCGAGCTCGCCGAGCTCGGGGACGAGGCCCTCGGCGAGGTCTTCGCCGCCGCCGCGACCCACCCACGGATCACCCGCACCCGCCTGTTCGACGCGATCCTGGCGGCCGAGCTCATGCTCGCCCGGGGACAGCGCACCCGCAACGCGCCGGATGCCCTGCTCGATCCCGTGCCCCCCGGGGACGAGGACGCGGGCGTGCGCGGGCACTTCATGTACTGGCGCATGATCTGCCGGTCCGTGGTCCCCGAACTCGCCCCCCGCTACATCGCCTTCATCGACCGCATGCTCGATCGACGGGCCGACCTTCCGGCGAAGCTCCAGGCCGAGCTCTTCGCGCTCGCCCGACGGGTGGTGGACACCGCGCGCGACGACGAGGGCCTCGTCGACCGCTGGCGCACCCCCTTCGCGACCATCGCCGCCGACCTCGCCGAGGCACAGGAGCCGATCCATGGCGAGCTGCTCGATCAGCTGCTCGGTGTGCTCGGCCGGCTCGACCCCGACGCGTGGCTCGACGCGGTGACCCGCCTCGTGCGCGCCGAGCGCATCGGCGATGGGCTGATCGGTCGGGTGCTCGACGGCGCCCGGCGTCACCAGGTGGCTCGGGTGCTGGTGCCCTCGCCCCTGATGCGGGAGCTTCACAGCCGGCTGTGCGGCGGGGATCCGTCTGGGCGGGCGCCCGGCCGGGCGGCGTGGATGCGCGTGCTCGTCAACCGCTCGGGCAAGGCCGACGCCGTTCGGTGGCTCCTCGACTCGCGTCGCAACACGGCGTTCTTCGAAGAGGACGCGTTCGTGACGTTCTTTCAGGAGCGTGCCCTCCAGGCGATCGATCAGCCGGCGGAGGCCGTCTTCGACCTCCTCGAGCTGGCGGTCCGGCATGTGCCCGACGAGGACGTGGACGCCCTGATCACCCAGCTCCGTCGTCACACGAGCTGGCCCGCGCCGGAGATCCTGCGCATGCTCGAGGACGCCGGCCGCCGCGAGGCGGCGCTGGAGTGGATCGTGGTCGGGGGCTGCGGCTCCGCCGAGGCCGCCACGTTCCTGCTCGACAGCCACGCCGAGCGCGTGCGGAGCGGCGAGGAGCTGCTGCGGGCGGCGACGCTGCTTCCGGCGCTGCGACGGCGCTTCCAGGACCCGATGCCCGATGCGGCCACCGCCCTCGAGCGCGCCTTCGGGCGCTACCGGCCCAACCGGCGCCTGCCGCAGGGGTTCCTGCGCGCGTGCGACGCGTTCCGGCTCGCGGAGCTGGACCCCGGCTCCGAAGCCGGCCGCTCCCTTGCCCGGGACGCGGCAACCTGGCGCCGCGACGGATTCACCCGGGAATTCGACCTCTTCCTGCGCGCGTGCCTCGAGACCCTCACCAGCCGCCCGCTGCACGACCGCGTTCTCGATCTGCTTCGCCGGGCGGACGCCGCAACGATCGCGGACGATCTCGCCACGCTGCTGCAGGGCGCCGTGGCGGATGCCGTGCACTGGGGCGAGGAGGTTCTCGGCGGTGCCGGGGTGAGCCCGGCGGAGGTCGCCGCCCTCGTGAAGGGCAGCGGAGCGTTGCGCATCCTCGAGACCGCGCTCGCGGCGTCCATCCTGTCGGCGATTCGGCTGGCTGCCCCCGCCGAGGAGGGCGAAGCGTCCGTGGACGGACCCGATCCTGCAGCGGTGCGCGCCGCCCTCGAGGCACTTGGCGAGGCGGTCCAGCCCCTCACCGCGCCCCCCGAGCTCCCGCCGGAAGCCACCGAACGGCCGCGGCGCGAGCCGCGCGACGCGAAGGCGCGCACGGGCGGCGACGCCGGTCCCTCCACGGCGGCCGCAGAGCCCGGGCTGTCCATGTCCCTCGGCGATGCCCTGTCGGCGCACCTCGCGGCGCGCACGACCGGGGAGAGCGATGCGGCGGAGGACCCTTCGGGGGCGAGCGCCGAGGCGAGCGGGGGCGAAGCTGCGGACGGCGCAGCCGGCGGGCAGGAGCCGGCGGACGGTGTGGAGGAGACCTCCGGGGAGGCGGCGTCCGCGCCGGTCTCCCCGCTGGCGGCCACGCTGCAGGCCACACTCGTGCAGCGGGCGGCACGCGCCGTGCAGGCCGTCGTGGCCCTGTGGCCCGAGCTGCTCGAGGTTCTGGAGCAGAGCCCGGTGAGGCCGCGGACGCTCCTGGAGCGGCTGGCCACGTTCCACCCGGCGCCGGTGCGGATCCGGCGCGACGTGCTGTTTCCTGCGGCGGAGCGAGCGCAGCTTGCCGGCCTGAAGGTGCACGACCCTCTGGACCTGCTGACCTCGGCCCAGCTCGAGAGCGCGGTGGCGGAGCTCGACCGCACGGATGTGCTCGTGGTCCTCGACGTGCTGATGCGGCTCACGGAGCAGCACGGGCTGAAGCGGACGCTGATCCTGGAGCGGGACGGACTGCTGCTCCCGTTGCAGGAGGTCGACGGGGGCGGGCGAGTCGTCGAGCCGGAGAGCCGGGACAGCGGAGAGGACGGCGGAGGTCAGGACGAGGCGGAGGACGGCGACCACGCCGCGGGAGATGAGGAGCGCGGGGACGCGGCCGGAAGCGACGAAGCTGGCGCGGTGGGGGGCGCCGAGGGAGATGCGGAGGGGGACGGAGAGGATTCCGGGGAAGACGCGGGCGAGGAGAACGACGGCAGGGGCGAGGACGGAAGGGGCTCGGGGGAGGACGGCGACGACGAGGAGGGCGCGCAGGACAGCGAGGGCGCGTCGGTTCGACCGCTGCATTCGCTGGTGCGGCGGGTCCTTGAGGGACGGGGCTCGGCTGCGGAGGCCGAGGGGGTGTTCGGGGATGCCGTGACCCCGGTGCTGATGCTGCGGCTGGTTCGGCGCAACGCATCGCTGGGGGTCCGGGTGGTGAAGGACCGACGCCATGGGCGCGCGATCCTGCTGTCGCTGCGCGAGCAGCGGGGGGGACGCCGGAGCGAGGGACGGGAGCGGCGGGGAGAGCCGGCTCGCGGAGGAGGCGGGGAGAGGCGGGACGGCGGGGGCCGAAGGAGACGGCGCAGGAAGTGAGGACGAGCGGGGGGCGCCGATGTGGAGTCAGGAGGGATCGGGGGCCGGGATGACGCGGGGGACGAGATCGACTGCGACCGGATCGTCCGCGGGGTCGGGGGCCACGATGGAGACCCGGGGACCGAAGGAGCGGATCCAGGGCCAGACCTCGACCATGGTGGTCACGCGAAAGGTCATGCGCAGACGTCCGTCGGGCAGCTCCTGAAAGCGCTGGGACGGATGCCAGCGCCGCTCGGTGAGCTCGGCCTTGAGCCAGGGCTCGTCGGCAAAGACGAGGTCGACGCCGACCTTGCGGCGGGCAGTCTCGTTGTAGAGGCCGAAGGCACCCTCGGTGGCGTGCCGGGGATCGTACTCGTCCGGGCCGGGGTAGACGAAGGTGCGCTCGCGCACGGTGATGGCGCGGATACGGTCGATGGCGAAGGTGCGCGTCTTCTTCTGCCCCGGGCGGCGGGCGATCAGATAGAGCGCGCTGCGCCAGGAGAGGAGGGTGAGAGGTTCGAGCACGTGGGCGCGCTCGGTACCCGAAGAGGCGGAGAAGTACTCGATGCGGATCTCGCGCCGGAAGAGCAGGGCGTTGAGAAGCATGGTGAGCTGCGCCGATCGATCGCTGTAGTCCTTGGGCGCATGGGGGAGCAGGTGGAACATGCGATCGGCGTTGATCAGCAGGTCCCGATAGACGAACGCCCCATCCCGGGTGCGAGCGCGAAGGTCGGCGAAGAAGGCCTCGAGGTTGTCGCCCACCGGCGTATGGCGCAGAAAGGAGAACATCTGCTGTGCCAGATACATGGCGGCGATGCGACCCAGAAACGAGGACCCCTCCCGCACGTCCTGCGTCGAGGGCGTCAACAGCCGGAGCCAGACCGCGTGGCCATCGTCGACCTGCTCGACCATCGTCGCACCATCCGCGCGCCGAAACGCCGGAAACTCCTGGAGCAGCTGGCGGTACTTTCGATAGGTTCGATCGGCGATGCCAAGCTCGGCCTTCAGCGTGTCCACACGCCAGCCCAGGGGATCCGTCAGGAGCCGATGCACGATGCGCGCGAGATTGAAGGCGAGGGGCTGTTCAGGCTGGTCTCGGGCCATGGTCCTTCTCTCCCGCCCGAACCACGGGGGCCCGGGCAATTCCGTTCACTTCAAAAAAAATCGCTCCACCGCTGAATAACGGTCCCGAGCTGCCGTCTTGATGGACCAGTCTGCGGCGATCGGGATGGATCTTCAACCCTGTTCCAGACGCTGCAACAGACCCCACTTCCGATGGCAGAAGCCGGATGCACCCCGAACCTCTCACCCCGATGGAGCGTACTCACGCACCCCGCCGCCCCTCGGCGCCGCGGGACCGTCGGGGTCGGGCTCGAGCTTGCCCGGCTGCCAGGATCCCCTTGACGACGCACCCGAGATCGTGTGCGTCGTTGAATCCGTCACGGCTCGGGACCCTCCCGCCCGTGTCCACCCACAGGGCCCCAGGCTGCGACGGCCCGCGATTGCAGCAGTGCCCGCCACACGAGGAGTCATCATGAACGAGTTCCGCTTTCGACTGATCGCTGCCGGCCTGCTGGCCGGCGCTCTCTCCATGGGAGGCTTCGCCCTCGGCGCCTCCGCCGCAACCGTGCCCCCGGTCCAGATGGCCGAGGATGCCGACGACGAGGACGGAGAAGACGACCTCACCGCCAAGGGTGACGAGGACGAGGACGAAGACGAGTTGCTCCTCGCCGAGGATGACGAGGACGAGGACGAAACCCTCGCCTGCGGCGACGACGAGGATGGCGACACGCTCGCCTACGGAGATGACGACGAGGACGGTGACGACGACGAGCGCATCGCCAAGGACGACGACGAGGACG
>REDH01000041.1 GCA_007693585.1 Deltaproteobacteria bacterium
GACTCCCGCGGCCCATCCGGGCCGCTGCCACCCCGATCCGCCGCCCCTCATCGCCGTCTTCAGCCCGCCAACGCACCGTCAGCCGATCACGTCCTGCTGCTCGCACACCCCCCGCCCGTCTGCCAGCGTCATCGTCCCGTCCCCCGCGTCGGGCACTGTGCCTGCGAACGTCCCCCAGGGCTGCCGGAACCGCGCACCGAGCGGACCCACACGCTGATCCCCCACCCGCTCGCCCAGCGGCCGGAACACGAGCTTCAGCCGCCCGTCCGTCGAACGGATGTGCCACGGGCGCACCGGATCGTCCGCGTCGAACGTGAACCGCACCGCGCCCACCCGGTGCAGCCGCCCGTCCACCCACACCGCGTTCTCGTTGTGATGCTCGTCATCCGGGAGCACGTTGTGGCACGCATTCACCACCACGCGTCGCCCGCACGTCGTCGTGCCCGCGAACGTCGCCCAGCGCCACCACCACTTCAGCGGATACGCCGTCTTCTGCTCGTCCAGCAGCGCCGTGTCCCGCACCGGATCGAAGGTGTACACCCGATCCCCCACCTGCACCATGCCCTCCGGGGCCAGCGGCGCCTTGTGCGTATAGAAGGGCTGCCCGCTCCCGAGGTCGTGCAGCACCACAAGCGGGTCGACCTCGCTGAAACGCTGGTGCAGCGTCAGGTCGATGCGGACCGGGCGCGGCCCGTCGATCGAAGCATCCACCCGGTGCCGGGCGTGGCGCAGGTCGTTGTGAATCCGCAGCACGTACCCGGGCCAGCGCGCCTCGCACTGGCCCGCATGGATGTTCTCGGCCACCCGCGCACGCCAGGGCGCGCCGCGTCGCTCGATGTCCAGGTGCAGCTCCGGCTCCTCCCACGGGGCCGCCGTGAAGAAGGACACGCCGAGAAAGCCCGCGTCGAACACCACGAAGCCGATCCACGCCGACGGATGCACCAGTCCGATGTGCTGCCACTGCTTCAGCCGCAGCCGCCGAAGCGGCGCGGGCAGCGTGGCGCCATTGACGGGCCACCGCGCCGCCGCCGGATCCAGACCGGCCGGAGGACGCGCGAACTGGCCCCAGCGGGTGACTCGACCGTCCCGGATCTCCGGGGCGTCTGCAGGGGATGCGGGGGTCGTCATGGCACGGGCGGGGCGAGGTCTCCGACAGCGGTCGGGCTGCGCACGGTGATGCACCGATCACGCCGGGGATTCAAGGCTGCCGAGCGCCCGGGCGGGGGCGAAGGCCGCGCAACGCACCATGTCAATCCACGGGGTTGATGGCGCTCCGGGCCCGGCATACCCCCGACAGGCCTGTCGGTTCGCGCGATGGCGCGGCCACCCTTCCCCCCGTCTCCTCACCCAGGGCAACACCCGATGGCTCGCCCGATGCTGTCCGACGAGGCGCGCGCGACGGTCGAGGAAGCGCTGCGGGCCCACGTCGCACCCAACGCGCGTCTGACCGGCATCTCGCGGCTGTCCGGCGGCGCCTGCCAGCAGAACCTCCTCCTCACCCTCGCGGACGGGAACGGCGATCCCCTCCCTCCGCACGTCCTGCGCGCCGACGCAGCCACCTCACTCCCCATGAGCCTGCGGCGACGCCAGGAAGAGCCCGTCATGCGCGCCGCCGCCGCCGCCGGGGTGCCCACCCCCGCGCCCCTCGCCCTGCTCGAGAGCGTCCCGCGCCCGGGCCGTGACGCCGTGCTCATGCCCTGGGTCGAGGGAGAAGCCGTCGGCGCACGAATCATCGCCAGCGACTCCCTCGCCGAAGCCAGGAAAGACCTGCCCGAGGCGCTCGCCCGCGCCCTCGCGCGCATCCACTCGGTCACCCCCGACGACCACCCCGAACTGCTGCCCAACGCCGCCGACGACCCCGTCGACGTGGCCATGAACGGCCTTCGCGTGCTCACCGAAGGGCTCTGCGCCATGCGACCCGCCCTCTCCCTCGCCGTCCGCTGGCTCGAGGACCACCTCCCCGCCGACCGTACCCCCGTGCTCGTCCACGGCGACTTTCGCGTGGGCAACTTCCTCGTCTCCCCCCGCGGACTCGAAGCCGTCCTCGACTGGGAGTTCGCCCACTGGGGCGCAGCCGGCGAAGACCTCGGCTGGATCATGGTCCGCGACTGGCGCTTCTCCCGACCCGAACTCCCGGTGGGCGGCCTGTGCGGCCGCGAGACCTTCCTGCGCGCCTGGGAGAACCACGCCGGCCGCACCATCGACCGCGCCGACGTCCGCTTCTGGGAGGTCTACGGCAACGTGCGCTGGGCCGCCGGCTGCCACTTCCAGACCATGCGCGTGCTCGCCGGCGGCGAACGCAACCTCGAGCTCCTCGCCATCTCCCGACGCGCCGTCGAGATGGAGGTCGAGGCCCTCCGCCTCATCGACCGCGCCACCTGACGCCCCCGCACACGACGGGCTCGGCCCCCGATCGCTCCCGTGGCCGCCCAACCCACCCCTCGACCCCACCCCGAACACGGCGATCCGCCCTTGCCCCGAGACCCCTCGACCCGACCCCGAACACGACCGATCCGGCTCGCCCTTGCCCCGAGACCCCTCCGCCCGACCTACTCCCTCCCGCATTCCCCGCCCTGACCATGGACCCCAGACCCCCGGCTCCCGAGCTCCTGGAGGCCGTCTCCGCCTGGCTGCTCGACGAGGTCGTGCCTGCCCTCGCCGACGATCGCGGGCGCGCCTTCCGCGCCCGCATCGCCGCCAACCTCGTCGCCGTCGCCGCGCGCGAGGTCCGCGACGGCGCCGCCGTCAGCGCCGCCGAGCACGCCGACCAGTGCGCGCTCCTCGGCGTCGACCCCGACGAGATGCCCCCTGCCGAAGCGGCCGCCGCGCTCGCGGTGCAGCTCCGCGACACCCCCTCCGATGACCCGCTCGCCCGCCGCGCCCGAGCCGTCCTCGTCCGACACCTCGAAGCGCGCATCGCCCTGAGCAATCCCCGCTTCCGGCTCGGCGACGACGTCGAGCTCCCCGAACGCGAGACCCCCGCATGAACTTCGAACTCGACCCGGCCCTCGCCGCCCTCCGCGACGAGGTGCGCCGCTTCATCGACGACGTCGTCATCCCCGAAGAGCGCACCGTCGAGGAGGAGGACCGCGAGGGCCGCCACGACACCCTGCGCCGCCTCCAGCAGCAGGCCCGCTCCGCCGGCCTGTGGACCCCGCACCTTCCCGCCGAGCGCGGCGGCCGCGGCTTCGACGGCGACGCAGGCTACCAGGCCATGGCGGTCGCCTTCCGCGAGATGGGCCGCTCCCCCGTCGGACCCCGCGTCTGCAACTGCGACGCCCCCGACCAGGGCAACATGGACCTGCTCCTGCGCCACGGCACCCCCGACCAGCAGGCCCGCTGGCTCGACCCCCTGTGCAGCGGCGACATCACCAGCGCATTCGCCATGACCGAGCCGTCCCCAGGCGCCGGGGCCGACCCCGGAAACCTCCGCACCTCCGCGACCCGCGACGGCGACCACTGGGTGCTCCGCGGTCGCAAGTGGTACACCACCGGCGGCCGGGACGCCGCCTTCCTCATCGTCATGGCCCGCACCAGCCACGACCGGCGCGGCGGCGCCACCCTCTTCCTCGTCGACCGCCAGGCCGAAGGCCTCGAACACGTGCGCGAGGTGAGCACCATGGCCGAGCCCATTCTCGCCCACCGCGAGTCCGAATTCGCCCTCCACGACGTGCGCGTCGGCCCCGACGCCGTGCTCGGCGAGGTCGGCGATGGCTTCGCCATGGCCCAGGAACGCCTCGTCCCCGCCCGGCTCACCCACTGCATGCGGTGGCTTGGCCTCGCCTCGCGAACGCTCTCCCTGTGCCGCGCCTACGTCGTCTCCCGCGAGTCCTTCGGCAAGGAACTCGCCCGGCACCAGCTCGTGCAGCAGATGCTCGCCGAAGCCGCCTCGCGGATCCACGCCGGCGACCTCATGACCCATCACTGCGCCTGGCTCCTCGCCCGCGGACAGCGCGCCGAAGCCCGCACCTTCTCCTCCATGGCCAAGCTCGAGGTCGCGCGCACCCTGTGCACCGTGCTCGACCACGCCATCCAGATCCACGGCGGACTCGGCTACAGCGACGACATGCCCTTTGCCCGCTGGTACCGCATGGCCCGCGCCGCCCGCATCGCCGACGGACCCGACGAGGTCCACATCGCCGTCATCGCCCGCGACTGGCTGCGCGGACGGCTCGACGTATGACCCGACGGGCACGTCCGCGGTCTTCGGTTGCACCCGCGGACGTGCCCCATGACTCCCCCCGGACACGGAGACGAACCATGGCAGGACGACTGGACGACAGGGTGGCGATCGTGACCGGCGGGAGCCGGGGCATCGGCCTCGCATCGGCAGCGGCGATGGCCCGCGAGGGCGCACAGGTGCTCATCACCAGCCGGCGCGAGGACGGACTCAGGGCGGCCCACGAAACGCTCGAGACCGTCGCCCCCGGACGCACGAGCTGGGCGGTGTGCCACGTCGGCGACCCCGACGCGGTGGCCGCCGTCTTCGAGGTCGCGACCGCGCGGCACGGAACCCCCACCGTGCTGCTCAACAACGCGGGCACGAACCCCTACTTCGGTCCCGCGCTCGGCGTCGACATGGGCGCCTGGGACAAGACCTTCGAGGTCAACCTCAAGGGACCGTTCGAGGCCGCGCGCCAGCTCGCCCAGCGGCTCCTCGCCGCCGAGCGCCCGGGCTCGATCATCAACGTCAGCAGCATCTTCGGCCTCCGGGCAGCGCCCATGCAGATGGTCTACGGCATGACCAAGGCCGCGCTCGTCTCCATGACCCGCACCCTCGCCGTGGAGTGGGGCGGGGCAGGCATCCGGATCAACGCCATCGCCCCGGGGCTGGTGGAGACGCGCCTGGCCGCCGCCCTCACCAGCAACGACGAGGCGCGCCGCTTCTTCACCGACCGCGCCCCCGCCGGACGCGTCGGCGATCCCGAGGACATCGCCGGACTCGTCCTCTACCTCGCCTCCGACGAGAGTCGCTTCGTCACCGGACAGGTGTTCCCGGTGGACGGAGGCTTCACCGCAACCTGAGGCGCCGGCTACCTCGCCTGCGACGCGAGCCGCTTCGTCACCGGGCAGGTGTTCCCGGTGGACGGAGGCTTCACGGCAACCTAAGGAAACCGTCAACCGGCCGTCACCGGAAGGGCAGTTCCCCTGTGCCGCGCCCAGGTCCCCCCTCGGTTCCCCCGCCGTTGCTTCCCTCCACGTACCAGCTCATCCGCCCGATCCTGCGGTTCGCCCTCGACCTGTACTACGTCGACATCCAGGTCGTGGGCGGCGAAGCGATCCCCGACGAGGGGCCGCTGATCGTCGCCGCCAACCATCCCAACTCGCTGATGGACACGGTGCTGCTCGGCACGCAGACCCCGCGGCAGATCCACTACCTCGCCCGCTCCGGCCTCTTCGAGAGCCCCATCGGACGCGCCCTCTTTCGCCGCCTCGGTGCCATCCCCATCTACCGCCCCGAGGATCACCCGGCGGTGCAGGGCGCGGACGTCGAACGTCCCAGCAACGACGCCACCTGGAGCGCCGTGCACGAGGTCCTCGACCAGGGCGGATGCGTCGGCATCTTCCCGGAGGGACGGAACTCGCCCGACGGTCAGGTCGCCCCCTTCCGCTCCGGGGTGGCGCGCATGGCCCTCGCCGCCGAGGAGCGCCACGGCTTCGAGCTCGGCCTGCGCATCGTGCCCGTCGGCATCCACTTCGAACGCCGCGAGCGCTTCTTCACCGGCGTGCTGATCCGCGTCGGCGCCCCCATCCGGGTGGACGAGTACCGCGACACCTGGGAGGAAGATCCGCGCGCCGCTGCGCTCGCCCTCAAGGACCGACTGCAGGCGGCCATCCGCGAGGAGGCCCTCCACATCGAGGACAACCGCCGAAACGCGCTTGTCCGTGACCTCGGCGAGATCATCGGGGAGCGCCTCCTCGACGGCCTCATCGAGCGCATCGAGCTGCCCCGGCGCACCTTCCGCCAGCGCTTCTTCGACGAACTGCGGAATACCCCGTGGGACCGGCGCGACCTCGACGACACCTTCAAGGCCCAGCAGTACATCGGCAACGTCATCGACCACCTCGTCGAGCGCTCCCCCGAGCAGGTCGAGGAGCTCGAACGGCGCGTTCGCCAGTACCGCGACCACGTGCAGCAGGTCCGCCTGCGCCACGATGCGCTCCTCGACGCCAACCTCGACCGCATGTCCGCGGGACGCGACAGCCTGCGCCTCACGACCTACGCCATCGCCTTCTTTCCGCTCGCCATCTGGGGGCTGCTCAATCACGTGCTCCCCTGGCTGGCCGTCCACGCCATGACCCGCCGGGTGCGCGACGAGGCCACCCGAGCCATCACCCTCTTCGTGAGCTCGCTCGTCGCGTTTCCGCTCTTCTATGCGCTGCAGGGCTGGCTCATGTGGAAGTACCAGGAGACCGCGCTCACCTGGGTCATCCTCTACCTGCTCACCCTGCCGCTGGCGGGCTTCTTCTGGCTGCGCTACCTGCGCCAGATCCTCCGCTATCGCCAGCGCATGCTCGCGCGTACGCTCTTTCGCACCGACCGGGCGCTCGTGACCGCGCTCGCCCGCGAGCGGCGCCAGCTCCTCACCTTCTTCCGCACCCTGGCGGACCGCACCCCCGCACGACCGCCCGGGGAGGCCGCCTCCATCCGAGCCGAGGCCCGATGAACACGATCAAGTGCCTGTGGGACTTCCACGGCGACGACGCCGACGAACGTGCCCGTCGCTTCGAGTCCGATCTGCGCGAGAAGCTCGCCGCCCAGGGCTGGGAAGCCCACGCCTTCGGCACCGGCTCCGCCGGGCCCGGACACGCCGCAGCCTTCTGCGTCGTCGACGATGCCGTGATCCCCGAGCTCCGCGCACTGCTTCGCCCCCAGCGCGGACTCCCCGGCGACACCGAGGGCGTCAACTGAAGGGACGTCGCCGGCGCCGGCGGCCAGGACAGGGTGCCTGACCCCCCTCGGTCGCGTCCTGTGCCCGGATGGATCCCGAAGCTGCGGCACCCCGGGGCAGACCCCGGGCCGGACAGCCGTTCGACACCCGGAGCCCCGCACGGACTGCTCCTCAGTCGTCCCGCGAGAACAGACCGAGGAGCTCCACGTGGCGCGTCTGCGGCATCATGTCCCATGCCTCGACGTGGTCGAGCCGCCAGCCCGCGGCCTGCAGCAGCACGGCGTCGTGCGTGAACGTGCCCGCGTCGCAGCTCACCGACAGGATCCGCGGCGCACCGCTCGCGATCACGTCCTTCATCGCCGCCGCGTCCATCCCGCGGCGGGGCGGATTGAGCACCACGAGGTCGGGCCGGCCCATCGCCCGCACCGCCTCCGGAACACCCGCGGCGAGGTCGGCCTCGACCCACGCCGAGGCGTCGCCGCCCGGTAGCCCGCGGCCGGTGGCCATGGCGATCGCCACGGCCTCCCCCACCGCCTCGACCCCGGCCACCCGCCGCACCGCCCCGGCGGCGAGCAGGGCGTGCCCCAGCGTGCCCAGCCCGCCGTAGAGGTCCCACGCGGTGTCCACCCCGGTGTCGGCTCCGACCAGCTCCACCAGCCGCGTGGCCATCGCCTCCGCCACCGCCGTGTTGAGCTGCGCGAACGTGGCCGGGCCGAGGGCCAACGGCCGGCCCAGAAACGACGCATCCAGCTCAGGGCTGCCCGCCACGTGTCGGGACTCGATGGAGCGCAGCACGTTGTCCGGGCGATCGCGCTTGCCACCGTGCACCGACACCACGCCGGGGAGCGCCGCCACCTGCTGCACCATGCTCGCCGGCGGAAAGTCGCTGTGTCCCACCAGCTCCACGAGCACCTCTCCGCCGGCGTTGCAGCGGAGCGACACGTGCCGCAGCGGAAGGTCGGCCGACGCACCGTGAGGTGCCATGCCCGCGCTGTCGCCAGCCGCCGGCCGCGCGCCCGCCTCGTCGCGAGCGTCGCGCCCCGGCGCCCGGGCATCGCCCGCCGCCGCTGTCCGAGCGTCGCCCTTTTGCGCCCGGGCATCGCCCTGCGCGGTCCGGGTCTCGCGCCCACGCGCCCGCGGAGCAGCACCGCCGCCGCCCGCCACCTGCGCATCGCCTCGGCGCAGCAGGTCCTCGATGGCGTCCGCCGTGCGCTGCAGGGCGGGATGCACGAGCAGGCAGCCGCGCATCCACGCGTCGTCGCCGGTTCGCCGGGCCCGACTGCCCAGACGCAGCGCTCCGGACGCCGAGCGGAACACGCGCAGATGAGTGCGGTTGCGCCACCCGAGCGCCGGCCCGGCGGTGCGCAGGGCGTCCACGGACACACCGAGCGGCGCGAGCGCCGCGTTCGTTCGGTCGCGCTTCCACGCGCGCTGCATGGCCTCGTCGAGGTGCATCAGCGGGCACCCGCCACACGGCCCGCGCATGGGGGCCGCGTGGTGGCACGGTGCCTGCCGCAGCCCGGGACCGGCCGTGTGCACGGTCGTGACCTCGGCGAAGATCCGGCCGCGCCGGTCCACGTGCTGCACCCGGACGTCGGCCCGCGTGCCGGGTGAGGTGCCCGGCACATGCACGGTCGTGTCGCCGAAGCTCGCGCAGCCGCGCGCCTCCTCGTCGAGGTGCGCGATGTCGACGGTGATGGTCTGTCCGCGGCGTGCCTTCACCCGAGCCCCTGGGCCACGAGGGCGTCGGCCAGCCGCCGGTAGCCGGCGATGTCCGCGCCCCGGAGCAGATCATCCGGCGCTCCGGCCTCCTCGGCGGCGACGCGGGCGCGGCGGAAGATGTCCTGCATGATCTCGCGCAGCCGCTCGTCGACCCGCTCGCGCGCCCAGCGAAGCATCTTCGCGTTCTGCGCCATCTCCAGGCCGGAGACGCTGACCCCGCCGGCGTTCGCCGCCTTGCCGGGCCCGAAGTACACCCCCTCCTCGCGAAACACCCCGATCGCCTCCTCGGTGCAGGGCATGTTGGCCCCCTCGGCCACGAACCGGCATCCCCGCTCCACGAGCCCGCGCGCGTCGGCCTCGTCCAGCTCCCCCTGCGTCGCGCAGGGCAGGGCGATGCTGCACTCCGCCTCCCAGGCCTTCCCGTCCGCCACCCAGCGCAATCCGTGGCTGCCGTCGAGGTCGGCCAGCGTGGTCCCGCTCCGGTACCGGCATCCCCGCGCCTTCTCCAGCGTGTCCGCCGTGAACCCGTCCTCCGCCATCAGGACGCCCCGGGAGTTCGACAGGGTCACCACCTTTGCCCCGTCCGCGATGAGCTTCTCGGCGGCGTGCAGCGCCACGTTTCCCGCGCCGGACACGGCGATCCGTTCGCCCTCCAGCGTCCGGTCCCGCGCCTCGAGCATGTGTCCCAGGAAGTACACGAGCCCGTAACCCGTCGCCTCCTGCCGCAGCAGCGAGCCGCCCCAGGTGTCACCCTTGCCGGTGAGCACGCCGTCCCAGGTGCCCACGATGCGCCGGTACTGGCCGAAGAGGTAGCCGATCTCCCGCGTGCCCACCCCGATGTCCCCGGCGGGAACGTCGGTGCGCGCCCCGATGTGCGCGTGCAGCTCGGTCATGAACGCCTGACAGAAGCGCATCATCTCCCGGTCGGAGCGGTCGTGCGCGTCGAAGTCCGCGCCCCCCTTCGCCGCGCCGAGGGCGAGGCCGGTCAGCGCGTTCTTGAACTGCTGCTCGAAGGCGAGGAACGACACGATGGATTCGTTCACCGAGCGATGGAACCGCAGCCCGCCCTTGCCGGGGCCGAGCTGCGTGCTCTGGAGCACGCGCCAGCCCTCGTTCACGTGGACCTCGCCTGCGTCGTCCTCCCAGACCACGCGAAACCGAATGGTCTGCTCCGGCGTGATCAGGCGCTCCAGCACCCGCAGCCTGCGATGCTCGGGGTCGCGTTCGGCTTCCGCGCCGATGGAGGAGAGGACGCTGCGAATGGCGCTCAGGCGCTCGTCCTGCCCGGCAAAGCGCTCTTCGGCCCAGGCGCGGACGTCGTCGACATGGCTCATGGTGCTCCCGTTGCTGATGGGATGGGGGACCCCCGCGGACACGCCGCTCGGCCCTTGCGCGGACGAGGAATCGAATGCACCCCATTCGCCACCGGTCCACACCGGCGGCATCGTCCCCCCGACCCCTGTCCCCCCGACCCGGAGAACAACCATGGCCAGCGTCACCCTGAAGGGCAACCCCATCCAGCTCGTCGGAACCCCGCCCGCGGCGGGCACCCGCGCCCCCGACACCCTGGGCACCACCGCCTCGCTCGAGGACATCACCCTCGGCGCATCCGGTGGCAAGACCCGAATCCTGAACATCTTCCCCAGCGTCGACACCGCCGTGTGCGCCACGAGCGTGCGCGAGTTCAACACCCGCGCCGCCGGCCGCGACAACGTGGAGGTGATCTGCGTCTCCGCCGATCTGCCGTTCGCCCTCAAGCGCTTCTGCGGCGCCGAAGGCATCGAGGGCGTGACCGCCGTGAGCACCTTCCGCTCGTCGTTCGGCGCAGACTACGGCCTGACGATGGCCGACGGCCCACTGGCCGGGCTGCTCGCCCGGGCGGTGGTCGTGGTCAATGGGGAAGGAGAGGTGGTGCACACCGAGCTGGTTCCGGAGATCGCGCAGGAGCCCGACTACGAGGCGGCGCTCGCGGCGGCCGGCTGAGCCGTCACCCGGCCTCGCGCCCCGTCCGGGGTGCGTGTGCGTACCGCCCGGCGCTCCGCGAGGAGGCCGGGCGGTCGTGCGTTCAGGCGGGGCGCCGGCGTCGGGTGGCGGCGAGGCCGAGAAGCAGGAGGAGCGGGAGGGCGCTGCCTGCGGGGTGGCCTCCGCTTGCGCTGCACCCCTGGACGGTGACGGGGCCCTCGCCGGGGAGGGCGTCCGGCCCGTAGATCGCGGCGGTGCGGTGCGCGTCCGGGGAGTCCTGTTCCGGCGGGTCGGGACGTTCGATGGGGCCCGCGGAGGTCCCGGGGTCGGTGGGGTCGGTGCCGGGCGGGGTGTCCGTGGTGGGTGGTCCGGGGTCTCCGGTGCCGCCCGGGTCGGTGGGATCGGGGCGGGAGTCGGTGGGGCTCCCGGAGTCGTCGCCGAAGCCGTCGGTCTCGGGCGGGGGGAGGGGGGAGCCGTCGACGCCGAGGGCGCCGAGGAGGGTCCAGAGGACGTCGCCGCGGGTGGCGCGGTCGAGGAGGGCTTCGAGGGGGAAGGCGGCGAAGGCGATGCGGTCGGCGCTGCGCCAGAGGGCGGCGGTGGCGTCGTCGTCCCAGCGCAGGCCGCCGTCGGCGGGGGTCTGGATGGCGACGGTGTCGACCTCGGGGAGGGCGTAGTGGGTGCGGTCGGTGGAGGTGGCGAAGGCGCCGCCGCCGGAGAGGGTGCGGGGGGCGCGGCGGCCGGTGGCGCGGGCATCGAGGAGCTGGGTGAGGCCGTGCTGGGGGAGGCGCTCGTGGAGGTCGGCGAGGGCATGGGCGCCGGAGAGGAGGAAGGCGCCGCCGGCGTCGAGGTGGGCGAGGATGCGGTCTGCCTCGGCCTCGGTGAGGGCGGCAAAGGGGCCCTCGTCACGGCCGGACTGCCAGAGGATGGCATCATGGGGGAGAGGGAGTCCGCCGGCGACGGCCTCGCGCGTGGCGCCGTCGAGGGCGAGGACGGTGTCTTCGGGCTCGGCGGCGACGAGGGCCTCGGTCCAGCGGCGGAGGTGGTCGCCGGTGTTGCCGAGCTCGCCGGTGGAGCGGTCCCAGCGTCGGTAGGCGTTGACGAGGAGCGCGCCGGCGGCGTCGCCGTGCCCGCGGCGGGCGGAGACGGTGCGGGACGGGAGCCCGGTGCCTCCGGCGTTGCGGCCGGCGACGCGCACGTGGACGACGTCCCCCGGGGCGAGGGTGTCGACGAGGAAGCGGTTGTCCTCGACGACGGTGCCGCCGTCGAAGGGCCGGTCGTCGAAGGCGAGGAAGACACGCCAGGAGGTGGCGGCGCCGGCGCCTTCGCGAGCGCCGTCGTCGTCGAAGCGGATCTCGATGCCCTCGGCGGTGTTGATGGCGCGGACGTCGAGGGGGGGCTCGGGCACGAAGGGGACGCTCGCGTCGAAGTGCCGGACGACGGCGCGGGCGATGGCGCGGCCGGCGATGCGGCGGAACCGGGGGTCGTGCAGGGACGGTACGTCGGGGCCGGTCTCGGGGTTGCGGTCGTGGAACGCGATCTCGACGAGGGCGCCGGGGGCGTTGGTGAGCTCGCGGAGCTCGCCGAAGTTGGCGGCCTTTTCGCCGCGGTCGGTCCACTGGGCGTTCCAGTAGGCGCGGATGTCGCCGACGAGCTGCTGCTGGAGGGACCGGCGAAGCCCCGCGGATCCGGCGGTGGCGTTGCCGTTGAACATGAAGGTCTCCGTGCCGGTGCCGCCCGCGGCGTTGGTGTGCACGGAGACGTAGGCGTCGACCTGAAGGCGGTTGGACCACAGGGGGCGGGCGACGATGTCGGAGTCGCGCTCGTTGGCGCGGGAGGCGTAGACCGCGGACGGCGCGCCGCTGAACTCGGCGTAGTTGCGACTGTTCTCCTGCCAGCCCGGGTGCCCCGACGGGTTGCCGTTGCGGCGGAGGGCGCCGGTCAGGGTGCCGAAGCGCAGGGCGTCGAGGATGAGCACGCCGGCGGCGCCGTCCTCGCCCACGAGCTCCACGCGACTGTCGTCGTCGAGGGAGAAGTGGCCGAGGAACTGCCAGTGCGGTCCGCCCCGCTGCTGGTTGCGGCGGACCTCGGTGGTCCCGCCGCGGTGGTGGATGCGGTAGAGGGCGGCGTCTGCGCGGTTGGCACCGGGGACCCACCACGCGTGCACGGGCACGCGATCACCCGCGAAGGGCACCTGCCAGGTGATGATGGCGTCAGCGTTGTCCGCGTTGACGAAGCGGTAGTCGTCGCCGAACCCGCCCGCGGCGCTCCCCTGGCCGAAGCCGCTGCCCTGCTCGTCGTAGCCGGGGTCGCCGTCGTCGACGGTGCTCGCGGCATGGAGCTCGCCCGAGCGCTCGCGGAGCCAGACCACGTCGGCGCCCGCGGCCACCAGGTAGGGGTCGACGTGCTCGCGGCAGATGGTCGCGGTGAGGAAATCCTCGATGAGCCCGAAGGAGTCGCTGCGCTGGGTGGCCCACGCGGAGCCCGTCCAGGTCCAGCCGTGGCCGGGGGAGAGGGCGATGCGCCGACCGGCCAGGGCGCCCTCGCCCTGGCGGAACGGCAGGAGATCGCCCTCGCCGGGGTCGGGGAGCGCCGGGTCGGGCAGCGGTGCCGTCCGGGGGCGCCACACGTCCTCGGGGAGGCGGTGGCCCTCGGGGGTCACCGCCTCGAGGTGCAGGGAGCGCACTTCCGGGGCCACGTCGTGCAGCGCGCCGAAGAAGGCGAGCAACAGGAGCTCGAGATCGTGGTCATGAAGTGCGCGCAGCGGGGCCTCGGCGAGGGCGATGGTGGCGCTGCTGCCCTCGATGCGCGCGTCGACGAAGGGCAGCCGGGGCGTGCCGTCGACGTCGGTCCAGTGCGCGAGGAGGGTGGCGATGCGCTCGATCGGGTCGGCGATGGACGCGGTGCCGGGGATCGGGACGAGGCGCTCACCGGGGCCGGGCACGGTGAGATCCACGGGCCCCGGGACCGGCGCGCGCTGCGCAGGGGGGACGACGTCCGGCGAGGCCGCGGCCGGAAAGGGCGCGGCGAGCAAGAGGGCCGGCAGGACGACGGCGAGGGCGAGGGCGCGTGGGATCATCGGCGATGCGGCGGAGAGGGGGATGAGGAGAAGGCCGGGCGGCCCGTGAAGGGCAGCATGGTTCATCCGCCGCAGGTTGTCGATGCCTGACGGGAGTGGGGGGCCGGCGCGCAGGGCTGCCGCGAACGCGCCTCCGAACCTCTCCCGGTGCGCGTTCCAGGGTCGCGTACCCCCATGCTTCCCGCCGTGGTGGCGGATGCGGACCTCCGCACGGTGCCATGCCGGAACGATCCCGGACCTTGCCATCGCCCCCGGTCCCCCGGGTGCTCGCGGCGCGCTCCGGGGCCGGCCACCGGCGGTGTCACTCCGTGCAGGACAGGGCGGCACGCTCGATCACCTGGGCGCCCAGGTCGGTCTCCCCCACGATGGGCTCCACGACGAGCGGGATCCCGCAGTCATCCGGGCCGACGGCGCCAACGCAACCCTCTCGTCGGACACGCTCAGTCGCAGCAGGCGCTCAGCACGGTGACGGTCGAGCGCCGCGTGTCATCGTCGGGAAGGGAGAGCGCGGCCTCGACGTCGAGGAAGCGGCCGGAGAGATTGGAAGGGTGTGCGGAGGACCGGAGGATGGCGAAGGTCCCCACGAGCTCCCACCCCTCCGCCGTCCGGCGGTAGCCTCCGGTGCGGCCGGCGGAGGCGAGGAGCGTGCCGTCGTCGCCGGTGACGGTGAAGGCCGTGGACAGCCCCGCGCGGGCGTCGTCGTCGAGGGCGTCGAGGACGGCGTGGTCCACCCGCAGGGTGAGCCACACGTGGAACCCGCCCTGGGTGCCCCGCTCCCAGCGCAGCGGCTGGCGCTGCAGCAGGGGCTCCCAGCCGGTGCGCCCGGTGCCCACCACCACGCCGGGGTCGGAGGTCGGGGGGGCGTTGGCGTCGCTGGGTTCCTCGTCGTCGGGAAGGCCGCCGTGGATCGGGTTGGCGGGATCGCCGATGCCGGGGAGGGGCGCGATGCCGAGGATCCGGTTGATGCCCCACTCGGCGGCCTCCTCGCCGACCCGCTGTCCGAGCCGGCGGCCGTCGTAATCGTCCGGAACCACGTGGATTCCACCCCAGATGCGGCTCTGCCCGGCCTGGTCGGCAGCGTCGTACCAGGTCCCCCACTGCAGGCGCACCTCGGTGGATGGCCCCTGCTCGAACTCGAGGTACCCGTTCTCCCGGGCGACGAACTCGCCCAGCCCGCCCGGGAACCAGGGGCTGCCCGTGATGCGGTCGAGGACCACCGCGGCCGCACGGCTGAACGTCGAGTGCCCGGACACGTAGCCCGGGAACGCCGGGTTCACGAACGTCCGCGGCTGGTAGGGCTTCCACTCCACCCCGCGGATCCAGCGCATCGGGGAACGCTGGTTCGCCTCGTCGGAAGGTTCACCGGGCCACGTCCACACCGCCACCTCGCCCACGTGCCGACGCAGGTGGGCGTGGCGCTCGCCGGGCGCGGCGCTCCCCTCGGTCACGAGCTCGATGAGCCCGTCCACGAGCGGAAGCCCGTCGGGATGCCAGGCGGGCAGGGCAGGGTCCGTGCGCTGGCCGTTGGCCGCCATCCACCGGATCAGCGTCGAGGGGCGCGCCGTCTCGTAGAGCCGCTTGGCCTCCCACGCGACGATGGCGGCATCGTGCAGCGCGCCATTGAGCAGCAGCAGCGTCCACACGTCCCAGGTCAGCCGGTCCACCACCGGGCCCTCCCCGTAGAAGCGGTGCTCGAAGTCGGGGTGGTCGAAGGCCCGGTGCGCGATGGTATTCCAGTGCCCCGGCGGGGTCTCCGAGTCCGGTCCGTCCGCCCAGTACTCGGCCAGCACGCGGCCGAAGTCGCCGCGCAGCACGACCTGCGGCGCATATGGCTCCCCCGTGGCGGGATTCACCGGATGACCCGTGCCGGAGTCCTCGCCAAGCGGGTTGTTGCCGTACGCGCCGGGCGAGATGTCCAGGGTGGCACCGTCGTCGATGTCGAGCCAGGCGGTGCGCCGCAGCACGTCCACCACCCAGTCCGCCATCTCGGCGCTGTCGACCCGGGGCCGCTCCCCCAGCGCGAAGTACGGCACGTCGAAGTCCGGCCGCCGGATGGCGAACGGGGTGACCCCGCCCCAGTGCGGCCCGATGTAGAGCTGCGGCCCCGCGGGCTCGGGGATGCCGTTCTGGGTGACGGCCCGGGCGATGTCGAGGGGTTGCCAGGTGGAGGGATCGTCCACGTCGATCCCCGGGTCATCGACGTACAGCGGCGGGTTGGCGAAGCGGTAGGTCGGATCATCGTAGTCCGTTCGCTCGCGAGCGCCATCGGAGGCGAAGTAGTCGATCACCGCCTGGCCGATGCGCAGCCCCAGCGAGGCCGGGGTGTCCGCCTCGAGGTCGTCGAGTGCCGGATCATGCCCGAGGTCCTCGAGCACTGCACGAAAGCACGCCACGCTCACCTCTCCGCCCTCCCGGCCGGCATAGCGGTGCACCAGGAGCCGGTAGGCCGCGTGGCTCATCGTGCTGGCGCGCGCCGCCGTCCCCCCGACCGTCGCCGCCTCGTCGTGCACGAGGCCACTGTGGTCGGCGCTGTACGCCACGAACGCGTCATGAAGCGCCACCGACAGGTGGTAGAGGTTGCGCGCATGCACCGTCGGCTCCGGAAACGCCCGGCGGATCGCGTGCAGGGTCTGCTCGTTCCACCGCCGCGCGATCGACCCCCCGCGCCCCGCGTCGATGACCTCCGGCGGGCACTCCATGTCCGGCGGGGTCGGGACGGGCGGCGGCAGGGTGGCAGGCGCCGCATCCAGCCGCGGATCCGCACCGTGCAGCACCACCCCCGCGTCCAGCCGCGACGACAGCACGTTCCCCCCGACCGACCACACCTGCCCGCTCGGCGACACCCACACCGCATGCAGCGACTCCACGTCGAGCTGCCGGCCATGCGGCACGGGCGTCCAGCTCCCCTGCGCGTCGCGCCACGTCACATGCCCCAGGGTCCCGCTCGCCCACGCCGTCCCGTCCGGACCGAAGGCCACCCCCTGCAGCAGCAGGGTCTCCGGCAGGGTCGCGCTCTCGGCGGCGTCCAGCGCGTCCACGACGAACCCGCCCGCCGGTCCGTCCTCGCTCCACGCCTCGCCCACCGCCAGCACGTCGCCCCCATCCGGCGTACCCGCCACCGTGAACAACGTCCCCTCGCCCGCACGCCCCAGCAGCTCGAGCGCCCCGTCGCCGTCCAGCCCGTACACCGCACCGCGCCCCCCCACGAAACGCATCGTGCCATCCGCATCCCCCCACGGCTTGAGCACCGCCGCCGTGTCGCCGTGCGGCAGCGTCGGCGCATCCAGCGGCAGCGGAAGGTCCCGCCACTGCACGCCATCCCAGTGCCACACCACCCCCCCCCGCGCCCCGATTCCGCCGGTCACGAACACGTCACCCTCCCCCCGAGCGAACAGCCCGAACAGCGTGTGACGTCCCAGCCCCGGTGTGGGAATCCGCTCCACCACCCCGTCGCGCAACCGCAGCACCACCGCGCTCTCCCCGGCCATGTACACCGTCCCCCCGGGCAGCGCGTGCACCCACCACAAGTCCCCCTCGAACCCCGTCGACACCGCGCCCCACCCGACGCCATCCCAGTGCAGCACCGTCGCCTCGCCGTCCACCGCCGCACCCACCACCCACACATCGTCGTCCGCCGTCCCGCTCACCGACAGCAGCGCCGCCGGCCACCCCTCCACCGGTGCCGTCCACACCAGCGAACCCGGCGCCGGCCACCCCGACCCCTCGGGCGGGACCGACGGCGTACCATCCGTCGACGACTCCACGTCCCCGGTCGGATCGGTCGCATCGGTTCCGGTGACCTCCGCCGGCGCAGACGACGCATCCGCCACCGACGATGACTCCCCCACCGACTGCACGCCATCCCCACCACACGACGCGGCCAGCAGCAAGCTCACAGCGATCGCGAGCCACATCCGGGGCGAGAGAGCATGCGTGACGTGCGGGTGGTGCATGGCGGCGCGGGGCGGTCAGGGAGGGCGGTACGGGATGCGCAGCGGTCCCGCGGGGCCCGGAGTGCAGCAGCGGGCGGAAGGTCTCGTTACGGCGGCGCTGCGCATGAGCCTGTGCCCGGGCCACGGCCTCCGCAGCGCGCTCACCGCGACAAGCCTAGCAGGGCTCCTCGCGGCGGGCCATACCCGGAGCCGGCCCCGACCCGCACTGCGGAGCGCCGGTTGACGCGTCGCTTCACGACCTTCGACGTTGCGGCTGCGCCCCGGAAGGGCTAACGGGCCCAGCGCTCCGGCCCCGCCGGCCGCTCCGGCGCCACGCCCCGTGCGTCGCCCCCGCGCCGCACGCCCCGCGCGTTGCCGCCTCTCCCCATCCCCCCGGAAGGAACCCCCATGCCTGTGTCTCCGGCCACCAGCCTGCATGGCTCTCCGTTGCAGAAGCCGCTCGAGGTCGTCACGGTCTCCCCTCCGCCCACGGAACAGCGGGTCCGTCGCGAGGCCAACTTTGCCGGCCCGGGCGAGAAGAAGGGCCGCTACCACCTGCCCGACCGGCTCGAGTGCGGATCGCCCGTCGGGTACCGCACCCGCGTGCCCCTCTCCCGCGACGAAGCCTCCGTCGCCCTCCGCCTGCTCAGCCTCGAGCGCCCCGTGCGCTTCGTCACCCCCACCGCGCGGGTCACCGAGCGCGCGCTCTTCGAGGAGTCGTCCCTCGGCGTGCTCTCCGCCCGCCAGTCCACCAACTACCGGGGCCACCAGCAGGTGGCCCTCGGACCCTCGGCCTCCGTGGACCTGGCGCGGCTGCTGCGCGACCTGTCCGGACGTGAAGGCCCCGTGCTCGATGGCGCCACGCACACCCTCGTCATCCTGTCCCGGCCCTACCGCACGCCGTTCACCTTCCTGCTGACCTTCATCGGTCACCGCCCGGTGAAGAGCCTCGCGACCGTGCCGCTGCGGGCCCTGCGGAAGAAGTTCCTGCACGAGGACGACATTCCGACCGTCGGCTACCTCCAGCACCTCCACATCGGCGTGCTCGCCGATGCCATGGAGCGGGCCTCCGTCATCGCGTCCGGTGGCCGGCGCATGGCCAACGTGTTCATGGCACCGTTCGCGGGAACCCACCGTCGCGACAACCGGGCCCTCATCCGCCGCATCGAACAGCGGGTGGGCCTGACCTCCGCAGAGCGGCGCGAGGGCTGGCGCGTCGCCGTGGTCGCCCAGGTGGGAGAGGTGCCGTCCGAGGACCGCATCGAGGCGCCAGACGACACCTGGCGCCGGCTCGGCGCGAACCTCCTCGCCTTCCGGAGCGAACGGATCCAGCCCGGGGTGAACATGGAGGAGAAGGCGCCCTCGCAGTATCACCAGCGCCAGGACATGGACGTCCCCGACGAGCTGACCGTCCAGTGCGGCCGTGCCGCCTACAACGCGTTCTGCCACTGGACCACCTGCGATCGCGAACGCGCCAAGGACCTGATGCTCCTCGAGCGCATCGACGTGCTCACCCCCAACGGCAAGGAGCGGATGCGTGAAGTGCGCGACATGCTCGGCGCCGTCACCGACGAGGTCATGAAGGGCATGCCGCTGTGGGCGGACCTCCCCCTGGGCCGAGCGCTTTCGCGGAACGCGGGACGCGGCAAGAAGGCCTTCGCCCTCGCCGGACAGCGCATCTACATCGGCGGACTCTCCCGGCGCGAGGTCGAGCTCGAGCGCATCGACTGGGACTCGGCCGTGCGCGCCTTCGGCGCCGCCTCCAGCCGAAGCGCGCTCGTCGCCGAGATCGCCGGGGTCACGGACCTGCCCGACGACTGCGACCTCCTCGCAGGGATCTGCCTGATGGCCGGACCCGTGAATCAGAACGACATCGGCAAGGCGTTCTTCCGCCACGACGATCTGCTCGAGCAGGCCTTCCCCGGCCGCGAGCCCACGTCCCTCCTCGTGTGGACCCTCAAGGCCAAGACCATCGCCGATCCCATCGGCAACGAGGAGCAGCTCATGGACGCGGCCCGCAAGGGCGCGCTCGTCGACCTCCGCCCGGCTCCGCACGAGGTGTGCAGCCTCGACAACGGAGGCACCATCCGCCCCTGGCGCGAGGCGGACGGACGAACAAGCCGCGAGCGGGCCTTCGCCGATGTCGGAAACTTCGTCACCGCTCCCGATGGGCAGGCGATCCCCGGCAACGAGGGAGAGCCCTTCGCCGGCACGGACCCCGACGCGCCCGTCTGGGCGCTGTAGATGCTGTGGCTGCCGGCGGGTAGCCACGGCGCCGGCGCCGACGCGGTCGCGGACACCGGCGGCCGGACCCGAAGCCCCTCATGCTCTGCCGGCCACCGCCTCTGCCCTGCCCGGACGGGCCCCGAACGCAACGGGGTGGTCTCCGATGACCCCGATGCTGCCAGCGACAGAGCCTGGGTAATCGCAAGAAGAGGTTCGCGTTTCGACCCTTTCGAGCGTTCCCTCCCGACCGTCGGGCCCGTCCCCACTCAGTCGTCGTCTTGGCGGAACGAACCTCTTGTTCCCATCGACGTTTCGAATGAGGTTCAGGGCGAAGCGGCGGATGACGATGAAGTGGGCCGCAGCGTTCTGCTCGCGTGCGCGATGGCCGTCATCGCCGAAGGAGACATCGATGAGGTGGTGCAGAATCGGTCCGGCAGACCAACGACAACACCGAGGAGAGCAGGTGGCGTCGCCCCTGACGACCCCGCGGCTCCGTCACGTCCTCCATGAAAAGCACCGGGTGCGCCAGCGCTTCCTCGATCGCATCCGCCCGCGCTTCATCCGTCATTGCTGTTCCTCCTGGCCGGAGCAACGTGCGCCGGCAGAGAGCGTCGATCACGGACCGAGCCGCTGGTCAACCGTGAGAACCACTCGCGTTCTTGCGATCCGCGTGGCGACTGAACCTGCCCCGCTTGACGGGCCTCCGTGGCTGTCGCACCCTCCACGCCGTGATGGAACGTGCGTTCGATCCCGGCAGGGCCGTGGTCGAAGGCGCCCGGTCGAGGTGGCCCCAGCGAGGAAGGTGGAGCATGACGGACCTGAACGGAACGAGAGTGGTGATCACCGGCGCGGCGAGCGGCCTGGGCAAGCGCCTGGTCATGGAGTTCGCCCGCCGCCGTGCCTCCATCAGCGCCTGGGACATCAACGCCCAGCAGCTCGAGGTGCTCCGCGCCGAGGTGGAGCGCACCGAGGCAGCGGCCTTCCACACCGCCGTTGTCGACGTCGGCGACCGCGACACCGTCCAGCGCGCAGCCGAAGAGGTCCGTGAGGCGTTCGGCACGCCCGACATCCTCTTCAACAACGCCGGGATCGTGAACGGCAAGACCCTCCTCGAGTCCTCCGACGAGGCCATCGAGCGCACCTTCCGCGTGAACACCCTCGGCCTGTTCTGGACGACGCGTGCGTTCCTGCCCGACATGATGCGCCGCAACAGCGGACACATCGTCAACGTCGCCTCCGCCGCTGGAACCATGGGCGTGAGTGGACTCGCAGACTACTGCGCGAGCAAGTTCGCCGCCGTCGGATTCGACGAGAGCCTGCGCATGGAGCTCCGCAAGCAGGGCTCGCGCGTCCGGACCACCGTGATCTGCCCGTACTACATCAATACCGGAATGTTCGACGGGGTGCGCACGAAGTACCCCTGGCTCATGCCCATCCTCGAGGAGGAGTACGCGGTCCGGCGCATTCTCCGGGCCGTGGAACGGAACGACAACCGCCTGCTCATGCCCGCGCTGGTGTACGTCGTCCCGCTGATGCGGCTCCTCCCCGTGCCCGCTTTCGACGCCATCGCCACCTTCCTCGGCATCAACGAGTCGATGGACCACTTCGTCGGCCGCGCCGAGGACGCTACCCGCGCTGCCGCGCAACGCAGCGACGAGGTTCGGCAGGATGCGATGGCAAGGGGCGCCTGAGACCCGTCAACCCGGCCGGCGCAGCTCCCGCAGGAAGGCGTCCACGGCATTCGCCACCGCCACGGGTCGCTCCCACGCGGCGAGGTGGCCCGCCCCCGGGATGACCTCGAGGGACGCGCGGGGCAGCAGGTCCGCCGCCTTCACGGCACCCCGCAGCGTGCACAGGCTGTCCTCGTCCCCATGCACGACCAGCGTCGGGACGTCGATGCCGGGCAGGGCGGGGAAGAGGGCATCGCGCTCGCGAAACACCATCCGCGCCACAGCGCTTCGGTCCACCGGCCGCGCCGACTTCAGCGAGCCGCGCAGGATGCGCGCCATGGCCAGGCCCCGCTCCCGCTGCGCCCGGCGACCGAGGGAGGTGCGGATGCTCCCGAGCGCGAACAGCCCCGCGGGGACCGTTCGCACGACCAGGTGCAGCCGCGAGAAGAACCCGGACTGATCGCCGCGGTGAAAGGGGGCGTTCATCGCCACCACGCCCCGGACGCGCTCGGGAGCGCACCGCGCGGCGTGCATGGCGGACGTTCCGCCCCAGGATGTGCCGCCGAGCACCGGATGCTCCACGCCGAGGGCATCGGCGACCTCGAGAAAGGCGGCACCGCAGTCCTCCATCGAGAACGTCTCGCGATCGAGGGTGCCACCCCCGAACCCGGGCGCCTCCACCAGCGCCACGCCGAAGCCCCGCTCCCGCAGGCATTGTGCCAGCGGCTCGTGCAGCTCGGCACCGAAGAGCACGCCGGGCCACAGGAGAAGATCGGGGTCCTCGAGATCGCCCAGGATGACCTGCTCGCCGAGACGGGTGGAGACGGTGCGCATGGCGTTCACGGGGACGAGTGTCGGGGGTAGGAGCCGAGGCATCGAACGTCTTCGGCGATGGTGCCGAGGGCCTCGATGGCGGCGGCCACGGGGGGATCGTCGCGATGCCCCTCGAGGTCGCATACGAAGGTCCACGCCCAGGCACGACGCCGGCAGGGGTGGGACTCCAGGTGGGTGAGGTTCACGCCCTCGGCCTCGAACACCAGCAGGGCCTCGCGCAGGGCCCCTGGCCGATCGGGCAGCTCGAACGCCAGCGACGTCCGGTCGTTGCCCGTGAGCGCGCTGTCCTGGGTCGAGATGACGAGGAAGCGGGTGGCGTTGCCCGGATCGTCGGCAATGTTGGCGGCAATACAGGGAAGACCGTGCACCTGCGCCGCGCGCTCGCTGAGCAGGGCGGCTCCCTCGGCGTCCGTGCCTACATCCCCTGCCGCGGCGGCGGTGGATGCGCGGGGCACCAGCTCCGCGTCCGGCAGGTGTCTGCGGATCCAGTCACCGCACTGGCCGAGGGCCTGAGGGTGGGAGTACACCCGGCGCACGGCGGCGAGGGATGGGGCATGGGTGGCGAGGCTGTAGTGAATCGGCAGCACGAGTTCGCGCTCGATGCGCAGATCGGAGGCGAGGAGACCGCGGACGGTCGCGCCGACGGTGCCCTCGGTGGAGTTCTCCACCGGGACCACCCCTCGGGTGGCATCTCCGTGCGCGATCGCGTGGAAGACGGTGTCGATCGTGGCCACCGGCCGGTACACGGCGGAGTCGCCGAAGAGGTGGCGGGCGGCCATGCCGGTGAAGGTGCCCTCCGGCCCGAGGTGGGCGACGGTGAGTGGGCGCTGCACCGCGAGGCACGCGGCGATGATCTCCCGCCAGATGGACCGGATGGCCGAGGTGGGCAGGGTGCCGTCGCTTCGGCTCGAGAGCCGCTCGGTCAGCTCGCGTTCGCGGGCGGGGTCGTAGAAGGACACGCGCCCCTCGCGCCGCTTGGCCTCGGCGACCTCGGCCGCCACGGAAGCGCGCTCCTCGAGCAGCTCGAGGAGCGAGGCGTCGATGCTGTCGATGCGCGCGCGGAGCTCGTCGAGGGTTCGGGTCATGGCGATGCGCTGCGAGGGTTCGGTGGCCGTCCACCGGCAGGCTAGCCGCCCGACCGCGCCCTGCCAAGTCGCCTCGGACGTCCGTGCCGCGTGGCGCCCGAGGGACCGATGCCCTCAGGGGAGCACCGTCCGGGCGTCCACATCCTCTTCGGCGTCGAGCGTCATGCCCAGGCTGGCGAGCGACGGCCCGTCCTCGAACACCCCTTCGAGGAAGGTCACCACCGCGTAGAGCACGAGGTTCGCCTGTCGCGGTGGGCGCATGGTCACGCGCTCCAGCTCGTCGCCGGAGCAGGGGGCGGCGCACTCGGCGTTGACCGTGGCGGCGTCGGGGCCGCCGATGGACTCGGCGAGGCTGCCGAGGTCGTCGAGGGGAATGGACCGGCCGATGGTGGCGCAGCCGAGCTCGTCGGGCTGGTCGAAGTTCGCGAAGAGGTCGGCGATGGTGTCCGCGAAGGCGGTGTGGGACCCGTCGCGCAGGCGCAGGAGGAGGGAGGGGGCCGGCGCGTCCGCAAACGGACGCTCGCCATGGCTCTCCCAGGACACGATGGCGTCCGCGTCGCCGTGCATCACGAGCATCGGAAGAGGCTCGCCCGGGAAGAGGGGGCGGGGAAGGTAGCAGGCCGGCGGACCCAGCGAGACCACGGCCCCGATGCGGGGGTCCCGGAACTCCGGCGTCCAGGCGGTCAGGAGGGCGGTGGCGCCACCGAGGGACACGCCGCCCACCGCGATTCGCCCGGGATCGAAGCGGCCGTGGAGCGGGTCGTCCGGGTCGGCGTTTCGCTCGATCATGTGGTCGATGAGCAGGGAGAGATCTCCGGGCTGGTTCACGACGTCGGTGACGTCCGTCACCGGAGCGGTGCGCGTGGTCCGCGGGAAGTTGGGCTTGGCCACGACCCAGCCGCGGGAGGCGAGGGAGTTGGCGAGGCGCGGGTTGTCGAGGTTGGTGCTCCCGAGACCGTGCGCCCACACGATCAGCGGCCCCGGGGGCGTCTCGGCGGTCGTGTGCCAGACGCGGACCGGGAGGACTCTCGGCACCGGCTCGCCCCCGCCGTTCGGGTCGGGAAGGGTGCGCTCGGGATCCGTCAGGTCGAAGCGCAGGTCCACCACCCGGTGAGGCCCCCGCTCTGCGAACGCCTCCGGTCCGGGAAGCAGGGTCGGTTCGGACGGGAAGTCGGCACTCGACGTGGCGGAGGCGTCGGCCGCTGCGCTGCCGCTCTCGGCCGCCGCCGAGTCGTCGTCCCCGCAGCCCGCCAGCGCGAGGAACAGCACGAGGAACACGGTGAGCGGTGCGTGTGGTCCGGAGAATGGGCCACGACGCAGGTCGTGGCGCCGGTGCCGGGGACTGGGCGGGACGGCGAGCATGGGCAGGAGGGGGCGTGGGTGGTGTCGTCGCGGCGACGCAGAGCCTGCGAGTGCCGTTGGTGCAGCATAGAGGCAACGGCGCGCCCCGTGGCACCCCAGGTGCGACACGGTGCGTCGAGAGGTTGCGCGGCCCCTTGCCCGGTGACGGGTGCGGGTCTAGCCCGGGTCGTGGGGAACCTGCGCCAGCCGGGCGCGGGGAGGGGACGCTGCTGCACTCGGAGGACCCGGACATGACCACGGCACTGTCGGCGCTGCTGGAACACCTCGATCTCGAGCCGCTGGAGGAGAACCTCTATCGCGGCCAGAGTCAGGATCTCGGCTGGGGCCGGGTCTATGGCGGACAGATCCTCGGCCAGGCCCTGTCGGCGGCGTCGATGACCGTGCCGGAGGACCGCCCGGTGCACTCGCTGCACGCCTACTTCCTGCTTGCAGGCGATGTGTCGCGGCCGGTCGTCTACCAGGTCGACCGAATCCGCGATGGGCGGTCGTTCACCACCCGCAGGGTGTCCGCCATCCAGAACGGGCGCGCCATCCTGACCGCCGCCGCCTCGTTCCAGGTGGAGGAGGAGGCGTTCGATCATCAGGACGAGATGCCAGAGGTCCCCGCGCCGGACGACGTCGAGGACGATCGGGAGCGGTACGCCCGCTACGGCGACCGAGTGCCCTCCTTCGTGCGCGACTTCGTGGCCGCCCCCGGCCCGTTCGAGACCCGGACCGTCGATCCCATCGACGATCCGATGCACCCCAGCCCGGCCCCCGCCCGCAGCATGTACTGGTTCCGCGCCAACGGCACCCTCCCGGAGCGGCAGCACCTCCACCGCAACCTCCTCGCCTACGCCTCCGACAGCAACTTCCTCGTCACCGCCCTCAAGCCCCACGGCGTGACCTGGATCAACCCGGCCATCATGGTGGCCAGCCTCGACCACGCGATGTGGTTCCACCGGCCCTTCCGGCTCGACGAGTGGCTGCTCTACGTGATCGACGCGCCGAGCGCCTATGGCGCCCGGGGGCTGGCGCGCGGGAAGATCTTCAGCCGCGACGGCCGGCTCGTCGTCTCCACCGCCCAGGAAGGACTCCTCCGGCGCAGGGACCGGCCCTGAGCTGCGCTCCGGATTGTCCGGCTGACCGCAGCGACGAGCATGGCCCATGTAGCGATGACCTCCTGTCACCGATTCCGTCGCGCCCGAGTTCCCGGTTGACCGGAGGGGCCAACCGCCGCCATCCTGCGCATCAGGTGCGTCACCGCGCCGCTGACCGCCCTGCCCACCGATCGCCATGCATCGCCGGACACCGCTCCGCATTCTCGCTCCCCTCGCCCCACTCGTCGCCCTCGTCCTGCTTGCCGCGGGCTGCGGGGACAGCAGCGGCGCCGAGACCGTCCGGGAGCGACCGCCGATCGGCCCGTCGAATCCGCCCTGCATTCCCGGCGAGATCGGCCAGTGCTACGGCGGACCGGAGCCGCTCGACGAGGTCGGGGACTGCCATCTGGGCACCCGGGAGTGCCGCAACGATCGCACCTGGGACACCTGCCGCGGCTGGCGAAGGGTCGACAGCGTCCAGTGCGAGAACGACTCGCCGAGCCTCTCGCGCAACCCCTCCGGACCAGCCACCACCACGCCCACCCCCTCGGAGCCGGCGCCCAACACGACCGCGCCCCCGAGCCTCCCGCACCCCGTCCCGAGCTCGAGCGCGCCGGTGGACCCGCCGCCGTCCACCGCCGAACCGACGGACGTACCGCCCTCCGGGCCCGCGTCGTCCACGGAGCCCGCGCCCACCGCGCCTCCGACGTCCGCGGCCACCGAGCCCCAGGACCCGGGTCCGGCCAGTCCGGGCACGTACCGGTACACCGCGGTGCCCGTCGCGTCGTTCGGCGAGAGCGTCACCGTCGACTGGCACCCCGACGGATCCGTCGCCGTCGTGGGCCGCCGCAGCGGCGCCGTCCACCTCGTCGATGGCGACACCCTCGAGGTCACGCGCCTCCCGCTGCCGGAAACGGGAGCAACCCTCATCGACCGCGTCCGCTTCGACCCCTTCGGCCGAGCCTGGGTGATGGGCACACGCGACCCCGGCGGGACCCCGTCCGGATTCATCCACATCCTCGAGGAAGACCCCGACGACGGCGGATGGTCCTGGAGCACACCGCCCGGAGTTCCCGCCGAGCAGGCCTTTCGAAACATTCGCTGGGACACCCACGACGGGGACGGGCTCCTGTTGTCCGCCACCCGCTCCTCTCCCTGGATCTTCCGCCTGTGGAGCGTGGACCCCGAAACCCTCACCTTCACCCTGCGGGTCGCCAGCGCCAGCGGCGCCGGGTGCCAGGACGTCGCGCCAGCGCCCAACGAGTTCGGGGAGCCGGGCTACCTCGTCGTCTGCGGCATCAATGGCGGGGCGGCCCACCACTGGACCCGCGTTGCCGGCGAATTCGAGGTGCGCAGCGGGCTCGCCCTGGGCACCACCAACCTCGGCAACATCTCCAGCACCGACAGCCACCCGGATCACGATCGCACCCTCGTCATCGGTTGGTCCGGACGGACCGTGCATCGCTTCATCGCGGGAAGCTTCGTCACCAATCCGCCTGCCCCCAGCTTCAGCACCCGGGGGATCTCGAGCGTCCGCTTCGCCCCCGACGGACGACGCGGACTCATCGTGGGTCGGCGGACCGTCTCGCCACCAGGAGGCCTCGTGATGGAGGTGCTGCCCTGCGATGGGGCCGGCCAGAACTGCCCGATCACGGAGGTGCTCGTGCCCGGGTTCGACGCCCCACCGTACAACGCGGGCTCCAACGCCCACCTGCACGAGTCCGCCTGGCGGCCGGGCTGCGACGGCGGACTCATCGTCGGCGGAGAGTCGGGACTCAGCCTCGACCGCGGGTTCCTCATCCGGTTCGACCTGGAGGGCGGACGGCCCTGCTGGCCCGAGTAGGCGAGGTCTCCCGCGACCATCCAGGGATTCCGTTGCGAACCCTTGAGGCCAGCTCCGCCGGGTCGATGACCAGAGCGCATGAAGGCGATGCCTTCAATGCATTCGGAGCATGGATTTCCGTTCCCCCTGCTCGGCTGTGAGGAGGCTGCCGGGCGGACGGCTCGGCGGCCAGCTGGACGCTCGTCGCGCGCCAGACTTATGGAAGTGTTTCCATAGTCGTGCTCGGGATTCGGGATGGCCGTCCTGCCTTCATGCGCGCCGGGAATACTTATGGAAGTGGTTCGTTAGTAGAGTGCAGGGTGCTTCCCTGCTTCCGGAATTTCTCGGCCATGTCGCGCATGCCGGCTTCCCGCGCAGCTTCCTGGATCTCGCCGGAGATGCGCATGCTGCAGAACTTCGGCCCGCACATGGAGCAGAAGTGCGCGCCCTTGGCGGCGGGCGCGGGCAGGGTGGCGTCGTGGTAGGCGCGCGCGGTCACCGGGTCGAGCGCGAGGTTGAACTGGTCCTCCCAGCGGAAGGAGAAGCGTGCGCGGGAGAGGGCGTCGTCCCACTCCTGTGCACGGGGGTGTCCCTTGGCGAGGTCGGCGGCATGGGCGGCGATGCGGTAGGCGATCAGCCCCTGCTTCACGTCGTCCCGGTCGGGGAGGCCGAGGTGTTCCTTGGGGGTGACGTAGCAGAGCATGGCGGTGCCGAACCAGCCGATCATCGCGGCGCCGATGGCGCTGGTGATGTGGTCGTAGCCGGGGGCGACGTCGGTGGTGAGGGGTCCGAGGGTGTAGAAGGGGGCTTCCTCGCACCACTCGAGCTGCTTCTCCATGTTCTCGCGGATGAGGTGCATGGGCACGTGCCCGGGGCCTTCGTTCATGACCTGGACGTCGTACTCCCAGGCGATGCGGTTGAGCTCGCCCTGGGTCTTGAGTTCGGCGAACTGGGCTTCGTCGTTGGCGTCGGCGATGGAGCCGGGGCGCAGGCCGTCGCCGAGGGAGAAGGAGATGTCGTACGCGGCGAAGATCTCGCAGAGTTCGCGGAAGTGGGTGTAGAGGAAATTCTCCTCGTGGTGGGCGAGGCACCAGGCGGCCATGATGGATCCCCCGCGGCTGACGATGCCGGTGACGCGTTCGGCGGTCAGCGGCACGTGGCGCAGGAGCACGGCGGCGTGGACGGTCATGTAGTCGACGCCCTGCTCGGCCTGCTCGATGACGGTGTCGCGGAAGACCTCCCAGGTGAGCCGCTCGGGCACGCCGCCGACCTTCTCGAGGGCCTGGTAGATGGGCACGGTGCCCACGGGGATGGGGCTGTTGCGGATGACCCACTCGCGGGTCTCGTGGATGTCCCGTCCGGTGGAGAGATCCATGAGGGTGTCGGCGCCCCACAGGGCGGCCCAGCGGACCTTGTCGACCTCCTCGGCGATGCTGGAGGTGACGGCGGAGTTGCCGATGTTGGCGTTGACCTTCACCTTGAAGGCGCGGCCGATGATCATGGGCTCGAGCTCGGGGTGGTTGATGTTGGCGGGCAGGATGGCGCGTCGCGCGGCGATTTCGGTTCGGACGAACTCGGGCTCCATTCCCTCGCGGAGGGCGACGAAGTGCATCTCCGGGGTGATCTCGCCGCGTCGCGCGGCGGCGAGCTGGGTGACGCAGCGGCGTCCGCGGCGGGTGGGTCGTCCGAGCGCGGGGGGGACGCGGTCGGGATGCAGGTCGAGGCGTCGCTGCACGCGCTCGAGGTCCGGATGGTGGGCCAGCCACGCCTCCCGCATCGCGGGGAGGCCTTCCTCGCAGTCGACGTCGCGCGGGCCGCTCGTATCGTAAATCCTCAGGGGCGGTTCGCCGCCGTCGAGCTGGACCTCGCGAAACGGCACACGCAGGGTCCCGTCGGCGCTCTCGACGAAGACACGGCGGCTGTTGGGGTAGGCGTTCTCGAAATCGGTCGTCATGGTCTCTGTCCTCCGAAGGGGTCGGAGGGAGACGAACGGATGGCGCAGCGGACGGCGCCCGTGACAAACGGTGCTGCGCATCGTCCGCGCTCCCTACGCCGGTTTCAACCGGATCAGGTTCGAGGGGTGCTTCTCAATCCAGGGCGGGGTCGCGGGAACATCTCCCGAGGGGCCCTGGATGCCCCCGGCGGCGGCGCCGTTGCCCGGGCGTTAGCACGCCGGCGACGCCCTGCATAGAGGGCACGCTCCGCGGTGGCCGCAGACCTGGCCTGATCGCAAGGTCCGCGGTTCAGGCGGCCATCGCACCGCCACCCGCGGATCGTCGGAGCTCCTGGAGCGCAGCCGAAGCGTCCATCGCATTCACCCCGCGGCGCTCGCGTCGTCCTTGCGCGTGGCGTCGGTCTCCGCCTCGAGCTTCGACATGAGCGCAGCGATGGCCTCCCGAGCCTGCACCTTCAACGCATCGAGATCATCGAGGGTCATGCCCTCGGTGGAGATCGGTCGACCGACCGTGACGAACGCACGGGCGCGGCCGAAGCTGCCGGAGTGCTTCGGCAGGGCGTGGTGGGTTCCGGCCACCGCGATGGGCAGCAGCTCGGACTGGTTCTCGATCGCCAGCCGGAACGCCCCATCCTTGAACGGCTGGAGCTGCCCGTCCTTCGACCGCGTTCCCTCCGGGAAGATCATCACCGGCATGCCCCGCTGCAGATACTCCCCGCAACGGGCCATCGCGTCCTTCGCCGAATCGCGCTGCCCGCGGTGCACCGGAATGTCCCCCGCCATCTTCAGCAGTGCCCCCATGACCGGGATGCGGAACATCTCGATCTTCGTCAGCCACTTCATCTCCCATGGAAGACAACTGATCAGGAACGGATCCGCCTGGGAGGCGTGGTTGCCCACGACCACCGTGTTGCCCCGGGGACGCACAAAATCGCCGTGCACGCGGAAGCGCCAGTACGGATGCAGGCGCGCGGCCCACACCCCGATGAGCCGGAACATCCGCCCGCTCGCCCGACGGTTCGGGTCGAACGGCGCCGTCACGAGAAACACCGGAACCATCAGGATCGCGCCCGTGAGCGCGCACAGGCCGATCTCGGCCCAGGCGACATAGGAGAGGAACTTGTTCATGGCGGCCTGCAACGGTCATCGGTGGCGGTCATTCCTGCCGGTCGTTCGTGCCGGTCATCGGTGGCGGTCGTTCGTGCCGGTCATCGGTGGCGGTCGTTCGTGCCGGTCA
>REDH01000187.1 GCA_007693585.1 Deltaproteobacteria bacterium
CAGGCGCAGTGCGCGCAGGAGCGTGACTGGGTCATCCGGCCCTCCCCCGCTCAGACGTGGCGTCGACGGGGGAAGATCCCACGAGCTGCCCGTCCACCCACTTGTCGATCCCGTGGCGGTAGACGGTGACGTCGACGAGTCCGATCTCGATCGAGCGAAGCACGACCTCGCCTCCCTCGAGGAGAAGGTCGAGCATGCCCGGATGCAGCTCGTCGAGGGCCAGCGACCCGCGTGCGCCGATGCACCGGGCCCGATCGTCGTGGGTCTGGGTGGCCAGCACCCGCGCGTCGGGCATCCCGCGGGCGGCCCCGATGACCTTGGCCTGCAGAGTTGAGGTGACGCGGGTCTCGTCGTAGGCCTCGAGACGGTCGTGGGCCTCCAGGTCCGCCAAGTCCACGAGGTTGATGAGCGTCCCGGCGATCTTCGCGGGCCTGCCGGGGAGGCCATGGGTATTCAGGGTATCGAGCATGAGAGGATCTCTATGCCAGAGGAGAGGGAGGCCGCGGAATGCGCCCTCCCCGACGACCATACTCGGTCCCAGCTGTGCCCGACCTGGATTCCGGGTTTGCCTCCGGAAACAACTGTGCCCAGCCACGGGGAGGGGGTCGCGGCTGGGCACATTGCGTTGGAGGACGCTCGGTGAGGGTGTGCAAACCTTCCTGTGTTGAAGGATGGGTGAGGAATCCCCTCCGCGTCTTGTGTCTGATCAGGCCGATGCGGCGAGCGTGACCGGCTGAAGCTCGTCGAGGAAGGCCCAGAACTGCGCATCGTCCAGGTCCTTGAGGAACAGGCGGAGCGCCCGCGTCTCATCAAGTCCGTGGGCGTACTCGACCTCGGGTCGGTTTGCCCAGGCAAGGATCCGGACCCGCCACCACCAGATGGGTTTGCCCGTCCAAGTCATTCGCCCCGGGGGGCCGGGCACAACCTGCCGCGACTGCAGGGCGATGGACACCTCGACGGCAACGGCGTGTGCGAGTCCGTCGATGGCTTCGATCGTCTGCTCGCAGGAACTCGGGTTCGGCACTGGAAACCTCCTGTTAAGGGTGGGTCCTGCGAGTGCCATCAGTACCCGCCGTCTGTCCCGCGCAGGAAATCCACTGAAGAAGACCTGAAGACCGTCATCAACGGATATGGGGCTCCATCGGTGGATGCCATCATGTGGGTAATCGGGACGGCTTGTCGGTCCCGCTTCTCCCTCTTACCCAAAGCACGCGCGCGCGCGAGAAGACTTTCCGATGCGACTCCATTCTTGGTTCCGATCCGGATTTCCTGATTCTGGTGCCGGTCCGGTACGGTCGGCCCGGCATCCGCCCAGAAGGGGCGGGTCCGAGACGACAACCCGGAGGTGCCATGCAGTACGATCTCTTCGAGGGGATCATGGCGGGCCTGAGGGAGGAGATGCGGACGGTCCGGTCTGGCGAGGCGCTCGAGTCGCTGGCGCTGCACGCCGGACGGTTGGAGGGTCGCCTGGGCCACCACTACCTGTATTCGTTCCGTCGTGCAGAAGGGCCCGTACGTCACCCGGTTGGTGGACGTCTACGGGTCTACGCCGGGACCGGCGACTGGGAGGAGCACCCGGCGATCACGCACTGCTCGAAGACCAGGTCGATCGAGCTCCTCCTCGAGAAGGAGATCGGCTCCCACGTGCCGGAAGCCGATCTCCGCTGGCAGGACGATACGATTCTACGCGCCCTGCGTGATCGCCTCCTCGACCAGAGGCAACAGGTCGAAGACCGTGCCCGTGCCCTGTTCGGTGGGGGGACGGTCACGCCTCCCGGGGTGGGAGGAGGCACACGGGTGCCGGCCATTGCGGGCCTCAACCCGGTACAGGCACAGGCGGTGCAGCTCGCGCGAACAACGCCCCGCTGCGTGATCTGGGGTCCTCCCGGAACCGGAAAGACGGTCACCGCAGCCGCACTGGTGCGCGAGCTCGTCTCCGACGGGCGATGCGTGCTGATGACCGCGCCGACCAACCGAGCTGTCGACGTGTTGCTGATGCGCTCCGTCGAGGAGCTGGGGTGGTCCCGGGAGGCGCTCGAGACCTCCGTATTCCGGATCGGCGATGCGGATCCCGGAATCGTGCCTGCACCCCTGCGTGATGTTCTGGTTCTCCACCGCCTGCTCGACGTCCGGCGTGCTGAGCTCGATCTCGAGATAGCCCAGGTGGGGGCGGAGATCCACGAGCTACGCTCGGCACGCAGGGTGTCGCCTGGGCGGAGTGACCTCGATCGAATCGAGGAGGCGATCCGTGAGGCGGAAAGGTGGGCAGCCACCCTTGAGCACCGCCGGCACAACCTCGACGCGCACGTGCTCGCCGATGCCCGGATCTTCGCGACAACCGCGCACAGGGCGGCCATGGGGCAGGTTCCGAAGCCCATCGACCATCTCGTCCTCGATGAGGCCTCCATGGCACCGCTTCCGGTTGCCCTTCTCGCCGCGGTCGGGATTCCTCGGGTCACCCTGATCGGGGACCGGAGGCAGCTTGCGCCCGTGGTTCGGTCATCGGCGCCGGCGGCCCGGAGGTTCTGGGGATCGAGCCCTCTGGACCCGGAGAAGGCACTCCCTGCCGCCGGTACCCTGCCGACCGTGATGCTCAATGTCCAGTACCGCATGCGGATGGGCGATCTGGTTTCGCGCCTGAGCTACGACGGCCGCCTGGTCACATCACCCGAAATCGCAGCCGCATCTGCTCCCGAGTGGACCACCAGTCTGCTCCGATCCCCGCTGCAGTACCTGCACTTCCGGGAAGGTGACCCGAAGGGACCAACCCCGGCCGGGCGGCCGAGGGAGAACCTCGCCCTCGCCACCGCCGTCGCCGGGCTGGTGCGGCGCATCCTGGCGCAGGCCGACGAGACGCGCCCCGAGATCATGGTCCTCAGTCCGTACCGCAGCCACGTGCGGGCAATCCAGAAGGCCCTGGGTCGAGAGGGGCTGGGCGGGTCGGCGGCGGTCTCAACGGTTCATCGGGCTCAGGGTCGCGAGGCAGATCTCGTGATCCTTTCCCTCCCGGAGCGCCACGGGGAGGCCCTCGGCCCCTTCCTTCGTGCGCACAACCTTGAGGACGACGGCGGAAGGCTATTGACCGTGGCCCTCTCTCGGGCCAGGCACAACCTCATCGTCGCCGGGGACCTCACGTGGATTCGGCAGATGACGCCGAGGGCCGGCGTGGTGCGGCGGTTCCTCGAACTTCTCGCCGAACTCGGTTCACGGCTCGAGCAGGTCACTCCGGCGGGCGAACCACGGCCAGGCACATCCGGCCCACCGCGATCGGGCACAAGCGATCGCGCACACCTCGCGCAAAGTCCCGAGGAAGTACCAGGCGATAGCCTAACACCCAACAGGGAAAGCACTTGAGGTGCTCACGGCCTCACCGATACGCCGTTTCTTCGAGAAGGCGGTGGATTCCGGCCGAGTAGGGTGCGTCACCGGCCCGCGATGAGCGCGGAGCGAATCACCGCCAAGCGTGGACGCTAGCCCAACAGGGAGGCGAGAATGTCAACAGAAGCGAAACGCAGGCCTGACCGAACGACCACGGTCGGGAAGGAAAAGGGAGGAGGAAGCCAGCGGAAGCGGCGGCGACCTGCGTGGTCGTCCTCCCCCTCGAACCTCCGACCCTACGAGAGTCCGCCGGACTGGCAATCGGTACCGGAGGTCCCCCCGGAGCGGCTTAAGCGCGCCTACGAGAAGTTCGGCTGGATCCAGGCGTTTGTGAGCCAGGGGTGCCCACGTGGAATGCTCGTTCCCTTCGCGGAGGACTATTCGCGATTCGTGATGAAGGGTGCCCCGGTCCCTCCCTACACGACCCTCAACACCTGGGCGAACGCCTACAAGCAGTTTGGCATCCTCGGCCTCGTGGACTCCATTCGGAGCGACGCGGGGAGGATTGAGCGACTGCATCCGAAGCACCAGCGCCAGCTCGAGGCGTACATCCTCGGAAAGGGCGACCGGTCTCCCAGGGCGGCGTTGGACTGGCTGATCAACGTGAACTCGCTGGTGGAGCCGTCTGGTCACGACCGTAGCAGCGTGCCGCGCTTCCCCACGGAGGAAGATCCGCAGTTCGTGCCGACGTACTACACGGTGCGTACCTGGATGAGGCGGTTCGAGGCCGAGAACCCCCACCCTTTCACGGTAGCGTCTGAGGGGCTCAAGGGGTTCCGGTCCGGGCACAGGCTCTGGCTCCCCTCTCACCTCGTCCCGGCTGGGCAGCGCCTCGCGCTGGACAGCACGCCCGCCGACATCGTCCTCCGACGCCTGTCGCCGGAGGATCCGACTCGCTGGGAGATGTGCCGCCCCGCGATGACCCTGGTCGAGGACGTTGGGTCACGTACGATGATCACGTTTAATCTCAGCTTCGAACCTGTTTCGGCGGACATCCTCCTGTCGGTCATGCGGAGGGCGTTCCTCCAGGAGGCAAACTTTCCCGGATTGATCTCGTCCGGAGTTCCCCAGGAGCTGGTGATCGACGGTGGCTCCGAGTACGAAGGTGCCTTCAAGGCGGAAATGAAGCGCCTCGGGGTCGAGGTGCTCGAAAGCCGCAGTTACGAACCGACGCACAACGCGAAGGCCGAGCGGGTCATCGGCACAGTCAGTCGGTCCCTCCTGCCCCAGCTCCCGGGATACTCGAAGCGTGAGAGCCCGTACGCTGAGCATCGGACGCCGGACCGCGAGCTCCGACGCAACCCCAAGTACGAGACCTACAAGCTTGAGGTCCCCATCGAGAGCCTCCTCACGATCGAAGAGTTCGAGGAGAAGCTTCTCGCATGGAGTGAAGTCTACAACCACAGCCCGCATTCGGCCCTGCGTGCCGACTGTCCGGATGTCCGGGAGGCCGTCCGCGCCACCGCGACCAGCGCGAAGGAGGAAGCATGAGCGCGAAGGGAGTGACCCCGGAGCGCCGACCGAAGGCGCCGCGTCGCCTCTCCCCGGTGCAGATGTTCGCAGCCTCCTGCCGGGAGCATGACTTCACCCATCTTTGCCTTGGGTCCGACTGGGGGCTCAGCGAGACCGTGGTGGAGCGCATCCCCGGGACCGGGATCAAGCTTCGGGGGATCAGCTTCTGGTCTCCCGATCTGCAGCCCTACGTGAGTGCCGCCAAGTCGAAGCTGAAGGGAGCTCCCAGGTACGCGATCAAGTACGATGCGGCGGCACTCTCGTCCGGATCTCTCGCGAGCGTGGATGTCTACCGGGTGGACTCGACCGGTCGTCGGAGCTTCCTGCTCACATGTCCCGCGCGGCACATCGCTCGCAAGCAGCTGAAGGAAGAGGACCTCATCCGCGACCGCAAGAGATACGAATCGCAGGTACTCTCCCGTCATAAGGACGCGCGGAAGCAGGTGCTCGAGCTTGAGGCATCCCGTACGGCACAGGAGCGCCTCCTCGCCATGCAGGCTGAGCGCGACCGCGCCTGGCGGTCCAGGACGCAGCGGGAGGAGCCGTTCCCCGTGGGCGGAGTAGTGGATCCTTACGAGCCGCCGCCTACGCCGTTCTCCCAGGGTGAACGGAAGAAAGCGAAGGAAGCGCAGCGCCCGGCGGCAAGCGCTGAGAGCGACCTCCCGTCGGCCGCTGATGTGGCTGAGTTGCTTGGCTCAGCCTTCGATACCGGCCCGATAACCGAAGGGGGCCCCGCATGAGCGCCTCCGGGAATGCCACGGAGTCCCAGCTGCAGCTGATGGCGGACTGGAAGGATCCGCCTGTGATCCCCCTCAGCTGGCACCGGCAGCTGAATGGGGAGTTGGAGCTGGTTCAGCAAGGCAAGTGTTGTACGGCTGTCATCGGTCCCCAGGGCACTGGAAAGTCGTTTGCTCTCAGAAGGGCCATGGCATCGGCGGTCGCTTCGGCCTCGGACTCCTCGGCCCTGTGGGGCGGTGACCTCACCTCGGCGTTCTACATCATCGCGGCCTCCGCCACGCATCCCAAGGATGGCCTCCGCCTCATACTCCCTGCGCTGCGCGGATGGGCCCTCACCATTTCCGATGACCGGCGCATGGGAGAGGCGGCGATGGTGTCGAACATCGTGGGCCAGATGCAGTTGCGAGGCGTTCGGATGCTGATCATCGACGAGGCACAGATGATGGATCCCGATCCCCTGGACCAGGTGCGGCTCATCTACGACGAATGCGTCTCCCGAGGCCACGAGGCCGGCATTGTGTTCGTGGGCACCCCGGGCCTCGAGGACCGCATCGCCGCAACAGGCACCCTCGGGCAGCGGGTACCCCGTGTGGTCAGATCCACGTTATTGGATTTTCCCTGGGTCGAGAGCCATTCGCCCAAACTCCATCCCTTGATGCCCCAGATTGCAGAGGAGCTTGGTACGAGGAGGTGGAAGGATCTCATCCAGCGGAGGACGACGGCGAGCGGCGGGAAGATCCGGCGGCTCGTCGAGGTCCTTCGGTTCGCGAACGCGATGGCTCTGAAACAGAAGGTCCCCATGGCCGAGGTTCATATCGACCTCGGGGTCCGGCTTCTCGCAACAGATTCCTCAAGGCAGTGACTCCATGAGACGCCCCAACACGGATACGCTGCTGGACCGGGCCCTGACGCGCGACGTGCTTCGGCGCGTGGGGGCCGTGCAGCTGGTGTTCACGGTCGCCGACGTCCGACGGGAAATGGAGCGCACCGATCGAAACCAGCTCGTCCACCCGAAGCGGTTGAGCAACTACGTGAACGCCCAAGTGGGCCGGCTGATCGCGGAGGTCGAACCGTCCGGCCTGGAGGGGCAGCGGGGCCCTCGGCGCTTCGTCCTGCTGGATCGCCAGCGGCAACTGGAGCTCGTGTCGGTAGCGCCCGCGATGGAGGACAAGGATCGGACGCTGATCGCGTTGTGGCTGGCCTTCGAGGTCAACGAGGGCCCGGTCGCCACCAAGGATGTCACGGCGGTGCTCGCCGGTGTCCCGGCCCTTCGCCCGACAGGGCCTGAGTACCCCACGGCTACCCGCCTCGGCAATCTTGCTGCCGCGACCCCTTCACGGGCCAGTAGATCATGGATCGAAGGCGAACGCTGGGTCCGTTGGACACCGCGAGGAACCCTGCCGGAGCTTCCGGAGATGGACCTTTGGCGGACGCAGGCCCGGGCAGCGTTGGCCGCGGACGCGACCCGATCGACCGGTCGCGCCACAAGGTCCGGAGTAGTGGTGGACCTCATCGCCCTCGCGGTCCAGAGGGCGAGGCGATCCTGGCCGACTGGTCGGCCCGTCACGATGAAGGAGATCCGGGCCGCTGCGGCAACTCTGGAGGGGGCGGGCCTCCAGGAGGCGATCCTCGCGAAGGATCAGACTCTGCCCGCCGCGGTGTCGGAAGCAGCGAGGCAGCGGGTCGGGGGATCCAGCCGGAAGCAGATCATCGTCACACGGGTCACCGAACCGATCGCCGGGAGCACGTTCTACGATGTGCCCGGCCTCCCCGGGCATGAGACGCGGGCGCGGTATGTTGACTGGCTCACCCTCAGGCGTGCCGGGAGCGACGCGGAACTCGACCGCATGGCTGAAGAGATCGGCCACGGAACTCGGCTCCTGTCCACACCCCAGGAGACGCTGGCGGCCATCGGCGCCGCCAGGGTCCGACTAGCACTTCAAGAGCTGGAGGGCCTTCTTGCTCAGGCACAGAGCCTCATCCAGATCGCAGCGGATCTCCCAGCACAGACCAGTGCCGCGCTGCGCGACCGGCACGACGTCATCCGGGGGCGCCTGGACCAGCTACGACGCTTCGGACCGGCAGGGAGGTTGGAACCTAACCTGAGCGATGTAGCGGCTGGAAACAAAACACCCGTTGGGATAAGTTGTT
>REDH01000188.1 GCA_007693585.1 Deltaproteobacteria bacterium
GCCGCCGCCGCCGCCGCCTCCTCCTCCGCCGCCGGCACCGCCGGCGTTGCCGGTGTTGCCGTTGCCGGCGCGCCAGTCGGTGCCGCCGAGGACGCTGCCGCGGTTCTGGTTGGCGGGCCGCGCTGCAGCCGAGCCGTTGCTGCCGTCGGTGCCGGTGGTGCCGTTGCCCCCCGGGCCGCCGTTGGAGCCGCAGTAGGAGCCGCTGGAGCCGCCGTTGCCGCCGACGCCGCGGCTGCCGCTCCACAGGGAGCCGTTGTTGCCTCGCGCGCCGCTGTTGGTGCCGCGCGCGCCCTGTCCGCCGGAGCCGCCGCTGGCGGTGCAGAAGGATCCGCTCGCGCAGCCGGATCCACCCGATCCGCCGGCGCGGTTGTTGACGTTCCAGTTGCTGCCGTTGGCCCCGGCGCGGCCGATGCCGCCGTTCTGTCCGCTGTTGCCGGGGTTGCCGGCGCGGCCGGGGGCGGGCCGGAGGTCATTGCGCTCGATGACGAAGTTGGCGTTGACGTTCCGCACGATCATGGCGCGGGAGCTCCAGGCGCTGCCGGTCGGGGCACCGGAGGTGATGCGGAAGCCGGCGAAGGTGCCGCCGGTGGAGCGGTTCTGGATGGTCACGGCGGCGGCGGCGCTGGGGCTGATCTCGGAGATGCTCTGGTTGGGGTTCCAGACGCTGAAGTCGCTGTTGAAGCCACCGTAGAGGCTTGGGCCGGTGGTGAGGGTGACGGTCTCGTTGTAGGTGCCTGCGGCGACGTAGACGTTGTTGCGGCCTTCGGCGATGGCGCGGGAGATGCCGAGGGTGATGGTTCGGCAGGGGGAGGAGGGGGTGCGTCCGCAGGTGGAGCCCGTGCCGCCGTTGGGCCGGACGAAGATGGCGTCGCTGGCGTCGCCGTCCACGCCGTCGCAGTTGCGGTCCTCGCCGTTGGGGGAGTCGGTGGCGGAGCAGGTGTTGGTGGAGAGGGTGGTGCCGTAGATGTACGGGTTGGTCCCGCGGCGGATCCAGGCGCGGTAGTCGTAGGGTCGGTTGGAGGTCAGCCCGGTGACGACGCGGTTGAAGTTGCCCGGCGGGGTGGCTGGGGGTGCGCCGAGGGAGACGCAGGTGCTGGAGCCGTCTCCGTGGGCGGGTGGGGCGGTGCTGCCGAAGGGGGTGGGTTCGCGCGGGTCGACGGGGTCGAAGACGCGGTCACGCACGCGGTAGCAGAAGCCGTGGTCGTCGGCGGCCGGGGTGCCGAGCGCGGTGATCTGTGCGTTCAGGCGGAGGCTGGTGGGGGTGCGCTGGTCGGCCTCGAGGGTGGTGACGCTGCCGTCGGCGGTGTTGAGGCAGATGTTGTTCTGGAACACCTGTCCGTCGGGGCAGCGGCAGTTGCCGTTGTCGCAGAACCGGCCGCCGGTGCAGCGGACGCCGCAGGATCCGCAGTTGTTGTCGTCGGTGCTGCTGGAGGTCGCGCCGACGCACTGGGTGACGTTGGTGTTGTCGGCGTTGCACTGGGCAAAGCCGGTCCCGCAGTAGCCGCAGGACGCTCCGGGGGGAGGATCGAGGGTGATGCATCCGCCGCAGATGTTTCCGGCGGTGGCGCCGGAGCAGGTGACACTGTTGAGGCCCTCGCACTCGAAGGTGTCGAGTCCGCAGGGTCCGCATGCGCCGCCGGGAATCCGGTTGAGCGGGTCACATCCGCCGCAGGCGTTGGGGGCCTGGCAGGCGTTTCCGCAGAGGATGAGGCCCTCCGGGCAGACGCAGCTGCCGCCATTGCAGGTTGCGCCGGCGGGGCAGGCGCTGCCGCATGCGCCGCAGTGCTGGTTGCTGGCCAGGAGGTCGGTCTCGCAGCCGGTGGACTGGCGGCCGTCGCAGGAGCCGAAGTTCTCGTTGCAGGCCTCGACGACGCAGGTGGTGTCGTCGCAGGTGGCGTCGGCGTTGGCGAGGGTGCAGGTGTTTCCGCAGGCGCCGCAGTGTTCGGGGTTGTTGGTGAGTGGGGTCTCGCAGCCGGTCTCGTCGTCGAGGTCGCAGTTGCCGAAGCCGGTGTCGCAGGTGCTGACGGCGCAGGTGGCGTCCTCGCAGACGGCGGCGGCGTTGAGGATGTCGCAGGCGTTTCCGCAGGCGCCGCAGTTCCCGGCGTCGGTGGCGACGTCGGTCTCGCAGCCGGTGAAGTCGGAGCCGTCGCAGTTGTCGTAGCCGGGGTCGCAGGCGAAGATTCCGCATGCGCCGTCGACGCACTGGGGGGTGCCGTTGTCGATGGTGCAGGCGTTTCCGCAGGCGCCGCAGTGGTCGACGCTGGTCTGGAAGTCGACGTCGGCGCACTCGCCGCACAGGCGGGAGGTGGGGAGGCACTGCTCGATGCCCTCCTCGACGAGGACGCACTCGAAGCCGTTGGGGCACAGGCCGCTGGTGGCGCAGTCGGTGGCGCAGAAGCTGCCGTCCTCGATGGCGATGCACAGGTCGTTGAGGCCGCCGCACTGGCTGTCGGTCTGGCAGGGGCGGCAGCGGTCGGTGCTCAGCGGGAAGCACACCTGGACGCTGTCGCGGTCACCGGCGGCCAGTCGGGTGCAGGCCATCTCGGGGATGCGCTCGCACTGGTCGTCATCGGTGCAGAAGATGGTGCAGATCCGGCCGTCGATGGTGCGGATGCAGGGTCCGTCGAGGCAGTCCGCGTCGCTCTCGCAGGCCTCGCCGAAGTCGTCGGGGTCGGTGAAGGAGCCCACGTCGCTGCGGGGGACGTCGGACGCGTCGCTGTCCGATCCGAGGAGTGGGGGGGCAGTGCTGTCGTCGGATGCGGCCGCGGTGGGGGCACATGCGCCGTCGACGCAGCTCCCGGACGCACAGTCCGTGTCGCGGGTGCAGTCCGCGCCGACGCCGGCGCCGGCGGGGGTGTCTGCACTGGAGCACGCGACGAGGACGCACAGGGCGAGGGCGGCGCCGAGGAACGGCAGCACCGGGGACGAAGGGCGACGCAGGGTCTCCACGGCTCTCTCCTGTCGAATCAGGGGTGCTCCCCGGGGCGTGGGAGATCGGGCCGGCCCCGTGCAGCGGCGGCCGGGCAGACTTGGGGGGGGCCGCGCTCCATGTCGGGAAGATACCGGGATACGGACCCTGCGGGCAACCCCAATCGTGGCTGCAGGGACGGATCGAGGGGAAGATCGGGTTCGACGGGGCATGGAGCCGGGAGAGGAGCACGTCCGGCGCGTCTGCCGAACCTGCCGCTTGCGCCGCGTTGACAGCGCACCGCGGCGGGGATAGCCCGGAGACGATCCCGCGAACCCCGGCCTTCCGCCCTGCCCGCCATGCAGTCTCTTCCCGTCATCGCCGAACGGTACGAATGCCTCGAGCTGCTCGGAGAGGGATCGTTCGCGCGCACCCTGCGCGCCCGCGACCGGGATGAGGGTCGGATCGTGGCGGTGAAGGTGCTTCACCCCTCGCGCATGTCTTCGGCGCGGGACTTCGACCGCTTCGAACGCGAGGCCGGGGCGCTGGCGCGGCTCCGCCATGTGGCGATCCCCCGCTACGTGGACCACTTCCCCACCCGCCTCGACGGCGAGCCCGTCTACTGCATCGTGCAGGAGTTCAAGGCCGGGCGCGACCTGCAGACCCTCCTCCAGTCCGGGGAGCGCTGGGATGCGGAGCAGGTCACCGACATCGCCCGGCAGGTGCTGGAGGTCCTCGACTACCTCGCCGAGCAGGACCCGCCGGTCGTGCACCGGGACATCAAGCCCGCGAATCTCATCCTCGACGCGGAAGGGCACGTCCACCTCGTGGACTTCGGCGCCGTGCGGGAGGCCGTGCGGCAGACCATCCAGGCCGGCTCGACCGTCATCGGCACCTTCGGATACATGCCCCCGGAGCAGCTCATGGGCCGGGCCACCCACGCCAGCGATCTCTTCGCCCTCGGCGTGACCCTGATCGCCCTGCTCGCCCGCCGCCCCGCCCACGAGCTCAGCGGCGACGGCTTCACCATCCCCGTGCATGAGCTGTCCCTCGGCATCCCCGACCGCCTGCGCGACGTCCTGCGCGCCCTCGTCGCCCCCCGCCTCGAGGATCGCTACCAGGACGCCTCTCAGGTGCGGGCGGACCTCGACCGCGTCTCCCGCGGCGAGCGCCCCGTGCACGTCGGCCGCCTCGACCTCGCCATCGCCCGGCGGCGCCGCCGCGAGGAACGGGAGCGCGCCCGGGCCCTGCGCCGCGGCTCCCAGCTCCTCTACTGGCTCGTCGTCGGTGTCGTGCTGCTGGCCGTCGTCGGGGCGTTCGTGTTCGGCCTGCGCGCCGTGGTCACCGAGGACGCCCTCGCCACCGGAGACACGGTGACCATCCTCACCCTCCTGACCGTGTTCAGCGTGGTGGGGTCCCTCACCGGCCTCGGCGCCCGCTACATCGCCGGAGCCTACGAACCGCCGCCGGCCTCCTGGCTCGAGACCGTCGCCACCGTCGTCGGCCACAGGACCTGGACGACCGACGGGACGCCTTATCTCGCCGCCAGACTCGTGTGGGAGGACGACCGCGGCGCCACCACCCAGGCCGAACTGAACATCACCGGGTCGCCATCGCTGGCCCCGCTGCAGCAGGTGGGGGTCCGCACCGTGATCAGCGTGGAACCCGGCCGCCCGGAGAACATGCTGGTCGAGCTCAGCCAGCGGTTCGACGATCTCCCGCCCCGCCGGGCCGCCGCAGATCGGGGGAACCATGGCTGAGCCACCCGTGGCGGACGATACCCGCATGGAGCCACCCGTGGCCGCGGACCACGTCAGCGGCGCCGAGCTCCCCGGGGAACTGCTCCAGGGCCGCTACCGGATCGAGGATGTCCTCGGCGAGGGCGCGCTCGGCCGGACCTACCGGGCCCACGACATCGAGGAGGACCGCCCCGTCGCCATCAAGGAGCTCCTTCCCGCCCGGCTGAAGACCTGGAAGGATCACGAGCTCTTCGAGCGCGAGGCAGCGATGCTCCAGTCCCTCCGCCACCCCGGCATCCCCACCTATCTCGACCACTTCGAGCGCGTCGAGGGCGACCGCCCCCGCCTGTTCCTCGTCCAGGAGTTCATCGACGGCGGCACGCTCTCCGCCTCGCTCCCCTCCGGCCCGTGCTCGGAGGACGAGGTGCGCATCATCGCGCGGGAGGTCCTCAACATCCTCACCTACCTCCACGCCCTCTCGCCGCCGGTGATTCACCGCGACATCAAGCCCGACAACCTGATGCACCGCAACGACGGCACCATCGTCCTCATCGACTTCGGGGCCGTGCGGGAGGTGCTCGACGCCAGCGACACCGAAGGATCCACCATGGTCGGTACCTTCGGCTACATGCCCCCCGAACAGTACGCCGGGCAGGCCTTTCCCCAGTCCGATCTCTTCGCCCTCGGCGCCACCTGCATCCACCTGCTGACCACCGATCCCCCCGACCACCACTTCGAGAAGCTGTTTCACATCGAGATCCCCGCCGACCTCCCCATCTCCGTGGGCTTCCGCCGCTGGATCGACCGGATGATCCACCCCGATCTCGACCAGCGCTTCGCGTCCGCGGAGGAGGCGCTGAACGACCTCGACACGGCCTTCCTGATGCACGCCCTGCCCCGGCAGGCCCTGCTGCTCCCGCCCGACCCGGGTCCGGCACCACGCCCCCTGCCGGGCTTTCACTACCGCGACCCGGCCAGCGGACGGTCCTGGGTCTTCAGCATCGTCCTCACATGCCTCCTCTCCCTGCTCTCCCTCCCCGCCGCGGTCGTCGGGTGGACCGCGGGCAACCCCGGGGTGGGCATCCTCGCCGGCTTCATCTTCCTGTGCGTCGCCACCATCGCCATCGCCCGGGTCATCGCCGCCCGGGACGCCATGCGTGTCTATCGCCACCATGGCTACACCCTCGGCGAGGTGGTCCGCGCCTGGAGCGACGGGGGCATCGAGTACCGGTACCTCGTCGATGGGGTCTACCACCACGGCAGCATCCGCAGCTCCGCGAAGCGGCTCGAACCGCTGTGTGCCACGGACCCGATCGGCGTGCTCTACGACCTGTCCAGCCCGCACGTCAGCCGGCCCTTCGCGGGCTGACGCCGGGGCTCGCCTTCCGGGGGCTCGCCGGGTCGCCCCCGAGCCGCCTCCGAACGGAACGTCGATCGTTCGTGGATCCATGCCCCGCCCGCTCAGCCGGCCCTTCCTGCGGAGGAGGCCCCCCGGACGGCGTCGCGATGGGCTGCCCCCCGGACGGTGCGACGGCCCCGGGCTCGTCGTCCGGTGCTGCGGGCGGCTTGCGTCGTGTGAAAGGACCACGTGAGGGGATGTTCGGAAGCCCCGGGCTCGTCGTCCGGTGCTGCGGGCGGCTTGCGTCCCGGCGAGGGTGCGTGCTACGGCCGCCGACCGCGCCCGTCACCCCCGGCGGTGCCCCGGCCCCCGTCGGCCCGGCACTCCGTTCGTACCCCAGCCCGTGCTCCCGCCCGTGTTGAACGTTGTCCACCGCACTCTCTCCCGCCCGCTGCCGCCCCTGCTGCTGTGCGCCGTGGCGTGGACGCTCCTGTTCTTCCCGTCCCCTGGGGCCCTTGCGGGTACACCGCCGATCGCCGTCGGCGTCGACGGCCCTGCGGGCGCGCTCCCCACGGGCACCGTTGGCCTCGCGCCGATGTCGGACGAGGCCGTGCCCACGGCTGCGGAGCGCGACGCTCTCGGCGCGGCGCTGGCGCAGCTCACGGATGCACGTGCGCTCTTTCTGGCGGGGTTCCTCGACGAGGCGGACGAGGCGCTTGCGCGCGTGGTGCAGGGGCTGGACGGGCTGGCGGCGGCGCTGGCCGCGGAGCCGACCTCGGCTCGGCTGGCCCACGCCCTGCTCGAGGAGTGGGTGGAGTTGGGCGAGACGGACGGGGAGGTGGCCGAGCGCGCGCGGACGCTGGCGGGGCTCTATGGTGTGGCCGAGCGCGAGGTTGCCGGCGGAGACAGGTGGGTCGTGCGGCTGCTCCTGCCGGGGGCGGACTGCGCGGTTCTGGTCAACGGGGTGGTGCGGGAGGCCGCGGCCGGCACGCTCGCGCTGTCGGGTGCGGCGGAGCGGGTGGTGCTGCAGGTGCGCTGCGACGGCGCCGATGGAGCCCTGCACGCGGTGGACCGCGCTGTTGCGTCGGCGGGAGTGCTGGTGCTGCGCCACCCACGGCTCGGCGGGGTGTTTTCCGCCGACGGGCCGGGGGAGCCGGTGCTGGACGGCGGCGTGGACGAGGAGGCCGCCGCCGCGTTGGCGGAGCTGTTCCCGGGGGTGCGCTTCCTGGCGGTGGGGGAGGGCGAGGACTGCCTGCTGGAGCCGGGGGAGCCGGTGCGGTGCGCAGCCGGACTGTCGCGCGGGGAGGTGCTCGCCGCGCTCGAGGCGATGTCGTGCGGGGCGGCGGGATGCGGGCCGGGGGCGGCGGAGTCCTCGTCGGCTTCGGGGAGCTCGGCGGCGCCGGCGGAGGCCATGGAGCCGCTGGCGGGTGTGGATGGGGGGCGCGGGACGGGGGCGCTGCCGTGGGGGTTCGCGGTGGCGACGGTGGGGGCGGTGGCGGTGGCTTCGGGGCTGACGGTGGCGCAGGTGACGCGGCACGACACGTTCCAGGTGTGCCGTGACGATGCGGCGTGCCGGGCGGACGTGGCGGAGGTGGAGGAGCGGGAGGCGGCGTGGCTGCGGTCGCGCACGCGGTCGCGGGTGGCGTGGGGCGTCGCGGGCGGGCTGGGGGGGGCGCGGGGGGTGCTGGTCGTGGCGAGCGGGGCCGGG
>REDH01000018.1 GCA_007693585.1 Deltaproteobacteria bacterium
TAGCATGACCCTGTTCTCAGGCATGACTGGCGTCGGCTTCGTGCCGCCGCCCGACGACGAGGACGAGCAGGAGCGTCGCCGTCGTGAACTCCTCATGGCGACACCCGACAACCCCGACCCGCGGGCCGCGCTCGTTGGGTCGGGTGAGCCGCCGCCGTCCGTACCGGAGCCCGACGACTGGCAGCAGCGGTTCCGAGTCGCCACGCCGGACGCCCCGGATCCCCGCGCTTCGCTCGTGGGCTCCGAGGCAACGGTGTTCAACCGCATCCATGCGGCCGGCGAGCGCGTCCACCACCGCTTCCAGGACCTCAACGAGGACTTCCCCCGTACCGAGGGTGCCCCGCGTGGCCCGACGGCCTCCTCCGGCGCTTTCGTGCGCTCTGACGGGCCGTTCCAGGGCGGCTACGGCGCTACCCCGCCGCCGACCCCGCAGGAGCGCAGGGAGCGCATCAACGCGGAGCGCCGCGTGCCGGAGCCCGACGACGAGGAGGCGGTGCAGGCACAGATCGAGGAGACTCGTGCAGCGCGGGCCGAGGCTACGCCCGGCGAGTACGTTCGCCATGGGTTGAGCGGTGTGGGCCGATCCTTGGCCGAACTGCCGGCCAGCGCCCTCGGCGGCGTCGCGGTCATGCAGACGCATCAGGTGCGTCAGGGCGTGCAGGGGCTTCAGGAGTTGGCCGACCGGCTCGACGCGCAACTGCCGGAGTGGATCCAGCGCATGGGCGAGCGCGAGGCCCGTGACCACGCCGCCATGCGGATGGCGAACGCGATCAGGGAGCAGGCCGAACGGATCCCCGGAGCATCCGACAACCCGGCGGTGCAGGACAGCTTCATCTGGGGTCAGGTCATGCCGGTCCTCGGCTCGTTCGGCGGCTACGCGGGGCTCGGCGCACTACTCGGCCCCGCCGGCCCGACCACCGCTGCGCTGGGCGCCACCGCCGCCGCGACTCTCGGCGGCATGGACCGCATCTACAACGAGGCCACCGGCCAGTTCGGGGTACCGGAGGACCAGGCGCTCAGAAGCGCGGTGACGCTCGGCGCCGCCGGTGGCGCCGTGCAGGTCTTCGGTCCGGTGTCCTTCCTGCGCCGCATGGGGAGGATCCGGGGTGCCGGCGGTGGGCAGGGCGTAGTGGCGACGGGTGCTCGTGCAGGGGCACTCGGTGCCACAGAAGAGGCGGGTGCGGAAGGCTTCGGGCAGGTGCTGTTCAACGTCGCGGCCATGAACTACGACGAGGACCGCCAGCTCTTCGACGACTTCTTGCAGTCCGCGGCACTGGGTAGCGTCGGCGGTGGCGTATTCGGCGCCGTCGGCGGTGGCGTGGCCGCGGCCCGCGCCCGGCAGGAGGCCGAGACTCTCCGCGAGATGATCGACTCCGGCGTGGACACGGACGGCACGCCGCTCACGCCGGGGGCCGTCGACATGATGACGGACATGGCCGAGCGCACCGATCAGGTCCTCAGCATGATCCAGACGGACGCCGGTGAGCTGGGGCAGATCGAGCCGCAGGTGTTCTGGCAGGATGGCCGCACCGAAGTCTCCGCCCCGGAACTCGACATCGTCGCACCGGGCGACCCAAGGATCGAGGGGCCGCGAGACGGCGCGGAGGTGCCGACTGAGCGCGGCGCCATCCCACCACCCGACCCCTATTCCTGGGCCTATGGCGAAGATGTCGTGGTGCCGGAGCCCACGGGCGAGGTGTTCAGTCAATCTGTGGGACAGCCGCCCGGCCGTCCCCTGGGCAGGTCGATGGACGACCCTGTTGGCGCCGCAGTCCGGGTGCCGGAGCCCGACGTCGCCTACATGGACCCGTTTGCTACCGAGGGTGACCCTGGCATGGGCGCCGCGACGGAAGACCTCTGGGTCGGCGACGATCCACGGCCGGAAGGAATCTCCGTCACGGCCGGCGCCATGCCGGCGGACGGCTCCGAGCCCGGCTTCGTGGAGCTCGGCCTCGTGTACGACCCCGAGACGGGGCTCCCCGAGCCGACGGCGCCGATAGCGGACCTGCCAGCGGACGCCGCCACCTCTCCCGAGATTGTCGAGGCCGAGGAGGCGCCCGGCGAACTCATCCCATGGGAACAAGGTCGAGCACGGTTCCCGCTTCGCGTCGAGCCTTCTCGTGACGATGCGTGGGACGTGGCCGAGGCGACATACGATTACCCGACGCTTGTCGGCACAGGCTTCATGCGCGTGGCCGATCTTTCCGGTGGAGTCAGGGACGGAGACGCAACCGAGGCGTCGAGGGTATCGGAACTGGTCGCTGCCATGCAGGGCGACGATGGGTTCTTCGAGGCACTCGTTGTGGACGCCACGGGCGAGGTGCTTGAGGGCCAGCACCGGCTTGAGGCCGCACGGCAGATGGGGCTTGAGACTCTACCCGTGGAGGTTGTCGATGACCTCGTGGGCGGGCTCCCGCTCGAGCAGATGGAAGAGGCCGCGAGGAACGCTGGTGTGAGGCAGCCACAGCACGTCCGAAACGTGATCCAGAACGTCACGGAGGCGGTGCGGGAGGCCGGGTCACCGGAGGCGGCGGCGCAGGAGTACGAGTGGCCTGCGGGATTTGAGGCGGCTCACGAGGCGGTGCTCGACGCGATGGCCTCGCCCCCCGTACAAGCGGACGCCGCCCCCTCCCCCGAGATCGTCGAGGCCGAGGCCGCGCCGGGCACCCCCTCCCCGGAGGGGTCTTCCGAACTCGCGCCACTGGTCGAGGCGGTCCGCAATCAGTACGGGCTCGCTGACCCCCGATCTGACGACGTGGGCAAGGCCCCACTGAGCCGCATCCGCTTGGACCCGGAGCGGTTCCAGTACAAGGCCGTGACCGACCCAGAGGCGGGCGTGACGGATCAATTCCGTAACGTCGAAAAGTGGAACCCGGACATCGCCGGCGTCATTTCCCTCTGGCACGACCCGGCGGACGGCGAACTGTACGTCATCAACGGGCACCACCGGGTCGAAATGGCGAGACGCTTTGGGGTGGAGAACCTCGATGTTCGCGTTGTCCAAGCGCCCGACGAGTCTGCGGCCCGCCTTGTGGGGGCCATGACCAATATCGCCGAGGACAAGGGCACCGAGATCGACGCGGCCAAGCTCTTCCGCGAGGCGGGCGTGACACTCGAGGACCTCGCTCAATACGGCATCAGTGTCGACGGCGCCATGGCGAGGAAGGGCATGGCGCTGTCCAGGCTCGAGCCGTGGATCTTCAACCGGGTCGTGCAGGAGCAACTGCCCATCAACCGCGCCGTGGTCATCGGTGAGGCGAACCTAAGGCCGCACGAGCAGACGGACCTCATGCAGGTGCTCGACCGCATGGAGTCCCGTGGCCGGCGCCTGACGAACCGCCAGCTCGACCACTTCATCCAGCAGGCCCGCACCTCCCCGGCCTACCAGGGCGAGCGCGGCACCCGCGGTTCGGACGGCATGGGCCAGCAGCAGTCGCTCTTCGGCGACGAGGTGCTGACGACCGACCTCTACGAGCAGGCCGTCCTTGCCGACTACGTGTCCAACGAGATCAACGCCAAGCGGCGGATCCTCGGCCGCGTGGCGTCCGAACGGGAGGCAAGCCGCATCGCGGAGGAGGGCGCCGGCGACATCGACACTGACGCCGCCCGCGCCGGAAGGGTGAACGCGGAGCAGATGCAGGAACTGTGGGAACGGCTCTCGACCCGTTCTGGGACGGTGAGCGACATCCTTAGAGCACACGCCGCCCGCATGGCGGAAGGTGAGGGACAAAATGAAGTCAAGCGCAGCCTCTGGTCCGAAGTCGAAGGACACCTCGCGGAAGAGATCGCCCGCTTCTCCCGAGGCGAAGCAGTGGGCACTGACGTACCTGGCGAACTCGATCAAGTCGGGCAACCTGCCGAGGGGCCAGTTCAGGTTGAGCGGGAAGCCGGGGCGCCAGCCGAAGGGTTAGCGGTACAGGACGACGTCTTCGGGGCGCCGCCGCAGGTCGTGGAGGGCTCCGAGCAGGCCGGGATGTTCGGCGAGCGGGACTTCGCCCCCGACGACATGGCGACCATGGAGCGCCGGGCACAGCAGACCGTTGAGCGCCTTGGGCCGCTACTCCAGGCCGACCGCGCCACTGAGGCGCAGCGGGCACAGTACCGCGACGCCTTGCGGCTCCTGCGGCGCTCTGAGGCCATGGGTGAGGGCGAGGTGCAGGCAAGCGACCAGGCGTCGACGCCCATGGACCCGATGGTGGGCGATCTGTTCGCGGACGCTCCAGCCGAGGCCGAAGCCGCGCCGGCCGAACTCTCCGACCGCAACCGCCGGTCGCTTCAGTCCATGGCGTCCGGCATCGAGCGGTACGCCAGCGCCCGCGAGGATATGCGGAACGTCGGCGCCTATGGCGAGGACCGGGTGCAACTCGAACTCGACCGCAACTTCAGGGAGGGGCTCGAGTCCTCGCAGGAGAGGGTCCGTTCCACCCTCGAGACGATGTCGCCAGAGGCGAGGGCGTCAACGGAGCGGTTCCTCCGCGACAACTACCCGGAGGACCTCCTAGCCCCGGTGCTGGGTCAGGCCGATGCCGAGGCCACCCCCACCAGCCCGCTGGCGGACGCGCCGCCGTTCGGTGACGCGGGCCACACAGAGGCCGTAGCTGACGCCAGGATCATCGTGGAGGCCATGGAGGACGCTGACCCCGCGGACCTCACTGCGGGCGAGCAGGCGATGCTGGACGACGCGAGGCGGCTACTCGAGGAGGATGCCCGTGCCCGCGCCGAGTACGACGCGCAGGACAAGGGCCTGTGGAAGCGCGAACTGCGGAAGAGGTACGGGACGTTCGAGAACCTGCGTGAGTTCCAGCGCGACGTCTTCAGCACCGAGTACGAGTCTCTGATCGAGGTAGCCATCCCCGGCGTGGCGACCACCCGCGACATGATCGAACGGGTGAAGCGCGGAGAAGAGGTCGCCAACGTGTGGGTCAAGGCGAAGGGCCACCGCCTCCACGACCAGGGCCTCGGCCTCCCCACCCGGACCGAGGACGGCCGGGTCGTGCTCGACAGGGCCAAGACCTTCGAGCTCATGCGGATGTTCCGGCACCCGAAGGCCGAGTTCGCGCATCTCGTCGCGTACCGCATGGAGGGCGGGCGTGCCGAGGTGGTCGACCACATGATTACGACCGTGGGGAGCCCGACCGAGGTCGGAATGACCACGGATCAGGTGACCGAGTTCTTCGAGCGGGCGAGTGAGGCCGGCGCCGCAGTGATGAGCGCCCACAACCACCCGATGGGCGAAGCGCGGCCGTCGAACACGGACCAGCGCAACACGATGGAGATGTCGAAGATCGCCAGGGTTCACGGCGTGGAGTACGCCGGCGAGTTGGTCATGAACTCAGACGTCGCCGCGTGGATCACGGCCACGGCGCGGCCGGACGGGTCCCGCGTGTGGGACGTGAACACCGACCTTGTGACGCGAGAGATCAACCTCAGCGACCCTGGCGCAGACTGGACGCGGAGGGGTCCCGGCATCTCCACGACACAGGAGGCGGCGGAGGTGTTCGGTGCGCTCCCGAAGAGCGACAACCGGGTCGACTTCCTGTTCGTGGACGAAATGGGCAACTCCATGTCCCTCCACTCGGTTCCGGTCAACGAGGCCGCGGCATACATCGCCGATGGCCTACAGGCCGACACGGACGCCATGGGCGCCAACTCGGTGGTCGTGGGCGTTCACGGTGACTATGGCCGGAGCGCGGTCGAGCGCGAGCTGGCGGACCCGAACCGCGACACATGGGCCGTCGGCGGCAGGAAGTTCGACCACCCGGTCGTCTCCGGTGCCGTGGACACCTCGGACACCGCGTCTCCGTTCAACCGCTTCGACGTCAGGGCGATCTCTGACCGCTGGCGGCGCACGACCATGGACGAGGGCGACCTCGCGGGCTTCGAGGGCGAAGAGGTGTCCGACGGGCCACGCTCGACGATGCTCTACCGCCAGGCACCTGTGGGCGACGAGTCCGCGCCGACCCCGCAGGGACCGCCCCGCGCCGGTCCGCCCCCGGTTGAGACGGACCGGCAGGCCATGGACCGACTCCGGCACAACCGGAGCGTGGTCGAGGTTGTCCGCGAGCACATGGACAAGCAGGGCAAGCGGGTCCCCATCGGGGACGCGATTGAGGCCGGCGAAGCCTCCACCGAAACCCGCACCCGCGAGGTGTTCACCGAGAACGACGTCGCTCGGCTCGACGCCATGATGGAGGACACCTTCACGCCGCTCCGCGTCCGCCAGATGATCCGTGCCGCCAAGAAGGCGACCACCGCGCTCAAGGCGAAGAGGGCGCTTGAGCGTGCCGAGAAGATCATGCTCGACGAACAGCGTCGCCACGCGATCCAGGACCTCCAGAAGGCGTACCGCATGGCGTCACGCCAGAACACGACGCGGGCGGAGAAGAAGCGGCTGGCACAGGTCGTCCAAAGCCTCGAGTCCAGCGACGTGAGCGATATGCAGATGGAGCACCTGCGCGACATCTCCCGTGTCCTCCAGAGGAACCCGGAGTCGTCGGTGCTCTTCCCGGCCGACATCTACGCCCAGATGGCGAAGCTCGACAAGGCGAAGCTCCGCACCATGGACCCGGACGACCTCGCCGCCGTGACCGATGCGCTCAAGCACTGGGTCGAGACGGTCCGCGACAACAAGCGGATGCTCGGCTCCATGCGCCACGAGTTCAGGGAGGAGGTGGTGCCACGGGCCGTCGCCGAGGCTGTGGCGTCGAAGCAGCCGCTGCCGCTCAGGAAGACGTTCTTCGGTGAGGAACTGAAGCCGAAGCGCGGGCTCGTCTCACAGTTCATGAACGAGTTCTCGGTGCGCCCCGAGGTGCTCCTCGAGAACCTTGGCGAAACCTTCAGGAAGTACGTCTGGGAGAACGTCACGATCCAAGGCCAGAAGCAGTATCTGGCACGCAAGCAGTTCTACGAGGACACCTTCTACGGCGCCGTCGAGCAGGTGCTTGGCATCAAGATGAACGAGGGGACGTGGAGCGAACAGCAGGCGGCACGCCGGCAGCTCGAGTCCTGGCGCCGGCAGGTCTTCACCGTGGAGGCCGATGGCCAGACCTACCAGTTCAACCGGGACGAGGTCATCCACCTCATCCTCACGATGTCCGACCCCTCAAACGCCGCGCTCATCGAGAGGAACGGCCTGGTCATGGAGCGCAACAACAAGGAGGTGGAGATAGAGGCCACCGACGAGCTGATCCGTGCCGTGAACGATCTTGCAGGCCCAGCGGAGCGCCAGCTCGCCGACTTCATGTTCGAGCAGTTCAACACGAGAATGAAGGACGACCTGAACGACGCATGGGAGCAGAACTACGGATACTCCATCGCCAACGTGCCTTACTACGTGCCGAGGAACGTCGACATGACGTTCGCGGACACGAGTGCGGACCCCCTCAAGGCCATGGCTATGATGCAGCAGGCGACTCTCACGTCATGGGGACACCTGCGCGACCGCTCATCTACCCATGGAGCGAGACTCAAGGTCGGTAGCGCCTTCGAGATGTATAGCCACCACATGGACCACGTTTCGCGGATCTCTGGGTACCTGACGCACTACCGGAACGCCCGCGTCATCATGGGGCACCCGGACGTGAAGCGCACGCTGATCGAGCGGATCGGCGAGGTGGGCTACGACAGGCT
>REDH01000036.1 GCA_007693585.1 Deltaproteobacteria bacterium
GCCTGCAGCGACGCCAGGTCCGCCGCCTCCCGCGCTCCGTCGACCCAGGTCACCCCCCCGCCACCAGCGCGCTGTCCGCGAACGGGCTCACGGACAGCGCGAGCCGGAACGCCCTGTCGGCCGTGCTGCCGGTCACATCCTCCGTGGTCCCGGATTCGCCGCCCGTCCCGCCCGGCTCGCCGGACATCGTCGCATCCGGGCTTGCGGGCTCCCCGGAGGACGGGACCTCCGCGGGCGTGGGGTCACTCCCGCAGCCGAGGGCGAGGAGGGCGGTAAGGAGGGCGGCGGGCAGGATTCGGGTCATGGGGCGGTGGGGGACGCCGGAACGGGCGGGGCCTCCCGCGTGAGGGGCCAGGGGAGCGGAACGTCCGGCCCGGCGAAGGCGCCGGCGACGGTGCCCTGGCGGGGGTGGCCGGCGAAGTCGAAGTGGGCCTCGAGGATGTCGGGGACGGTGGAGGAGTCCTCGTCGGTGTGGAGGAGGTCGCCGCGCGGGCGGAGGTCCAGCCCGTCCCCGGGGGCGGCGTGGGGGTTCCGGAGGGCGTCGGTGGCGTCGTCGTGGGCGCCGGTGATGTTGCCGGCGGTGTCGGGGCCGTCGACGGGCGGGTTGCCGAAGAGGGCGTTGTGGCTGGCGCGCTGGGTGTGGTCGGGGTCGCCACCGGCGATGCGGAGGGCGCGGCCGGAGGTGACGAAGGTGTTGTGGAAGACGTCGACGGTGCGCGGGAGGTGGTTGTGGGGGCGGATGTGGACGCCGTTTCCGCGGGGGTTGACGAAGAGGTTGTTGAAGAGGGCGAGGTTGCCTTCGGCCTGGATGAGGTGGTGGACGGGGTTGTCGTGGAAGAGGTTGCCATAGACGAGGTAGCGGTCGTCGGCGCCGGGGCCGTCGACGGGGAAGTGGCCGAGGAGGAGGTTGGGGCGGGCGTTGCCCCCGGAGGCGGCGCGGTTGGCCTTGGAGAAGACGTTGTAGCGGATGTGGGTGTCGGCGCGAGCGGGGATTCCGGGAATGTCCGGGCGCTCGATCTGGTGCTTGATCTGCATGCCGTAGCCGAGGGGGTCGAGGACGGTGTTGAACTCGACGATGCCGCGGATGAAGGGTTGCCGACCGTCGGAGTTGCCGAGGTAGAGGCCGGTACCGGCGTTCTCGATGCGATTGCCGCGGATGACCCAGTCCCAGGCTGGACTCTTGGTGGAGATGCCGACGACGCTCTGGGCCTCGTGCTGGTTGAAGATGTGGATGTCCTCGATGACGACGTGGTGGGTGGGCATCTCGGTGAGGCCCTGGGAGGCGACGCCGAAGCCGCGCTGCCCGCGGCCGTCGACGATCAGGCGGCGCACCTTGATCCAGCTCGCGCCGTGGATGGCGATGGAGTTGAAGGAGTTGCTGCCGTGGAAGGTGGCGCGGTCCTCCGGGTCGAGGCTCTCGATGACGATGCAGGCGCCCGGCTCGCCCGAGCGCCGCAGCGGCAGGCCGCGGGTGTAGATGCCGGGACGGAGGCGGAGGGTGTCGCCGGGCTCGAGGGTGTTGAGCACGTCGCGGTAGTCGTCGGGGCCCGCCTCGAGGATGCGGCCGCCCTCCTCGCAGTCCTCCCAGGCCTGGGGGGCCCATGTCCAGCGGGTGGAGGCGGAGGAGTCCGGCAGGGTGGGGTCCGTGACATCTGTCGCGCCTGCCGGGTCCGTCGTCCCGGGTCGAGGGTCGTCGGCGGAGCGCGAAGGCGCAGCGCGGCTCGCGGTGGGGGGGGCCGATGCGTCGGCGTGCGCGGAAGACCCCGGCGACGAGCCGTGCGATGGGTCGCCGGGCTGACCGCTCGTGCGGGAGTCGGAGCCCGCGGAGTCGGTCGCGGCGGAGTCGGCGGAGCCGTTGTCCCCTCCGCAGGCCCAGACCAGGGCGAGGAGGGGAACGAGCACACACCCGGAGAAGCGGAGGGTTCGCGAAGGCATGGTCAGCGAGGGAGCTGCAGGGAAGAAGGGCGGCGGGCTGTACAGGGCTCCGGATCCTGGAGTACGGCGATTCACCGTGCAGTATGGCATGGGCGGGGTTTGGGATGAAGCGGGTTCGGCGCTGACCGTCGCCCCCCTCAACGGCGACCTCGTCGAGCAGCAGCGCGGCTTCCATGAGGGCGGCAGCGCGATACACGCCGGCGCGAGGGCTCCGCGAGGTCGGGGATGGTCGCGCGGATCATGGCTCTGGCGTCCCTCGGGTGGCGGCACACACGGTGCATGCGCACGGCGTGGGCTCGGGTGTCGTGCCGAGGGAACCATCCGAGAACGTCACGGCACCACGGCGCGCGGCGGATTGACCATCGCGATGAACCAGGTGGTTGGCAGACCCGTCGGGGGGGGACGTATCGCGGACGCGCGGACGACGATCACCATCAGCGTCCCGGGAAACTGGACGACCGAGGTTGACACCCGTAGCGGTGGTATGCAGTGTCTTCGGCAAGGACATGCGTACGCCCGACTCCTCGTGCGGACATGGTATGGCCGGGCCGCAGGCGGAAGGCGTTGCCGTTCGTACACGCTGTCTCCTTTTCTTGATTCTCTTCCCTTCATTCATGCGGGCCATCATGCGTCTGACTCTGTGCATCATCGCGTTGATCGCGTTTCTGTTTCCGGTTCTGCTCGCCGCTTCTGCCGACGAGTCTCGTTCCGACCCGGGAGCGGAAGCGGGTTCGGGGGAAGATACCGAGTTCGTGAGAATCGAAGCCGGGACGTTCACGATGGGTTCTCCGGCGGGAACGGTCGGTCGCGTAGGCGCCCGGGAGGCGCAAGTATCGGTGACGCTTACCCGGGCGTTCCGACTCCAGGCGACGCCAGTGACACAGTCCCAGTACGAGGCCCTGATGGGTTCGAACCCGGCCAGCTTCTCGAGCTGTGGTGGCAGCTGTCCCGTCGAGAATGTGAACTGGCTTGACGCCGTCGCATACGCGAACGCCCGCTCTCGCGCGGCGGGACTGACCGAGTGCTACGACGCCAGCGGCAACATCGTCGGCGGTGCGACGGTCTACGATTGTGAAGGCTATCGGCTTCCGACCGAGGCCGAGTGGGAGTATGCAGCGCGCGCCGGGACCACGACGTCCACGTACAACGGAGATCTGGCTTCCAGGCCCCCCGGAAGCAGGGACTGCGAGCCAAGCAGGCCGATCCTCGACCCGATCGCCTGGTACGCCTGCAACAGCGGCGACTCCACACATCCCGTGAGACAGAAGCAGCCCAATGCATGGGGACTCCACGACATGCTGGGGAACGTCGCAGAGTGGACCGACACCTGGTTTCAGGAAGCAAACAGCGGAGGAACCGATCCAGTCGGGCCGTCGTCGGGGACCGACCGGGTCTTCCGAGGAGGTGCCTGGAACACGCATGACGGAAACGTTCGTGCCGTTGACCGTTCGCGGAACGTGGATCCGCAGATGCGTGTCTCTTCCATCGGATTCCGCCTCGCGCAAACGATCCACCCGTAGCGAGCCGGGAACGCCATTCGATGTGACAGGCAGGATTCCTGATCCGCAGAGCAGCTCGGGCGCCGATCGTCGCCGATGTGTGCCCGGCTGTCAGGATGGGGGACTGATGGGCGCGGGTACCCGCGCCACGGGTCCTCGCACATTGCCACCGCGAGGGTTCACGTCGTTCACGGCTGCACCGTCGTCTCAGCGCTCCGCGGCGATCACCAGCCCCCGCGACATCGCGGCGTGGCGCGGCCCGTCGATGGGACTCGGTCGGCGGGAGAGCAGCGTCGCCGAGTACACACCGGGTTCGCCGGCGATGGGCAGGGCGATGTCGAAGTCCTCGCCCTGGGCGATGGTTTGCTCGAGGAGGACCTCCTCGCTGACGGTCGGGGGCGGGGCAACGTCCGGGCGGGGGTCATCGCAGGCGAAGGCGCGGGTGACCCTCAGCTCGGCCGGGCGCCGGCTCTCCGCATCGAGGTGTCCCCGCACGCGAAGGAAGCGGGTCTCGGCTCCCTCCGCCCGCCAGCGGCCCTCGTCGTAGCCGTCGAGGAAGAGTCGGCTCTCCCCTTCGAAGAGCGTGACGTATCCGGACTCGAGCGCCGTGATCACGCCCTCCCAGGACGGCTCCGCGCTGAACACCGCAGTGGAGGGCCAGCCGAGTGCCGGGTCGAACAGGGTACCGGGCGGCGGATCCTCGATGCGGTGGTTGTCGCTCGCCGCGACCGGGGTGACCTGGCGCCCGGCGAGGAGGTCGCAGCGCCAGGCGTCGCGCCCCTGGAGGTCGAGGGTGGTGAGCATCCCGTTCCAGATCTCGAGGGCGTCGTACGCGAAGGATGACCAGTCGTAGGCGATCCAGGCCGCGACGGCATAGGGATGGTTGACGATGGCGAAGCAGCCGCGGTCGAGAGCCTGGGCGAGCGCCTCGCCGCCGGTCACGCTGCCCCGCGGCCGGTCCACGAAGGGGCTGTCGGTGTCGAAGCTCCCGAGGGTGCGCGGGATGCAGCCGATGTGCCCCACCGGGTCGTTGCCCTCATCGCGCGGACTGAGCTCGTTTCCGCTCACGAGCAGGAACTCCCCCGGTACGGACAGCCTCGCGGCCTCGTCCCAGTGCACGAACTCCGGGCCCTGGTTGTACAGCGCCGGGTCTTCCTCGAGGGTGAACGGGTCAGACCCCGTGGAGTTCGAGTGGTCCTGCAGCACCACCGCGAACAGGCCCCGCTCCCGCGCCACTTCGGCGATCCGTGCGGGCGTGGAGTCCGGACCCGCGTCGTTGCTGGCACCCCACGCGTGCACGTGGAGGTCCAGCGCGAGCCACTGGCCCGGCGGGTCGGGCTCGAAGTCCTCGCGCGGGGCACGCGCCGACGGCGAGGTCGTCGCCGGCGCAGCCGTCCCCGCAGCGTCCGCGGACGTCTCCTCGGGGCTGGGGTCCCCGGACTGTGCGGAGCACCCCGGCCCGGCAAGCCAGACGGCCCCCGCGAGGGTGAACAGCCCGACCAGCAGGGCCTGTCGCGCACTCGCCAAGCCGTCATCGCAAGGCGCGGTCGCCGTATCGTTGCGTCGTTGATGTGACATGCAGGTGTCCGGAACGAAAACAGAAGGATGGGATAACCCATCTCCGTTGGGCATACCATGTTCGGTCCCGCAGAGGGAGATTCCCTCTGCGGCGGGCACCCCCCCTCCCCTCACCCCCCGTACCCCCACCCCGTCCCGCGCAGCGTGGGCACCCGGTCCACGACGGCCCCGCCGCGTACCAGCAGCACCTCGCGGAAGTGCTCGAACAGCTCCCCGGCCTTCGCGTGGCGGGCGATCACCGGATCGCCGAGCCGGAGTTGCGGGGCGTCGCGCCCGCAGCGAAAGGGGGTCTGCACCTCGCCCCAGCCCTCCAGCGCCACCGGCGTCAGCCCCGGCGGGCTGTGCACCTGAGGCAGCCGGTCCGGCCCCGGCGCCCCCGACGCGATGAAGCCTCCGGTCAGGCACGTCACGTGGTCCGGATCCGACCGCCGGCAGATCGGCAGCGCGAAGAACGCCGCCGGACGCAGCGGCAGCCCGTCGTAGTGGTCGAAGAGGTGCGGGCACAGGAACCCCGACCCCACCGTCACCTCCGTCACCGCCGCCTCCGCGCTCGTCGTGCGCAGCGACCCCGTCCCGCCCCCGTTCACCACCGCGATCGCGTGCCCCTCCCGCTCGAGCGCCTCGAGCACCGCCGATCGGCGCTCCCGCGCCAGCGCCACCGAACGCGCCTTCAGCCACCGCAACACCGGCCGCTTCAGCGCCGTCCCCGGTGCCCGGTCCGCCAGCCCCGCCACCTGCGCCTCGTACGCGAGCACCGCCGCGAGGCGCACCCCTTCCGCCTCCGCGATGCGCCGCGCGAGCGCCACCACCGACACCGCGTCCCGGTGCGGACTGCGCCGCACCCCCAGGTGCACCCCCGCCGCCGGGCGCAGCGAGAGGTCCACGTCGATGCACACCGGCACCTCCGTGCCGTGCGCCCGCGCCGCCTCCGCCAGCACCGCCACATGGTGCGCATCGTCCACGCACGCGATCACCTGCGCCCCGTCCGCCGCCAGCGCCGCCAGCGTGTCCGCCTCCTGCGGCCGTGCCACCGGATAGCCCATCAGGAAGTCATCGAACCCCTGCTCGAACAGCGCCCGCGTCTCCCCCGCACTCCACGGCATCCAGCCGCGCAGGGCGCTCCCTCCGTGCTCCCGCAGGTGCCGAAGCACCGCCGGCACGCGCACGCTCTTCGTCGCCACGCGCAGCGTGACGTCCTCCCGTGCCCGCGCCGCCCGCAGCAGCGCCAGGTTGTGGTCCACCGCGTCCAGGTCGACGATCGCGCACGGCAGCGACTCCGCGGCGAGCAGCGTCTTCCAGGCCTCGTGGTTCATCGTCTCTCCCGGCAGGGCAGCGAGGACATGACCGACCCCGTGGGGCCGCATGTTCCCCGCGGAGGCGCCGTCCGCTTCAGAAGCCCGGGTCGATGTACCAGGCCACGTCGTCGGGGCGATCTCCCGTAACCATGCGCTCGCCTCCGTTGGAACGGAAATCGACCTGGATCTCGTTCCAGCCCGCCTGCAGGTCGAGGTCCACGACGCGGTCACCGCAGCTCACGTCCGCAGCGAGCGCCTGATTGCTGTACAGCCACATCACGTACTGGTCCCCGTACCCGTTCGGCAGCCCGTTCGAGGAGCGCGAGTCTCCCTCGGTGCGCGTCGACAGTTCCACCGTGCGCACGACGATGTTCCCGTCGGGCTCGGTGCGGTTGTAGAGCAGCCGTCCGTGCAGGAAGAACATCGCGTCGTCCGGCAGCACCTCGAGCAGCTCGTTGCGGCACAGGAACGCCCGGGTGCCCTCGCTGCCCGCCGCGCCGGGGGCGATCGGCTGCAGCTCGACCGCGAGCGCCGCACCCGACACCAGATCCACGCTGAACGAGCCGTCGGCCTCGAGATCGCCCGAGCTCACGTCAATGTCTCGGCCGAACTCGCCGAGCGTGCCGCCGGGGCCGTCGTAGTTGGGGATCGTTCCGCTGATGGTGATGCCGTCATCGTCGGGCAGGTCTCCCGGCTCACCCGTTCCCGGTTCGCCGGTGCCCGGTTCGCCGGTGCCCGGTTCGCCGGTGCCCGGTTGTCCCGTCGCATCCGGGTCGCCGACGCCGCCCGTTCCGGGACCGGTCACGTCCCGGGCCTGACTGTCGCTCTCTTCCCCGGGCGGGACGAAGGTGCGCGGTTCGGCGTCGTCGGAGTCACTGCACCCCATGCCGAAGGCCAGCAGGGCGAAGGCGGCGCAGAGGGCGGTGAGCGGACTGTAGCGGGTGCGGGGGAAGGACATGGTCATTCTCCGGAGAGGGGGAAGTGGGCCGGCCGCGGCCGCGGCGACGTGATGCCGGAACGCTTCGCTCCCTGGCGTAGCGAGGCGTCGCGCGGGCCGGCGCGACGAGCGCTGGCGTGATGGCGTGATGGCGGCTGCAGTGCACCTGAGGCGCCGTCCGGTCTGTGCTCCGGGGGTAGGCGGTATCGGCGCACGACGCAAGGGCCTGTCCCGGGGCGCGGCGCCAGCGCCGCTTGTTCCTGCCCGGCAGAGCGCTTACGCTGACCGGGCCGGCGTCGGCCGGCGCGGTTGCCTTCTCACCCGGCTTGCCCGATGGCCGCTCCCGCGTTCGTCTTCCCGAACCTCCGCCAGCAGCTCGAGGACCTGCCCGCGCACCAGGTGGGCGAGATCCTCGCCGGAGAACTCCATGTGCAGCCTCGCCCTTCCGGCGCGCACGGCGTGGCGTCCGGCGAGCTGTTTGCCGACGTGATGGGCCGTGCGCGGGAGGGCAGCGGCAGCCCGCGGGGCGGATGGGTCTTCCTGATGGAGCCGGAGCTGCATCTGGGCGACGACATCCTCGTACCGGACATCGCCGGCTGGGCCCGCGAACGCCTGCCCGATCCCACCGCCCACATCGCCTTCGCCATCGTTCCCGACTGGGTCTGCGAGGTCCTCAGCCCCTCCACCCACCAGCGCGACCGCGGCCTGAAGGCCGACCTCTGGCTCGGCCACGGGCTGCAGCACCTGTGGCTCGTGGACCCGACCGCCGAGCTCGTGGAGGCGTTCGTGGCGAACGAGGGCAGGTGGTCGCGGCTGGGCGCCTGGGGCGGGGACGACGTGATCGCAGTCGAGCCGTTTCCGACCCTCGACATCGCGCTCAGCAGGTTGTGGGGCCGCGAGTTGGTCGCCGATGAGCCCGCGCCCGAGGAAGCACCCCAGTAGGCGCGGACCCGGTCGCCCTCTCCGCGATCACCTCCTGGCGGGAGCACAGGGAGTGCGCCGCTCGACGACGACACGCCGTCGCGCAGCGGCTGCCGGGGATCGGTCGTGCCGGGCTCACTCCTCCGGCGGGAGCACGGAGAACGCGCCGCCCCACGATCCCCAGCTCGACGACGACACGCCGTTGCGCTCGCTGGCCTCGTAGGAGCTGAGCGCAGGGACCGCCTGGACCCACACCGGCCCGCCGAGTTCGTCGGCGATGATGCCGGCGTGGACTGCGGCGATGCAGATGTAGGAGTCGTCCGTGTAGATGTCCGTGCCCCACAGACGCGTGAACCCGCGCGCCACGCAACCCGCCGGGCAGGCGAAGGCCTCGGGCTCGCCGGGCTCGTCTCCCACCCGATCCACCACCTCGCGCCCCTGGACGCTGCAGGGCTCCGTCTCCGGCGCGGACACGCGCATCGCCCCGCGCCAGAACCCGTAGCTCGTCGAGCGGATGCCGTTGCGCTCCGACCCCGCGTAGCTGTCCTGCCCGGGCAGCGCCTCCACGATCACCGTGCCGCCGGCCTCGTTCGTGATCACCCCGGCGTGGATCGCCGCCGCGCACACGTACGACTCGTCGGTGTAGATGTCCGTGCCCTTCACTCGCGTCCGGGGGGAGTCGTAGCACGCGGGCGGGCAGTAGAAGGGCGTGGGCGGGCCCACCGCGTCCTCGCCGGTCACCCGGTCCACCACCCGGCGACCCTGCGTGAAGCACTCCGCGCCGCCGAGCTCCTCGATGACGTCCGCGCCCTCCTCGGAGACGCGGTCGGCGTGGGAGTCCACCAGCCCGGGGTTGCCCGTGCAGACCACGTCGATGATGCACGCCTCCAGGTGATGCCGCGCCTCGATGCCCGCCGCCTCGCAGAGCGCCTCCGCATCGTCCCGCGCGGTCTCGTCCAGGTCCGACAGTCGGGTAGGCACGGCCGGGAAGCTCCGGTCCGTGAACGTCTCGGTGGACTCGCCCTCGGCGTAGTGGAACAGCGACTCGGCGGCCGTGATGCGCCACGAGTCCCCGAAGACGTTGTTGAGCACCGGCCACGGAATCGGCGTGTCGAGCACGTCCCCGTCGCGGGTCATGAAGTCGTCCCCGCGGTCGCCGTTGTAGTTGCCCAGCAACCCCTGCACCCCGCCCTGCCGACGCTCCGGCAGCGCCACGCGCACGTCCACGAAGCCGTGCAGGTTGTTGAACACCCCCACCCGCTCGCCGCTCGGCCAGCGCAGCTCGTAGCGCTCGCCGCGGCCGTCCACCTGCTCGAGCACGACGCCGTCGTCGAGCGGCAGGATCCCCGCCGGCAGCGACACCGGTTGGCCGTCCACCCGGATGAACGCGTCGTCGTGCACCGAGAACATCACGCGCTGCTCCCCCACGCGCACCGCCGCCGCGGTGGTCAGGGCCACCGCCGGGCACTCGCCCCCCACCGGCTCGTGGCGCACCTGAATGGCGAAGGGCGAGCCCTCCACCGCCTCCACGAGCACGAATTCACCGAGCCCGTGGTACGCGTACGCCATGCCGTCGAAGGTGTCGAACCACGGGTCGCCCCCGCTCCCTGCGAAGAACTGCCGGAACGCCCGCGCGTCGTCCATGTTCCCCCCGGTCGCCGCCGCTCCCGCCACGCCAAGGCCCCCGATCACGTCGTCGCCGTGCCGCGCCATGAACTCCCCCACCGCGTGGTCGATGAGCATCGACACCGCGACGCCCCCCACGAACGCCACCCCGATCGCCGGGCCGCTCACCACCACCCCGGCCGCCACCAGCCCCGCCGTGATCGCCGCCCCAGTACTCACGTGGCCCATCACGCTGTTCACCGTCAGCAGCCACTCCAGGCCGTCGACGATGCTCTCGATGTCGTCGCGCCGGCAGCTCTTCAGCCCGCCATCGGCGCCGGGTTCGCAGCCGCCCTTGAACGCGTCCGCGAAGAACTCCGCCTCCCGCTCCCCGATCCCCGCCGCCCGGCACAGGCGCACGTGGGCATCCAGCCCCTCGCGCATCGCCCGGTCATCGCCCACCGCCATCAGCCGCGCCCACGCATCGCTCGCCGCGAACGCCGGCCCGGTGCGCGCCTCCAGCCACGCGTCCACCTCCGCCTGCGCCAGCCGCTCGCCCCCGGAGGGCACCACCACCAGCGTCTCCAGCGCGCGCCCGTCCCCGGTGCGCGTCAGCTCCACCCCGCCCTCGTCCCCGCCGGCCCACGGCACGCCGAGGCTCATCTGCAGCACCTGCCAGTCCTCGTCGAGCACCACCCACTGCGTCAGCGAAGCCTCACCGGCCCGGTGCTCGATCTCCAGAAACGTCCGTGCCCCGGCCAGGTTCCGTCCACGCACCCGCTGCGACGCCGCCACCGCGCCGCTCTCCTCCAGCACATGCTCGATGCGCCAGCCCGTCAGCGCGCCTGTGTGCACCTCTCCCTCCAGCGCCACGTCGAACGCGAACACCCCGAGGTCGGCCCCGTTCTCCCCGCCGAGCGCGACCTCCGCGCGCGCCCCCGACAGCGCCGCGTCGTAGCGCGTCACGCCGGCCGCGCGCGCGCCCTCTCCGGGGGCCAGCGCCGCCACGATCGGGTCCGCACACGGCGCCCCGTCGAGGGTCCACGGCCCGTCCGGTTCCGGTGCTCGCGGGGTGTTGGGGATCTGGAGTCCGCCGGCCTCTTCGCCCGCGTCGTGGCCGCAGCCGAGGACTCCGCCGAGGGCCATCGCCGCGACGGCGAGGACGAGTGCCGCACGCCAGCCCTGCTTCGCGGGGCCGTGCTCCGGTGCACAGGGCCGCTGCCCCGCGGGATGATCGTGGCGGGTGGTTGCACCGGACGCAGCGACTCCGGCGGAGCGTTGTGGGCGCGCTGTCGGGCGGGTGAGGTCGGGGTTCTGTGTGCGGCTCATGGGGCCTCCACGAGGATGCGGATCCGGTGCGGCGCATCGCCGGTCCAGGTGATGCGCAGGGTGCGGCGGTCGGGCTCGAGGAGCACGCGGTCATCGGGGTCGTGGAGCCCGCCGCTCGCCGCCTGGCCGTAGTGGGTGTCGGGGTGGCCGAGCAGGCCGTCCGTGTTCGCGAGCCGGTCGCCGTCGGCGAGGACGCCGAGCACGGGCTGGTCGAAGCGCACGGTGGCGTTGAGGATGCGCGCGGCGCCGTCGGCGGCCGGGGTGGGCCGGTGGAGGGTCCAGGTGCGGACGCGGGTGCCGGTGGCGAGGGAGGCGGTGCCGTCGTGTCCCTCGCGAAGGCTGCCGGGGGCGCCCAGGTCCACGTCGAGGTCATCCTCGAGGTCCACGTCCTCGCGCTCCGGGAAGAGCGTCATCGTCGGCGGAGGTTCCGGAGCGCATGCGTCCCGGGGGATGGTGTCGGTGCCGAGGGACTCGGGCGTGGCGCCCAGGCGCGCGTCGCCGAAGAGGGCGACGTCGTGGTGGCCCGGCGGCTGCGAGCTCGTGGGGGTCGGCGCGGCGGCCGTGGACGCGGCGACGTCGGGGTCGTCCATGCAGACGACGTCGAGGATGCAGGCGTCGCGCAGGTGGGGGTCGGTGATGCCCTGGGCGTCGCAGACGGGCTCGGCGGCGGCGACGCGGTCGGCGGGCAGGTGGGCGACGCGGACGGGGGCTTCGGGGAAGCCCGGGATGTGGAAGTCGTCGGGGCCCTCGCCCGGGCCGTGGTGGAACAGCGTGGACGTGGCGTCCAGGCGCCAGGCGGGGCCGAGGACGTCGTACATGGTCTCGAAGGACAGCGGCTGGGGGAGGACGGTGCCGTCGGGGAGGACGTGGTCGTTTCCGGGCCGACCGTCGAACTGGCCGAGCAGCCCGCGGACGTTGCCGCGCCGCGCGTCGGGGAGCTCCACCGTGACGGTGAGCAGTTCGGGCCCGGCGCTGGCGGTGACCTCCTCGCCGCCGGGCCAGCGCAGGCGCACGCGGTCGAGGAGGATGGAGAGCTCGTGGCCGTCGGCAAGATCGGGGATCTGGTCGGCGGACTCGAGGAGGGTGTCGTTGATCCACACCTGGAAGGGGGGGCCCTGCAGGACGGTGACGCGGTGGCCGTCGAGGAGGGCGGCGAGGCCGGTGCTCAGGGAGACGCCGAGGCACTCGGGGACGGGGACGACGAGGACGGGCTCGAAGCGTCCGTGGAGGACGAAGGGCTCGCCGTCGGTGGCCTCGGCGAGGACGTATTCGCCGGTGGCGTGGAAGGCCCAGGCGTGGCCGTCGAGGGTGACGAAGTTGGGGTCGCCGAAGACGCCCGCGCGCCGGCTGCCGGCGGGGCTTCCCCAGGCGTCGCTGCGGTGGTCGCCGGGGCAGCGGCTCTTGGCGGCGGGGCCGTCGGGTTGCTCCAGCAGGGTGACGTCGCAGTGGGCGACGTGGTGCTCGAGGGTCCGCCACCACGCCCGGTCGAGCCAGGCGTGCAGCAGCACCTCCGTGTCCGGGTCGCCCAGGAGGGCAGCGTCGTGTTCATCGATCCAGGCCTCGCGCTCGGCGGCGGGGGTGACCGCGCCGCCGGCGAGGACGTCGAGCTGGGCGAGGCGTTCCTCGCCGCGCTTCACGATCCCCGCCGCCGGCGCATCTTCGGCGGCCGGAGCGCGCCAGGCCAGGGCGACCAGCTCGGCGGGCGCGCCGGCGTGGATGCGCTCATCGGTGATCAGGCCACAGCCCGGCAGGGGCACGTCCGGGTCGAGGCCGGGGAGCACGCCGGTGCACGGGAGCCCGTCGCCGGTCTGGTCGGCGGACCAGCAGCGCACGGTCTCGAACCGCGCCTCCAGCTCGACCCAGGCGTCCTCCTCCCCGGGCCGCTCGATCCGGGTGATCACCGTGTAGCCCGTCGCCGAGAGGTCGGTGCCGCGGGTCTGCAGCCGGAGCTCGGCGCCATCGGTGGGGGAGAGCACTCCCTCCATGGTGCCGTCGTCCTCCCCACCGAGGAGCTGGCGCACGGTGAGGGTGCCGAACTGCGCGTCGCCGGCGCCGAGCAGCTCGAGCTCGGCGAGGCCCGTGCCCTGCACATCGGCCACGTAGCGGTAGGCTTCCAGGCCGGACCGTCGCGTGACCAGCGGCGAGGCGGGGACGAGGTTGCGCAGCAGCCCGTCGTCGGGGCACTCCGGAGGGCGATCGGGATCGGAGGGAGCGGAGGACGCACCGGAGACATCGCTGCCGGGGACGGTGGCGTCGGCGGAGGAGTCCCCGGGCACGGAGCCCGAGGATGTGCCGGAGGGGTCGGTGGAGTCCGCGGACGATCCCGAGCTCCCGCTGCAGGCGGCGAGGACGAGGGCAGCGGCCACGAGCAGGCCGCGCCGGGGGAGGGAGGACACCATGGGAGCGCTCCTGGGTGGGGCGTGTGCGAGGGAGAAGTCCCTGAATGGCGAGGGTGGCGATCGTGCGGATCGGCGTCAAGGTGGAGGCGAATGCCCGGTGAGCTTCGGCGAAGCTCGGGCGAAGGTTCGCGCGCGCGCGGCGCTTGCGCCGCTTGTCGCGCTTCGCCCTGCGTGCGCTATGGCCCGGCGGCGCGCTGGAGGCGCTCGGCGTCGCGCAGCAGCCGGGCGTAGTCGAGCATGTGCCGGGTCAGGCGGTCTTCGCTCCAGCCCGGGTCGGGGGCGTGGGGGAGCGCGTTGACGTTCCGGAAGGCCGTCGCGTCCGTGCCGTGGAAGTGTGCGCGGAGGTCTTCGGAGGAGAAGGCGTAGCCGGTGACGGCCCAGGCGAGGTTGCGGCACTGGCGCAGGTGCTCGGGGGGGTGGTCCTGCGCGATGCGCTGCACGGTGTCTTCGCGGTCCGGCGACTCCGTGTCCCAGAGGTACGGGCAGTTCATCTCCATGAGGCAGGCGCTCCATGGGGTGGTGTTGATGTGGAAGTCGTCGTCGGGCACCCAGTCGGCGTGTTCCCAGCGGACGTGCCAGCGGCCGGTCTCCTCGTTGCGCAGGGGGAGCATGGGGTGGCGCGCTGCGGCGTCATCGAGGGCGGCGTCGAGGGCCTCGCGGTCGTCCGTGGCGGTCTGGCCGGTGAGGGTGATGTACCCGAGTCGGGCGGCGTCCGGGTCCGACGGGGACATGTGGAGGCCACAGAGGTCTCCGGGCAGGTCGAGCTCGAAGACGGCGGAGCCGATGGGTGCCCCCCAGTTGGCGCCGGTGCGCACCACGTAGGTGAGGTGCAGGTGTCCCATGGAGCTCTGGGAGGGGATGACGCGGTAGGTGTGGACGACCTCGACGCGCTCGCGCGGTGCGAACGCCACCGGGAAGACCCAGATGCGGGGGTAGTGCTCCGACCATTCGGAGTCCGCGCCGGTGGCCCGCACGACCGGGGGCACGGGTTCGCCCCGTACGGTGGTGTGCATGTCCTTGAAGGCCTCGTATACCCCGTCGAGGCACTCGCCCCAGGTGCAGACGTACTCGGGAAAGCCCACCTCGATGGCGAGGGGCTCGTCGGTGAGGTTCACGAGGTGGTAGGTGGCGTGGACGTGGAACACGCCGTCGTCGAGGCGGATCCGGATGTGCTCGGCCGCCATGGCGGCGCGGTCCTCCTCGATGGGTCCGAAGGACGCGCCCTGGCCGCCGACGGCGGTGTCGTTGGCGGTGGCGAGGGCGGGCAGCAGGAGCGCGGCGGCCAGCAGGGCGGTCGTGGCAGGGTTCGGTCGCGGGCGCACGGCGGGAGTCCGGGGTGGAGGGTCGCGGTTCGGTCTCCGATACGGGTCGCCCGCCGGAGACGCAAGCGAGGAGGCGCCGCGCGTGCATCCCGCCGCCGCGGCGCCCGCGGATGGTCGGGCACGGCGGGGGAGTCCTGTGGGGGGAACCGGGAGAGGCGCTGGCGTTCGCGGGGGTCCCCTTCCGGCGCTCGCGGACGATCCCGGCGGGAGAGTGCGGGAGAATGCCGGACCCTGCCGGAGAGCATTGACGCGGGACGGGCTCCGGGCGCAGACTGTGGAGGGGCCGACACAATCCGGAGTGCTCACGACAGGCGGAGACGATGATGCGGTGGGTGAACCCGTCGTGGGGGGCGGTGGCGTGGGGTACGGTACGTGACTTCAGCACAGGCGGTGAAGATGGCGAGGAGGACACGAGGCTGGTTGTGGGGGGCGGGTCGGGGGTTGCTTTTCCTGTCGCTGTCGTGGGTTCTGGCGTCGTGCGACACGTCCCTGGAGGGGGGTGGGGCGGAGTCGACGGATGCGACGTCGTCGGTGTCCGGGGATGTCGGGGGGGAGACATCGGGGGTGTCGTCGACCGTCGGGGGGGTGGTGAACGATTGTGGCGGCGAGGGTGCGTTGCGGTGGCGCGGGGTGGTGTCGGAGCCGCTGACGCCGTGTGGCGCGTTCGAGGAGGGGGTGCTGGTGTGCGATGGGGCAGCGGCCCTGCGCTGCATCGGAGAGGCTGCGGTGAACGCGTGCGGGGGGTCGGGGGTGCTGCCCGTGGTGCCGGGCGAGGCCTGCGGTTGCGGCGGGGTCTGGGCATGTTCGGGGGGAGGGGGTGTGGCCTGTCTGGGGTCGTCGACGCGCAACGCGTGCGGGGGCTGTGACGCGCTGGCGGGCTGGCCGGGGGATGCGTGTGATGGGGGTGCCGGGACGCTGGTGTGCGACGGCGGGGAGGCGCTGGTCTGTCTTGCCGGAGCGCGGAACGGCTGCGGGGGGAGCGAGGAGCTCGTGCACGAGGGGGTCGCGGCGGGCCCCGGCGCGCCATGTGCGAGTGCGTGCGGCGCCGGGGTGCTGGTGTGCGATGGGGAGGAAGCGCTCGCGTGCGTTCCGGAGGGAGGCGTGGCGGACCCGAACGAGTGTGGCGGGTGCGGACTTCTGCCGGGTCGCGCGGGGGAGGCGTGCGGCGCGTGCGGGGATGGGGCGTGGGCGTGCGGTGCGCTGGGCACGATGCGTTGTTCGGGGGATCGGGTTCCGGACTTCTGCGGGGGGTGCACGGGTCTGGAGGCTCGCCCCGGGGAGCGGTGCGAGGGCGGGGAGTGGCGGTGCGCGGCGACGAGTCTCCTGTGCGTGGACCGTCTGCCGGAGGAGCCGCCGAACGCGTGTGGCGGTGTGCAGGAGCTCGTGGCGGAGCCCGGCGAGGCCTGTGGGGAGTGCGGGCTGGGTCTGTGGACGTGCGACGGGGTGGATGGGGTGCGCTGTGCGGGAGATCGCGTGGATGCGTGCGGGGGGTGCGGTGGGCTGGAGGGGAGCCCGGGCGAGGTGTGCGGGTCGTGCGGCACCGGGGTCCTGGCGTGCGATCCGGATGGCTCGGGGGCGCTCTTCTGCTCGGGGGACGAGGGGGAGGATGCCCGCAACGCGTGCGGGGGGTGTGGTGCGCTGGTGGCCGACCCCGGAGCGTCGTGCGGGACGTGTGCGGTGTGGGCCTGTTCGGGGGAGCGGCTGCGCTGCGCTCCTGCGCCGGATCTCCCCGGTTGCGGTCCGGACGCCGACCCCTGCGGGGACCTGGATTGCGCTGCCGAGGGGCGCCGCTGCACGGCGGGGCCGGAGCCGGGCGTGGCGGGGTGCGACGCGTGTCTGCCGGGGTTCGTCGAGCATGGAGGGCGGTGCGTTCCGGATGCGGCGGTGTGCGACGGGGACGCGGGGTGTGCCCCGGGGTTCGTCTGCGGCGACGCGCGCGACGGGGACGAGCGCCGCTGCGCGCCGGCGCCGGAGTGGGGGGACACGGCGGTGTCCTCCTTCGTGCGGATACCGGGCACTCGGCATGCCGTGCGGCTGGGCTCCCCCCCGCAGGAGCCGTTTCGGGAGGCGTCGAGCGAGGAGCCCGTGGATGGGGTGCTCGTCCGCGACTTCTGGATGGCGGAGGTTCCCCTGACCGAAGCGGCGTGGGAGGGCGCCATGCAGGCGCACAACCAGCGATTCGGCACCTCGTTCGGGCTTCGTCCGGCGGGGTCCTCGCCGGCGGCCGAGTGCACGGGTCTCGACTGCCCCGTGGTCCGCGTGAACTGGTGGGAGGCATTGCAGTTCGCGAACGCGGTGAGCGCCCTCGACGGGCTCGAGCCGTGCTACGTGCTCGAGGACTGCACCGCGGGCAGCGCGGTGGAAGCCGGCGCGGGCTGCGCGCAGGGCGCCGAGGATTGCGGCACGCTGACCTTCCAGTGCGAGGCGGTGGAGCGGCGTCCGGCCTGCACGGGCTACCGTCTGCCGACCGAGGCGGAGTGGGAGCGTGCCGTGCGCGCCGACGTGGACGAGGCCACCTGGCTGGGCACCCTCTCGTCGCGCGATTGCGAGCGCGCCCTCGAGATGCTGGGTGACGCAGCCTTCTTCGAGTGCAACGCCGGCGACGGGCGTCGCCCGGTGGGAGACGTGGAGGCGAACCCCCTCGGCGTTCGCGACATGCTCGGGAACGTGTGGGAGTGGACGTGGGACGCGTTCGCCGACGCCCGCGAGGGCGGGCCGGACCCCGCCGGACCGCAGTGGCCCGCCGAGCGTGCCGTGCGCGGGGGCAGTTACCGGAGCAGCTCCTCGGACCTTCGTGCCTCGCGCCGCAGGGGTGTGGATCCCCTCCAGCGCGAGCGGGACATCGGGCTGCGGCTCGTGCGCAGCGTGCCGTCGGGCGACGACGTGCGTTGCCCGTCCCTCGCGCAGCCGCCGTTCACCTTTGTGGAGGAGGAGGGCACTCGGCCGGGGGACCGGGGGTTCGGCACATGCTTCCTCGGGTGGCCCATCGGCGGGGACGCCCTGCGCATCTGCGCCGCGGACGGGGTGTGGACCGGCGAGGACGTCGCCTGTGCGCCGTCGCCGGGCGCATGCGGATCGGACGGGGAGTGCCCGGCGGGCATGGCGTGCGCCACGGACGCGGAGGTCCCCCTGTGCGCACCGCGCCCCTCCCTTGCTCCCGGCGTCGATCTGCCCTTCGTTACCATTCCGTCCGGGGGGGTACGGACCCTCGTGGGTTCCCCGCCTGATGAGGTCCGGCGGGATCGGGATCGGGAAGATCAGGTGGAGGTCGGGTTCACGCGGCACCTGTGGATGCAGCCGACGCCCATGACCGTCGCCCAGTGGCGGGCGGTGGTGCGTGCGTGGAACGACGCGCAGGACGCGGACTGGCCCGAGCTGCCCGCCGGCGTGGACCGCCGCGGTTGCGGAGCGGACGATTGCCCGATCACCTTCGTCAACGTGCACGACATCGCGCTGTTCGCCAATGCGCTGAGCGAGCTGCACGGGTTCGAGCCGTGCTACGTCCTCGATGAGTGCGTTCCGGCGTTCGGCACGCGGGAGCCGCTGACCGGGTGCACCGGACCGTTCCCCGGGCTGTGCTCCCTCGACGTGTTCCGGTGCGACGTGCTGACCTTCGCCGGCCCCGCGTGCACCGGCTACCGCCTGCCCACCGAGGCGGAGTGGGAGACGGCGGTGCGCGCGGGCACCACGACCGCGCGCTGGAACGGCGATGCCACCGGGACCCTCGCCTGTTCTGACGTGGACGAGTCGCTGTGGTCGATCGCCTGGTTCACCTGCAACAGCAACGAGAACGCCCAGCCCGTGGGGCAGCTCGAGCCCAACCCGTGGGGCCTCCACGACATGTTCGGCAACGTCATGGAGTGGACCTGGAACATCTTCGCTCCCGAGCACGATGCGGGAATCGATCCCGTCGGGCCCCCGCCCGAGGCGGACGGGGAGACCAACGTGCGGGTCCTGCGGGGCGGGAGCGCGCAGTCGCGTCGCGAAGTGATCCGGGCGGCGGCCCGCTTTCCGCAGCAGGACACCGGGCGGGCCCACCTGCGCGGGTTCCGTCTGGTGCGCAGCATCGGGCCCGACGACGTGGAGTAGCCCGGCGCCGGACTCCGCACACCTTCGTGAGCGAACGGCTCGCTCGTGAACGCTGTTCGCGAAAATGAACGCCGTTTACATCTGCAGCGCCACCATCCGGCCCGCTCAGCCCGCACCGCCGTCGCTCTCCACCCCCAGCGTCCGCAGTCGGTTGAGCACGGCGGCGAAGTCCTGCACCCGAAACCGGGCGAGGTCCCCCCGTCGGCGGACGTCCAGCGTGTCCAGCCCTTCGCGGTCGATCTCGTCGAGGAGGCGTTCCGCGGCTTCGCGCAGGGTGTGGCGGCCGTCGAGGTGGCGTCCGCGGGCATGGACGAGCGCCGCGGCGATGGCCTCGAGCTGGTCGGGGTGGGCGAGCCCGGCGACGGCGGCGACGTCGATGGGGGTGTCGCCGAGGGTGAGCTCGTCGGTGCCGCGGGTGCGGACGCGGACGTCGCGGCGGTCGGTGGAGGGATCGATGGAGGCGGGGTCGGGGCGGCGGGGGGTGATGGGGCCGAAGCGGGGTCCGCCTTCCGGGGCGCGCTGGCGCGGGTGCGCGCGGGCGATGGCGTGGGCGCGGTCGGTGACGTCGGCGGCGCGGTAGTGGTGCATGGCGAGGACGTGGTCGGCGATGTCGAAGTAGTCGCCGCTGCCGCCGAGGACGAGGAGGGTGGAGGTGCCGTGCTCGTCGAGGAGCTGTCGGGCCTTGTCGAGGAAGGGGGTGATGGGCTCGTCGCCGGAGGCGATGAGCTGCTGCATGCGGTGGTCGCGGATCAGGAAGTTGGTGGCGCAGGTGTCCTCGTCCATGAGGAGGAGGCGGGTGCCGATCTCGAGGGCTTCGAGGATGGCGGCGGCCTGGGAGGTGCTTCCGCTGGCGTCATCGGTGGTGAAGGCGGAGGTGGGGCGTCCTCCGGGGAGGGTGCCGATGAAGGGGGAGATGTCGACGCCGGTGACGCGGCGGCCGTCCTCGGCGCGGATGCGTACGGCGGTGGGGTCGGTGACGACATGCTCGCGGCCGTCTCCGGGAACGTGGTCGTGGATGCCTGCGGCGAGGGCGTGCAGGAGGGTGGACTTGCCGTGGTATCCGCCGCCGACGATGAGGGTGATGCCGGTGGGGATGCCCATGCCGGTGATGGGCCCTGCGTTGGGGCGTTCGAGGGTGACGGCGCGCTCGGGCGGGGTGGAGAAGGGGACGACGTCGGGCCCGGTGAGGGGTCGTGGGTCGACCCCGCTGCGGCGCGGGAGGACGGCGCCGTTGCCGACGAAGGCGACGAGGCCGTGGGGGGCGAGCTGGTCGCGGAGGGCGCGGGTGTCCTCGACGGTGAGGACGTGGTGGCGGAGGGCCCGGGCATCGAGGGCGGTGTGGACGAGCGCGGCGTGTGCGAGGGCGGGGATGTCCTCGGTGAGGAGGGCGTTCGCTTCGCGGCCGAGGATGCGGCGGCCGCGGGCGGGGAGTCCGACGGTGAAGCGGGCCTCGACGGCGCCATCGGGGTGGAGGAGGACGGCGGTGCGGTCGAGGACCTGCTGTCCGGGGGGCTCCATGGCGAGGAGTCCGCTCTTTCCGGAGCCGCGGCGGGTGCGGGTGTCCGCGGCGGCCTCGGCGAAGCGGCGGGCGAGGAAGTCGCGCAGGGCGACGGCGCGTACGGGGGGCGAGCGGAGGTCGTCGGGGAAGGCGGCGAGGGCGCCGGGCACGACGACGCGCACGCGGCTGGGGGCGGCGAAGGGGTCGCCCTGCACGTGGTCGATGTGGAGGGTGAGCTCGCCGATGGGGTGGGTGCCGCGGATGCGTTTGAAGGCGCCGTAGCTGGCGCCGTCGATGGAGCGGAGGGTGTCGGTGAGGGAGGCCATGGGAGACCCGGTGCCGTTGCGGGGAGTCGGAGGCGCCTGTGGGTGGCGCGGTGGCGGCAGGGTATCCGGGGTGTGGTGGGGGAGGCAACCGGGGATGCGGGCTACCAGAGCATGAGGGAGAGGTCCTGTCCGAAGAGGCGCAGGGGGATGCTGACGTGGGGGATCCAGCCGTTGGCGGCGGCGGAGACGAGGGCGACCCAGGTGCCGGAGAAGAGGAGGGCGAGGGGGACGAAGGCGGCGCCGGCGCGCAGGCGGAAGCGCTGGCTCACGACGGTGGAGCAGCCGGCGGCGGTGAGCACGGGGGTGGTGAGGAGGATGAGGCCGAGCATGAGGAGGGCGCCGTGGAGGGGATCGGCGGAGGATGCGGCGAGTCCGAGGGCCCAGAAGGTGAGCATGCAGGGGAGCAGGCCGAGGGCGAAGCCGACGAGGGCCATGCGCGCGGCGCCTTGGCGGGGGAGCCAGGGGTCGAGGCGCCGGAGCACCTGACCCATCCAGCGGCCCGTCGCGGCGCCGGAGCGGGCGTCCATCCGGGCCCGGGCGGCGGCCCACGGGGTGCCGGGGAGTGCCCACAGACCCATTCCCATCAGGACGGCGGCGAGGACGAGGCCGGCGACGCGGGTGGCGCCGTGGACCCAGGCCTCGAGGACGGCGCCGGCGAGGCCTGCGGCGGCGCCGAGGGCCATGTACATGATGGCGCGGCCGCCCTGGTAGGCGAAGACGCCGGAGGCGGCCTTGCGCAGGCGGGCGGCGGGGCGCTCGTCGGCGATGCCGCGGCTGGCGGTGAGGCCGATCATGATCGGGCCGCACATGCCGGCGCAATGCACGCTCGTCCACAGCAGGCCGACGCTGAAGAGCTGGGCGTACAGCGGGAGGTGGCTGGCGGTCTCGGGGGTGCAGCAGTCGCTCATGCGGGCCGGGAGCGGGGGTGGGGTCCGGGGGGCACGTGTTCGGACGTGCGTGCTCGCGCGTGTGCGCGTCGCCGGGGACGTCGGGGTTCGGGCGGGCGGCTCCGCCGATTCGGGCGAACCCTGCGCAGGGAACGTGCAGGAACCGGGCCAGTGCGGGGAGTCGGCCCGAAGTGCCTTCGGGCGGGGATCCGTCGCTCGATCCGGCGGCATGGTTCCGTGGGGCATCGCACCGCCCCCGGGTCATGGCGTGGCAAATGGCACGGTTCCTCCGTGCGGGGCCTGCGGCGGAGGGGGGGCACGCGGTGATCAACCGGATCCGCAGTCGGGCCCGGATCTGGAAAGCGTCGTGAAGTCATTCGTTTGTGGTTTCCTTGCGGAGCTGTGCGAGAGGACCCTCGTGCGGCGACTTGTCGCGGTGGATCCACGGGTGGGCGGGCGTCGAATTGCGGAGGAGGCGGTGTTTCGCGCGGAGCAGGGTCGCCCTCTGCGGGCCAGCAGGGGTTCGACCCCCGTGCGGCGGCCGCGGGTTTCCAGCTGTCCGGAAAAGCGTTGGTTTGTGGATTCCGTTCCGGGCTCGCGCGGGGGTGTGTTCACCCGGCCGGGAGGCGTCCTGCGTTGAACCGGCCACGGCCGTGAACTCTGGCACGCCAATCGCAATGCACGGGCCCGGACGAGTCCCCCGGGTGCGTCGAGGCACCTGCCCCCCCCCTGCCCGCAGCAACAAGGAGAAGACACCGTGAGCGCAGAACACGACGGCGCCGCCGGAGCGGTGGAACATGTGAAGTACAACGACGCGGTGGTCCGCGCGTTCGTGCTGGCGACGCTCATCTGGGGCATCGTCGGCATGCTGGTGGGGGTGATCATCGCCCTGCAGATGGTGGTGCCCGAGGCGAACCTCGGGCAGTACCTGACGTTCGGGCGGTTGCGTCCGCTGCATACGAACGCGGTGATCTTCGCGTTTGCGGGCAACGCGATCTTCGCGGCGATCTACCATTCGACGCAGCGCCTGGTGAAGACGCGGATGTACTCGGACGGGATGGGCTGGTTCCACTTCTGGGGCTGGCAGGGGATCATCGTGTCGGCGGCGATCACGCTGCCGATGGGGCTGACGCAGACGAAGGAGTACGCGGAGCTGGAGTGGCCGATCGCGATCGCGATCGCGGTGGTGTGGGTGGTGTTTGCCATCAACTTCTTCATGACGCTGAAGCACCGTCGGGAGAAGCACCTGTACGTGGCGATCTGGTTCTACATCGCGACGATCGTGACGGTGGCGGTGCTGCACATCGTCAACAACCTCGTGCTGCCCGTCGGGCTGTTCAAGAGCTACCCCATCTACAGCGGGGTGCAGGACGCGATGATCCAGTGGTGGTACGGGCACAACGCCGTGGCGTTCTTCCTGACGACGCCGTTCCTCGGCCTGATGTACTACTACCTTCCCAAGGCGGCGAACCGTCCGGTGTTCTCCTACCGGCTCTCGATCGTCCACTTCTGGTCGCTGGTCTTCATCTACATCTGGGCCGGCCCGCACCACCTGCACTACACCTCGGTGCCCGAGTGGGCCGCGACGCTGGGCATGGTGTTCTCGCTGATGCTGTGGATGCCGAGCTGGGGCGGCATGGTGAACGGCCTGCTGACGCTTCGCGGTGCCTGGCACAAGCTGCGCACGGATCCCGTGCTGAAGTTCTTCGTGGTGGGCATCACGTTCTACGGCATGGCGACGTTCGAGGGGCCGATGCTCTCGATCAAGAGCGTCAATGCGCTCAGCCACTACACGGACTGGACCATCGGCCACGTGCACGCGGCGGCGCTGGGCTGGAACGGGTTCATGGCCTTCGGCATGATGTACTGGCTCGTGCCGCGGCTGTGGAAGACGAAGCTCTACAGCATGAAGCTCGCCAATGTGCACTTCTGGATGGGTACTGTCGGCATCCTGGTCTACGCGCTCGCCATGTACTCGAGCGGCATCAGCCAGGGCCTCATGTGGCGTGCGTTCGACGAGACCGGACGCCTCGTCTACCCGGGCAGCGAGGGCTTCGTCGAGACCATGATGGCCATCGTGCCGATGTACTGGCTGCGTCTGGTCGGCGGCCTGCTCTACTTCGCCTCCGTCCTGATCGGCGGCTACAACTTCGTCATGACCCTGCGGAGTGCTCCGAAGGAGCTTCCGGACCCCGAGGTGAAGGTCCGCAAGCCCCTGTGGCGCCAGAAGGCACAGCGCGAGGACATGTCCGGCGTGAAGGGCTGGGCCCGCCACCGTCTGCTCGAGGGCTGGCCGCTGGTGTTCACCGTGCTGACCACCATCGCCATCCTCATCGGCTCGGTGCTCGGCATCGCGCCGCTGTTCCTGATGAAGTCGGCCATCCCGCAGATCGAGTCCGTCCAGCCCTACACCCCGCTGGAGCTGCACGGCCGTGACCTCTACATCCGCGAGGGCTGCGTCTCCTGCCACTCCCAGCAGGTGCGCCCGCTGCGGGCCGAGGTGGAGCGCTACGGCGAGTACCACAAGCCCGGCGAGGGCGTGTACGAGTTCCCCTTCCTGTGGGGCTCGAAGCGCACCGGGCCGGACCTGGGCCGCGTCGGGGGCCAGTACAACCACCTGTGGCACGTGCGCCACATGGAGGACCCGCGGTCGACGACCCCCCGGTCCCTCATGCCGCCCTACCCGTGGCTCCTGCGTCAGGAGATGAACCTCCGGACCCTCGAGACCCGCCTGCGCGTGCTGTCGCGCCTCGGTGTCCCGTATGACACCGAGACCATCGAGAACGCCGAGGCCATCGCCCGCGAGCAGGCCCGGCAGATCGCCGAGGAGATCGTCGACCAGGGTGGCCCGCAGGGCCTCGAGGACCGCGAGATCGTCGCGCTGGTGGCCTACCTCCAGCGCCTGGGCACCGACATCGCTCCGCGCGCTCCCGAGGCGCCGGCCGAGGAAGCCGGGGACGACACCCCCGGCGAGGAGGACAGCCAATGAGACGTGACGTGATTGCCCACTCCGGCCTCGAGGCGTTCGCCGAGGTCGGGATCATCATCTTCTTCGCCGTCTTCCTGGCGATCCTCGCCCGGGCCGTCTTCATGACGAAGGACGAGGCGGAGACCATGCTCCACATGCCGCTCGAGGACGGCGTCGCCGACGAGGAGGTGTCCCCATGACCGATGAACGCACCAGCCTCGATCCCGATCGCGAGGACATCGTCCTCACCCAGGGAGACACCGATCAGCCGCTGCTCGATCACAACTACGACGGCATCCAGGAGTACGACAATCCCATGCCCGCCTGGTGGACGTGGCTCTTCGTGGCCACCGTCGTCTGGGCCGGCGCATACGTCATCCTGATCGAGACCGGCTTCATCCCGAAGTACGAGCAGTCGCTCGCCGCCGGGCTCGCCGAGATCCACGAGCGACAGTCTGCCGCCGCCGCCAGCCTCATCGACGTGGACCAGGCCTTCCTCGCCGCCCTGAGCGGGGACGCCGAGCGCATCGCGGACGGCCAGGCCGTCTACAACCGCGTGTGCGTCGCCTGCCATGCGGCCGGCGGCGCGGGCGGCATCGGCGCCGCGCTCAACGACTCCGACTGGATCCACGGCGGCACCCTCGCCGACATCTACCACATCACCGACGTCGGCGTGCCCGCCCAGGCCATGCCCGCCTGGGGCAACGTGCTCAGCCAGGACGAGATGATCAACGTCACCCTCTACATCGAGACCTTCGGCGGCGTCATCACGCCGCCCGCCGAGGATGCTCCGGCCGACGCCGCCGACGCCGCCACCGAGGACGCGCCCCCGGCCACCGGCGACGGTCCCCAGGGCGGCCCCGAGGGCGGCGACGGCGCCGACCCGCAGGCCGATCCCGACTCGGACGATGCCGAGGAGGCCGATGAGGCCGAACCCCCGGAAGAGGAGTCGGCCGAGGGCTGAAGCCCCGGTTCCTCCCTTCCCCGCTCCCGTCCCCCCGGAGGCCGCCATGGCCGAGAAACCCCATGAGAATCCCCCCGCATCCAACCGGGGGGACATGCCGGTGAACCTGGCCCCCCAGGCGCCCGGAGAGGTGCTGTCCACCATGGAGGTGGACGGCTCCCGCCGCTGGATGAAGCCCACCCCTGTCTTCGGTCCCTGGTGGAAGCGCCGCTCCGTGATCGGCTGGGCGCTGATCGTCCTCTACATCGCCGCCCCGATCATTCCGATCAACGGCAAGCCCGCCATCTGGCTCAACGTGCTCGGCCGGGAATTCACCATCCTCGGCCACACCTTCTACGCCTACGACACCGTCTCCCTCGTCCTCTTTCTCATCAGCACCATCGTGCTGATCGTCCTCGCCACCTCGCTCCTCGGCCGGGCGTGGTGTGGCTGGGCATGCCCGCAGACCGTCTACATGGAGTTCGTCTACCGGCCCGTCGAGCAGTGGCTCGAGGGACCCCAGGGCCAGAAGCTGCGCCGCCTCTCCACCGCCGGCAAGGCCGCGCGCAAGGGGGCGAAGTGGACCATCTTCCTGCTCATCTCCCTCGTGCTGGCCCACACCTTCGTGGCCTACTTCGCCTCCTGGGAGGCCCTGCTGCGCTGGATGGTCCGCCCCCCGGGCGAGAACCTCGGCTTCTTCGCCCTCATGGCCGCCACCACCGCCCTCGTCATGATCGACTTCGCGTTCTACCGCGAGCAGATGTGCACCATCGCGTGCCCCTACGCCCGCTTCCAGTCCGTGCTCCTCGACCCCAATTCCCTGATCGTCAGCTACGATCCCGGACGCGGCGAGCCCCGCGGCCGGCGCACCCGCGCCCAGCGCCAGCAGGAGGCCGAGGGCGTCTCCCTGCAGCTCGGCGACTGCATCGAGTGTGGCGCCTGCGTCCGCTGCTGCCCCACCGGGATCGACATCCGCGACGGGCTCCAGATGGAGTGCATCGGCTGCACCCAGTGCATCGATGCCTGCGACGAGGTGATGATCAAGGTGAACAAGCCCATCGGGCTCATCCGCTACACCTCGGAGGTCGAGCTCGAGGGCGGACGGACCCGCTTCCTCCGGCCCCGCGTCATCGCCTACACCGTCGTCATCGCCGTCGCGGTGGCCGCCCTCGCCTCCGTCATCGCGTCCCACGACGGCGTGAACATCGCCGTCACCCGGGCCTCCGCCGAACCGTTCATGGAGCTGCGCGACGGAACCATCGCCAACCGGCTGGGGCTACGCCTGCAGAACCGCACCAGCGCACCCGTCGTGCTGCGCATCGAAGCCGTCGAGCCCGCGGACGCCTCGGTCCAGATGGTCGGCCCCCCGGAGACCACCCTCGACCCCGGCGAGATGAAGCGCACCCAGGCCCTCGTCAGCCTCCCCCGCGAGGCCTTCGCCCACGGCAACCTCACCGCCCACTTCCGCGCCGTCGCCGAGGACGGCACCGCCTGGACCTTCTCCCACGTCCTCCTCGGACCCAGCCCCGGGTCCGCCTCCATCGGCACCCTGCCCGACGGGGCCCGCGGGGCCCGTTCCCCCATCGGAGCCACCCCATGAGCGACAACACCGACACGAACCCCGACGAGCCCCGCAAGGGCGACATGCTCTGGCCCGGCATGGTCATCGGCCTGCTGATCCTCTCCGTCGGCATCGGCCTCTCCGTCGTCTACGCCGCCAACTTCGTCGACGACGGGGCCCAGGTCGAAATGGACTACTACCAGCGCGCCGTGCACTGGGACAGCCACCAGGCCCAGGTCGAACGCGGCATGGCCCTGGGCTGGCAGCTCGATGTGCGCCCTTCCCCGGAGCGCGTGACCGTCCGCGTCACCGGCCCCGACGGCCAGCCCGTCCAGCCCGAGGGCGGCACCCTCCTCGTGCGCCGCGCGTCGCAGTCCGCCCCCCACATCCAGGGCGACCTCGCGCCCCTGGAGGACGGCACCCTCGCCCTCGACAGCGGCCTCGCCCTCCGCGGCCTGTGGGACTTCATCGTCGAACTCGACACCGGGAGCGGACAGCTCGCCGCCTTCCAGGTGCGGAGGGAGCTGCGCTGATGGCCCGCGCCTGCACCCACTGCGGGCTCCCCGTCCCCGAGGAGCGCGCCGCCGAGGCCGCCCCCCCCGGGCACGCCCACACCGAGACCGCCGCGGACGCCGCCGCCGAGCACGCCTTCTGCTGCACCGGATGCGAGGCCGTCTGGCACGCCCTCCACGGCGCCGGCCTCGACGCCTTCTACCGCATGCGCGAGCTCGGCGAGGTCTCCGCCGCCGCCCCCGCCGCCAGCCCCGAGGCCACCCTCTCCCTCGTCGACGACGTCGCCCGCGAAGCCATGCGCGCCGCCCGCCCCGTCGACGATGACATCCTCGAGACCGACCTCCTCCTCGACGGCGTCCACTGCGCCGGCTGTGTCTGGCTCACCGAGCGCATGCCCCACCATGTCCCCGGCGTCGCCGACGCGCGCCTGGACCTGGGCCGCGGCCGCCTCACCGTGCGCTGGAAACCCGCCGACGTCGACCTCGGCCGCGCCCTCGCCTGGCTCGGCCGGTTCGGCTACGTCCCCCGCCCCCTGCGCGCCGGACGCTCCGTCGAACGCTCCCACGCCGAACGCCGCCTCCTCCTGCGCATGGGCCTGTGCTGGGCCCTCGCCGGAAACATCATGATCCTCGCCGTCGCCAAGTACGCCGGCCTCAACCTCGAGCACGACCCCGCCCTCGCCGGCTTCGCCCGATGGGTCTCCCTCCTGCTCGCCTCCCTCTCCATGGTCATCGGCGGCTCGGTCTTCATCGAGCGCGCCTGGCTCAGCCTGCGCACCGTCTGGTCCACCGGATGGCGCGCCCTCTTCACCCGCCTCTCCATGGACGTGCCCATCGCCCTGGGCATCGTCATCGGCTTCGTCGGCAGCGCCGCCGCCACGTTCCAGGGCCGCGGCGACGTCTGGTTCGACTCCATCGCCGTCCTCATCGCCGCCCTCCTCACCGCCCGCTACCTCCAGATGCGCGGCACCCGCCGCGCCGCCGAAGCCGCCGAACGCGTCCTCTCCCTCCTCCCCCAGAAGGCCCGACGCGTCGCCGACGGCCCCGACGGAGAGACCGTCGAGGATGTGCCCGCCGACACCCTCGTCCCCGGCGACATCCTCGACATCCCCGCCGGAGACCTCATCGCCGCCGACGGTGTCGTCCTCACCGGACTCTCCTCCGTCCACCGCGCCGTCCTCACCGGCGAAAGCCGCCCCGAACCCGTCCGCCCCGGTGACGTCGTCGAGGCCGGCATCACCAACCTCCGCTCCCCCCTGCGCGTGCGCGTCACCGCCGCCGGAACCGACACCCGCGTCGGCCGCCTCCTGGCCTGGGTCAACGACCGCTCCGAACGCCGCGCCCCCGTCGTCCAGCTCGCCGACCGCATCGCCGGCGCCTTCGTCCTCTTCGTCCTCGTCGCCGCCCTCGCCACCGGCATCGCCTGGGCCATCCTCGATCCCCCCATGGCCGTCGCCCACATGGTGGCCCTCCTCGTCATCTCCTGTCCCTGCGCCCTCGGCATGGCCACCCCGCTGGCCCTCACCGTCGGCGTCGGACGCGCCGCCCGCCGCGGCGTCTACGTCAAGCACGACGACACCCTCGAAGCCCTCGCCCGCGCCACCGTCGTCGTCTTCGACAAGACCGGCACCCTCACCGAAGGGCGCATGGTGGTGGAGTCCTCCGCCGGCGACGCCGACGCCCTCCGCGCCGCAGCTCGACTCGAGGCCCACAGCCGCCACCCCGTCGCCCTCGCGTTGCGCACCTGGGCCGGGCAGACGACCGCCACCCCGGAGCAGACCCCCGCGGACGTCCGCGAGGTCCCCGGCGCCGGCCTCGAAGGCACCCTGGGCGGGCACCTCTACCGCGTCGGCCGCCTCGCCTTCGTCGCCGAGGGCGCCGCCGCAAACCACCCGCTCCGGCAGGAGGCCGCGCGCCACGCCGCCCGCGGCATGACCCCGGTGGGCGTCTCCCGCGACGGCGAGCTCGTGGCCGTCGCGGCCATCGGTGACCGCCTGCGCACCGAAGCGCCCGAGGTGATCGCCCACCTGCGCGAGCGCGGCATCCGGCCGATGCTCCTCTCCGGCGACCACCGCGACGTCGTCGCCCACGTCGCCGACCGGCTCGGCATCGCGCCGGCGGACGCTACCGGAGCGGCCTCCCCCGAGGAGAAGCTCGCCCGCATCGAGGCCCTGCGCGCCGAGGGACACACCGTCGTGATGATCGGCGACGGGGTCAACGACGCCGCCGCCCTGCAGGCCGCCGATGTCGGCATCGCCGTCGGCGGGGGCGTGGAGGCCAGTCTCGTCGCCGCCGACCTCTTCCTCACCCGCCCCGGCGTCACCCCGGTCGCCGAGGCCCTCGATGGCGCCCGAAGCGTCATGCACGTCG
>REDH01000190.1 GCA_007693585.1 Deltaproteobacteria bacterium
CGCAGGGCGATCGCAGGAACTCGAGTGGCTCTGACGGTTGACCAGCGGATCGGTCCGTCATCGACGCCATCCTGTAGACGCAAGTGATCGGACGATGCCGATGACGCGCCTCCCGACACGCGCTACATCGCTCGGCGGGCGGTGGGCAGCGGTCTCCCCTGCAGAAGGAATCACGGATGGACGATCTCGAACGCATTCTCGACAAGCTCCGCAAGATCGAAGCCCTGTACCGGGGTGCGACCACCGAGGGGGAGCGCGCTGCCGCGGCCTCCTCGGCGGAGCGGCTGCGGGAGAAGGCGGGACGCCTGGAAGCAGAGCTGGAGACCGAGTGGCAGTTCTCGATGCCGGACGGGTGGAACCGCGATCTCTTCGTCGCCATCTGCCGCAAGCATGGCGTCCGGCCCTTTCGGTACAGGAGACAGCGTCGCACCACGGTGATGTGCCGCGCGACGAAGTCGATGATCGATGGGACCATCTGGCCGGAGTATCTCGCCTTCTCCGACGTGCTCCAGCGGTACCTGCACGGCATCACCCGGCGGGTGATTTCCGATGTGCTCGGCCAGAGCGGCGCCGAGGAGGCGGAGGAGGACCCGCCGCCGGAGCTGGGGGAGTAGGGGGGGCGGGCGAGCAGGTGCGGCACGGCGCGGTTCACCCGTCCACGGAGGAGCGCGCTCGAAGGTCGAATCGTTGCGGCTCTGGCGTGTGGGTGCTAGCCCTGACGGCCGGAGATGGCGGTATGGAGCGGCAGCGCACGCGCGCCGCGCCCGGAATCCGGAGACCACGGGATGGTTGGAGCCGACAGGAGCATGAGAGACCGGGACGGCAACAGGACAGCGGCTCCTGATCGACTGGTTCGGCTTGAACTCGAGGGTTTCAAATCGTTCCGCGACCGGACGAGTGTGGAGATTCGTCCCTTGACGATCCTTGCCGGGCGCAACAGCAGCGGCAAGTCATCCCTGGTGCAGCCATTGCTGCTGATGAAGCAGACGCTGGAATCTTCCCACGACCCGGGAGCCCTCGAACTCTCCGGGCCTTGCGTCACGTTCACGCAGGCGGACCAGCTGCTGTGGACGGGAGCCGGGGAAAACCCCGCCACGCAATGGACCTGCACGCTGACCGTGGAGCGCGGGACTCCCGGGAGTCCGCTCGAACGGAACCGGTTCTCGGTGACTTACAGCCCCGGTAAGAGGGGTGGGATCGAGTTGGCCTCCACCCGGATCGATACGGACCCTGCGGACCCCGCTGCGGTGCCGTTGACGCTGGTCGAAGGCGCCGTCGCCTGGCCGCCAAGCGCTGGGATCGCGGACATGATCGCAGCGAGGTTCCCGGGCGGGACTGCAAGTTTGCCGCAGTCGATCTCCGATGGTGAGGGGATTGAGGTTGTTGCGGAAGCGGAGCGGGTTGCCCACGTTCTGGTCATTCATCTCCAGCTGTCGAAGAGCGTCTCCGGGGCTGGTCGCGAACACTGGGCAGTCACGGTCGATCCCTTCCCTCGATCGGTGGTGCAGTCGCTGATCTTTCTGCCGGGACTCCGTGGCATGCCCCAACGGACCTATCCGCTGGCGCGTGCGTCGGGACGCTTTCCCGGGCCGTTTCCTCCGTACGTGGCGAGCGTTCTCCAGAACTGGACCGAGTTCGCACCGGAGAAGCTCGGGGACGTTGCCGAAGACCTCAGGGACCTCGGCCTCACCTGGAAGGTCGAGGCCCGTCACGTGGACGACACGGCGGTCGAAGTGCTGGTGGGGCGCCTCGCATGCAGTGGTGGAGCGGACGACCTCGTGAGCATTGCCGATGTCGGTGTGGGGACCTCCCAGATCCTGCCGGTTCTCGTTGCCCTGCATGCGGCGTTCCCGGGTCAGATCGTTCACGTGGAGCAGCCCGAGCTGCATCTTCACCCGCGCGCGCAGGTCGCGATGGCACAGATTCTGGCGCGAGCCGCTCAACGGGGGGTGATCGTGATCGCCGAGACCCACTCATCGGTGATGCTGACCGCCCTGCAGACGCTCATCGCCAGGAGCGACCAGGGCATCGATCCGGACTTGGTGGCCCTGCACTGGTTCGACCGGGACGAAGCGGGTGCCACGCAGGTGAGGACAGCTCAACTGGACGACGACGGAAGCTACGGGGACTGGCCCGTCGACTTCGCGGATGTCGAGATGGCTGCGGAGCGGGCTTTCGTGGAAGCCGCCATGGCCCGCGCCGCATCCGGTGGATGAGATGACCCGTACCTGGATTGTGGTCGATGCGAACGTGGCGAGGGCTGTGGGAGGACCCGACCTCGGATCGCCGGCCTCATCGTCTGCACCATGCCTTGAGGCACTGGAGGTGCTGAAGAAACGGGCGGAAGACCGCAAGGATGTCGGTGCCGCGATCTCGCCCATGCTCAAGGAGGAGTGGGACCGGCACAAAAGCCGCTACGCGACAAGATGGCTGAGTGCAATGGCCGCCCGCGGGGCATTCCGGTACGTGCACGAGCCATGGGCGGATGTCGCCGACTACCGGGATGCGGTCGATGCGCAATCGGACACGGCCCGAAGGGAACTCATCAGGGACGAGCATGTCGTCGCACTGGCGATGCAGACGAGCCAGCGCGTACTCTCGCAGGACCGCCGCCAGGCTCGGTATCTGCGTGCTCTGCTTTCCCACCCGTCAACACCAGAAGCCCTCTCCGGCCTTCACTGGGTTGCCCCGGATCTGCCGCGGGCCATCGACTGGATCGGAGAAGGGATGCCCGACGACGACAGCATGAAGCTGGAGGGCTAGCGCGCAACGGCGGCGGTCCAGAGCGCCGAGGGACCGGTCGCAGCCAGCATGGTCGGTGCGCCATCGGGCAACCTGGCACTCCCGTGGCGCCATGCCTTCCAGGCGACGAGGCCCCCTCACCCCAGCGTTCGGTCTTCCCACAGCCGGGACAGGCGATGGCGCTCCGACGGGGGATCACCGGCACGTCCGTCCCGTGGATGGACGAACGCTCCCGGGCGCAAGGGGACGGCCCCTCCGTCGCTCCACCCTGCGCACCGCGCCCCGATGGGTCGGCCCCGGGCACCCGCACACGCCGCACAGGGCGTCCCGGTGTGTATCACCCGTACCCCTTGTGCGAGCGGGATGCGGCGGCTATCCATACGGATCGGCAACGACGCTACGGCGCAGCCCCCTCCTGCCGCCCCCTCCCGGCCGGTCTCGCCGGCTCTTCTCCAATGCCAGCCCAGGACAACACCATGTTGACCTCGCCTACGTTGCGTCCGACGACGCTGCTTCTCGCCTCGCTCTGCCTCGCCCTCTTCGCCTGCAGCGACGACGGCGGGGATGGGACCGGGCAGCCGCCCGGGCAGACCGGTGCGCCTCCCGCCGCGTCGGGGTTGCTCACACCGCCGTCGCTCGAGGCCGAGACCCCCTTCGAAGTGACCCACGAGGCCGCGCTGCTGAGGCGCTACCTGTCCTGGGATCTCGTGCCGCGGCGCCTGACCGAGCTGCGGGACTTCCGGAACAGCGGTTTCATGGACCTCATCGAGGAGGTGGTCGGCGGGGAGGAAGGCACCGCGGACTGCGGCATCTCGGGCAGCGTGAGCCGGAGCCTGGAGTCGCGCACGCTGCGGGACCCCTTCCTGTCGGAGGACCGCGCGTTCTCGGGGATGGCGGTGACCTTCTCCAACTGCGTCTTCGGCGAGCTGCGGGAGATCGCACTCGATACGGATCGCAGCTTCGATGGCGCGATGACGGTGCTGGAGGCGGACGACGGCACGCTCTTCCTCGAGGTGGACGGCCCCTTCCGCCTGAACCGCGAGGGAGAGGCCCTCGGCATGCCCTACTCGGACCGGCGGCAGTCGACCATGTCGTGGTTCGAGAAGCCGACCGGCGCCTCGGCGCAGGCCGTGAGCATCGTCGGAACGTGGACGTCGTCGGGCACGGATCAGCTGGGGAACGTCGCCGCCGAGGCCTGGCAGTTCGATGTGCTCGGCTTCGGCGGGAGCGGCGAGGCCGAGGCGCTGCGCCGCAACGTCACGGCCCCGGGCGATGGGCAGCAGAGCGATCCCGCGACCAGCCGGATGCGCATTCAGGTGGACCGGCGCAGCACGGACTCCGGGGTGGAGGACTGCGTGGCCCCCGGCCGCTTTGACCTCGACGTCGTCGAGGAGGAGCTGGAGCGCGCGGACGGCACCGTCGTCGCGCGCTATCGGGTGGAGACGTTCACCGGCGCCGGCGGCGTGACCGCAGTGGTGCAGCCGTTCTTCGAGCTGGTCAACAACATCCCGATCGACAACGGCGTCCAGGTGACCATCGGGGACGACGTGCGCGTCTTCACGCAGAACGAGGCCGGCGCGCTGTGGCGGCAGGTCGAGGACACCTGCCGGCCGGAGTTCACCGGCTTCGGCTGGTAGCGGAGGAGGCGCGCGGCGGCTCGGCCCTGGCGCCATCCTCACGAGGCCGGCGCACTGTGGCGGCAGGTCGAGGACACCTGCCGGGCCGGAGTTCACCGGCTTCGGCTCCCGCGCCGGGCGCGGCGCAGGCTGAGTGGCCCCCTCACCCCCGCCGCAACGTCATCCACAGCCCGTCCCGCGGGCGCAGCGTGATCAGCGGGTCCAGCGTGATCGGGTACCCCGGCGCCAGGTCCGCGAACACGTCCTGCACCAGCGTCGCCAGCAGGATCCGGGCCTCCACCAGCGCGAACTGCTGACCGATGCACAGCCGCGGCCCCCCGCCGAACGGGAAGAACGCCCACCGGTGCGACGGACCGCCCCCCAGCCAGCGCTCCGGGTCGAACCCGAGCGGGTTCGTCCAGAACGCCGGGTGCCGGTGCGTCACCCACGGCGTCAGCAGCACCACGCTCCCCGCCGGCACGTCGTAGCCCCCGATCACGTCGTCCTCCATCGCCGAGCGCCCGATGATCCACGCCGGCGGATACAGGCGCAACGCCTCCTGCAGCACCGCGTCCGTGAGCGGCAGCGACGCCGTGTCCGCCATCGTCGCCGCTCGGCCGCCCAGCACGCCCCGCGCCTCGTCCCGCAGATCCCGCGCGATGCGCGGATGCTCCGACAGCAGCCGCAACGCCCAGCCCAGCAGGTTCGCCGTGGTCTCGTGCCCCGCCAGGAACATCGTCAGCACCTCGTCGCGAAGCTGCCGGTCGTCCATCCGCTCCCCGGTCTCCGCGTCCTCCGCGTCCATCAGCAGCCCCAGCAGGTCCGAGCCCGCATGCCCCTCGCGTCCCGCTTCCCGCCGCCGCGCCGCGATCATCTCCTCCACCACCGCGTCCAGCGTCCCGATCGCCTCGCGAATGCGCCGGTTCGCCGGGGTCGGCCACCCGATCGGCATCTCCGGCACCGCGTTGATCCGGTCGTTCGCCTCCCGCAGCAGCACCGTCAGCGCCGGCGAGACCCGCGCCGCCACGTCCCCGCTCGCCCGCGCGCCCAGCACCGTGTCGCACACGATCTGCAGCGTGACCGCCATCATCTCCTCGGCGACGTCCACCGCCTCCCCGGTGTCCGCAAGCCGCAGCCACCGCTCGCGCAGCCCCTCCGCCGCCCGCGTCATATCCCCCGCCAGCGCCTCGATGCGCCGTCGATGAAACGCCGGCTGCGCCAGCCGCCGGTTGCGCAGCCACGACTCCCCCTCCGCCGTCAGCAGCCCGTTGCCCAGCGCGATGCGCAGCACGTCGTAGCCCTTCGTGGCCTTGTCGTAGTTGCGGTGCCGGTCCTGCAGCACGTGCTGCACATGGTCCGGATGACACAGCACGTTCATCCACCACGGCCCCGCCCGAAAGGCGATCGCGTCCCCGTACTCCCGCTGCATCAGCGGCAGCGCCACCAGCGGATCGGACAGCTTCTCGCTCGCGGGCCCGAACCACGGCAACCCCGTCGGTCCGGGCGGCAGGCGCCAGTCGGTGCGGTCACGCCAGGGCGTGGGCGGAATGCGCTCGTCCACCGCACGAACGGCGCGACGAAGCAGGGACGCGGGAGTCATGATGGGCGCTCCGGGAGGGCGGGAAAGCCGGCGGAGGCCATGATGCCCGCGCGCAAGGCGGGGCGCAACGGGGGGGATGTGCCCGGCGTCACCGCCGCGGGGGCAGGTCGACGATGATCGGCGGGTTCACGGGGCGGTAGCGGAGGGTGCAGGTGCTGGCGTGCCGGGGCACGCTCGGTGTCTCGGCTCCAGGCGCCTTCAGCGGCGCGCCCGCTGGAGGCCGAGGAAGGGGAAGGGCTCGGCGGGGACGAAGAGCCCGGCGGCATCGCCCAGGGGCTGGGTCTCTCCGACGAGCTGGAGCTTGCGGACGGGGGCGCCCTCGGAGAGGTCGAGGTCGGCGAGGCGGACGTGGAGTTGCCCCGGGGCGAGGGCGTCCTCGTAGTGGTAGACGAGGTTGGTGTGGTCGATGACGACGCGCCAGCGGGTGGTGGAGTTGTTGGGCCGGTCGGGGGTGGTGAAGCCGTAGGGGACGGAGGTGTTGCGCATGACGCTCATGACGATGGGCACGGCGATGGCGGCGTCGGCGTGGCGGGGCACGGCGTCGATGTAGAAGCTGGCGCGGACGAAGCGGTCCGCGGCGCGGTTGGTGCCGGGGAGGAAGACGGCGCCACCGACCTGCTGCCAGTAGCCGACGAGGGCGAGCTGCTGGGCGAAGGGCGGCTCGTTGGTCATGACGCGGTACTCGCGGCTGTGGTGGATCTGGAGCTCCCCGTCGATGTACTCGAAGATGGCGCTGTCGCCGGAGGCGTCGCTGATGGAGAGGTGCAGGACGGCGAGGCGGCCCTGGCCGGGGATTTCGTCGGTGACCACGTCGAACGGGTCGTCGCGAAAGAAGGCGACCGCCTCCTCGACGGTGGCGAAGTTGTCGAGGAAGTACTGGACCCACGCCGAGACGGCGAGCGCCGGGCGATCGCTCGGCTCGGGGAAACCGGCGTTGCCGAGCCACAGGAGGTTGGCGGCGAGGCCGCGCTCGTTGAGGCCGTCGGAGGAGGAGAAGTCGTAGGCGCCGGCGACGATGCTGCCGTACCGCGACGTCCAGCGCACGGGGTTGGGCCCGGCGTCGGTGGTGCGCTCCATGCCCCGCGGAAACACCCAGAGGTTGGTGTCGATGGGCACGCTGAAGTCCATGGACCGGCCGGTGAGCACGAGCCCCTCGTCCCCGTGGTAAACCGCGCGGGTGCACGGTACGGCGGTGGGCATGGCGGTGCCCAGGACCAGGGCGCTGGCGACAAGAGTGCAGGCAAGGGTGCGGAACACGGGTCCTCCGGAGGGGAGAAGGGGGGTGGCGCGGGAAGTGCGGCTCGGACATGCAGGGGGCCGGAGCCACAGGATGCTCGGCGTGCGCGAAAGGTGCAGACAAAGCACCGCATCCCGCTCCGTCAATGGACGTCCGCGGCCGAATTGCCCGCCTCGCAGCCCAGTCCCATGACTCGGCCAGCCGCCCTCGGCTTCGTCGCGCCCCGGTCCCCTGACTCGGCCAGCCGCCCTCGGCTCCGTTGCGCCCCGGTCCCCTGACTCGGCCAGCCGCCC
>REDH01000088.1 GCA_007693585.1 Deltaproteobacteria bacterium
GCGCCGGCGCCGGAACGCACCACGCCGCATTCGCCGGCACCCAGATCGCCCCCTCGTCCTCGGCGCCCCCCGCCGGCTCCATCACCGGCAGCATCCGATCATCCCCCGCCCGGGCCCCCAGCCCCATCACCGCCGCGATCGCCGCATCGTGAAGGTGCGTCCCCGGCGCCACCTCCGCAGGCATCGCCCGCGACCACACCGGAAGTGTCGCCGCCTCCCGAACCGGCGCCGCCTTCGCCAGCGCCGGATAGACCTCCATGACCCGCAGGCCCTCCCCGCGCCGCATCGCATCCGCCGTGCAGCATGGCCCCGCACCACCCGACCACGCCCGGGTGTACCGGATGGCCACCGTGGCCGGGTTGCCGAGCCGGTCGAACGAGGCCGACATCGGCCGACGATGCGGAAAGCGGCGCGCGACCGCGCGGTCCGTGTCCCGAAACGCATACGGGTTGTCGATGAACCGACCCGACGGGTCCGGCTCTGCGAGGGCCGACACGCCGTTCCCCGGCAACCCGTCACCCTGCAAACCGTCACTGCGCAACGCGTCACCCTGCAACCCGTCACCCTGCAAACCGTCACCCTGCAAACCGTCACCCTGCAAACCGTCACCCTGCGCCGCGCTCGCCACCAGCGCACCGAACCCCCTCGGCCAGCCCAGCGGCGCGTCCACCGCCAGCACCACCACCGGCGCCTCCGCCACCGCCTCTCCCGCCACCGGGCCGCAGAAGTGCTCCACGAACGCCCTCAGGGACCCCGACCCCGGCGGCAGCGCACCGCCGCCCATGCCCAGCGGTTCCACACGCCCCGCCCCGAGGCCGAGCACCACCACCGCGTTGGCCTTGCCATGCCAACCGCCGACATCCCATCCGATGGCGACCCCTTCCATCCGCACGCTCCTGGTGACGGCTTCCAACCCCCACGGTCGATTCCCGACGACGGCTCTCCGGCTCGGCGTGGCCACGGTGACTCCGGCGTGCCCGACCCACACCTGCACCTGGCATCGCTCCCCGCCCACCGTTCGGCACGGCGGCAGGAGCTGACAAGGGAAGCCACGCACGACGCCTTCGACGAAGGAGATGGCCCGGCCCCGTCTCCTGCGGTCCCCCCGAACGTCCTGCTGGCCGTGAACACCTGACGCCCCACGGTCGTCCGCTCCGCCGCGCCACGCGGCGACCGACCCGGAGGCACGCCCTCACTGCACGCTTCGAGGGCACGGACCACGCCGCCCCTTGCCCCCGTCCCCAACGCGCCCCACGTCGCTCGAAACGGGCACTCCCCCCACCCGCCGGACCTCCACATGACCGACGCCAAGGACGACCCGGCCCAGACCGCGGCCGCTCCCCCCGCAGGAAGCAGCACGAACGCCCCGCCCCCTGAGGCCGGCTCTGACCCCGCCACCCTCGCGCGGCTGCACGCACTCGAGCAGCAGGTGCACTGGCTCACCTGGCGGCTGCAGACCCTCGAGGGCGGCGCACCGGCGCAGCCGGGTGCGCCGCACAGCGGGGAAAGCCCACCCGGCGCCGGACACGCCGCTGCAGGCGAAGGCGAAGGCGGCGGGTGGAGCGGTCCACCGACCGCCGCGGCCACGCACGCCGCCGCCCACAGCGGGCCGCACCCCGCTGGCCGCGCGCCGGCTCCAGGCACCCCCGCACCTCAGCCCCACGCCGGATGGACCTCCCCGGCTCCAGGCACCCCCGCACCTCAGCCCCACGCCGGATGGACCTCCCCTCCCGCCCACGCCGGATGGCCCGCTCCGCCCGTGCAGCAGCCGCAGAACGCGCAGCCACCGCAGAGCGCTCAGCACACTGCCCCCGCCCCCGACGGCGCCGGCACCGAGCGCTGGGTCCTCCGCGCCGGTGTCTTCCTCCTCGCCCTCGGCCTCGCCTACCTCTTCCGCTACTCCGTCGAGCAGGGCTGGCTCGACGAAGTCGCCCGCGTCACCACCGGCGGCCTCCTCGGTGGAGTCCTCCTCGCCATCGGCCTCTTCCGCCAGAAGACCCGCCCGCTCTTCGCCTCGCTGATGCACTCCGGCGGCACCATCGCCCTCGTCGTGACCCTCGGCGCAGCGTCCCTGTGGTACGGCCTGCTGTCCGCAGGCGCCGCCTGGTGGCTCACCCTGCTCGTCCTTCTCCTCGCCGTCGCGCTCTCCGCCGGCACCCGGCTCGCCACCCCCCTCCTCGGCGCGGGCGGTGCCGCCGTCTGGTTGCTCTCCCACCTCGGCGAAACGCTCGCCGACACCGCCACCCTCCCCTTCCTCGCCCTGCTCGCCATTCCCGCGGCCGCCACCGCCGCCGCCCCGGCGCGCGCCGTGCGCACGCTGCCCTGGGTCACCGCCGCCTTCGTGGTGGCGATCCCCGCGGTCATCGTCCTCGAGTTCCCCGAGCACGGCACCCTCCCCACGGCGCTCCGCATCGCCCTCTGGGGTGCGGTGGCCATCGTCCTCGCCGGACAGCTCCTCTTCGCCCGGCGCGACGTCCGCGCCGCCCGCGACCTCGAGTGGCTCGCCATCGCCCTCCCCTTCGCCCTCTGGGCCCTCGACGGCATCGGTCGCGCCGAGACCCGCGAACCCGCCGCCATCGGCCTCGCGCTGGCCGCGGCCTTCCTGCTCCTCGCGTTCGCCGCACGCCGCACCCGGCTCGCCGAAGACGCCCCCCCGGAACTCCACGAGCTCCTCGGCGCCCTCGGCTTGGCCGCGCTCCTCACCGGCCTCGCCGGCAGCCTCCACACCAGCGGCTGGGTGGTCGGGCTCCTCGCCGTGGCCCTCGGTCTCCACCGCCTCGCCGCGGACCCGCGCCGCGCCGGCCTCCACGTCCCGGCCTGGCTGGGCACGACCGTGGCCCTCCACTGGATCTTCTTCCAGATCGCCCCCCACCTCGACGGCGACCCCCGCCCGGGCGGACTCCGCCTCATGTGGCTCGTCGCCTCGGCCATCCTCGTCCTCACCGCCCTCGCCGTCCGCCACGCCCCCAGCGTCGGGCTGCACGCGGTCCTCGCCACCTTCGGCACCCTCCTCGGCGTGGCCGGCGCCATGCACGCCCTCCCGCACGGCCCCGTCCTCTCCAGCGTGCTGTGGGCCTTCGCCACCCTCGTCGCCCTCACCCACGGCCTGCGCACCCACAACCGCCTCTTCGTGCGCACCGGGCTCGGCATCCTCGCCCTGCTCGTCTTCAAGGTCCTCTTCGTGGACCTGCAGGGCCTCGAGACCATCTGGCGCGTGCTCGCCCTCATGGGCATGGGCATCGTCTTCCTCGCCTTCGGCTACTTCGTCCCCGGCCTGCTCCGCAGCGCACCGCAGGCACCGACCGCGCAGAGCGCCGGAGCGGGGCTGCAGGGCGCAGCTCCCCCCGGAGCCACCCCGAACGGACAATCCACTCCGGGTGCCCCCCCACAGCCCTCGACCGGAACGCAGCCCCAGCCACCCGGAAGTCAGCCCCCGTTCACCTAGCCCGCTCCGGGACGCCGAGCCCGCTCCGGGACGCCGAGCCCCTACTGCCCCCGCCCCCTACTCCTCCCCCGCCCGAAACACCTCCACCGGGAGCGCCGCGTCGTACCCGAACAGCGCGCGCAGCGCGCGGGACTCCTCGTCCGGCAGCGGATGCGCCGCCCCCAGCGCGCGGGCGGCAGCCCACACCCGGCAGACATGCTCCAGCGTCTCCATCCGCGCCGTCGCGTCACGCACGTCGTGCCCCGTGGTCACCGCCCCGTGGTGTTCCAGCAGCAGCGTCGGACCCAGCAGCGCCGCAGCCGCGCACGCCTCGCCGAGCGCCGCCGTGCCGGGACGCACATACGGCACACGCACCGTCGGGCCCAGCAGCGCCGCAGCCTCCGCCGTGATGCACAGGTTGACCCGCTCCTCGACCAGCGCCACCGCCGACGCCGTCACCGGATGCGCGTGCACGATGGCCTGTACGTCCGGCACCGCCGCATAGATCGCCAGGTGCATCGCCAGCTCGCTCGACACCGCCCCGTGCCCCGGCCCCACGCGCTCGCCGTCCGCCCGCACGCGGATGATGTCGTCCGGCCGCAGGTCCCCCTTCGCCCGGCCCGAGGGCGTCACCAGCACCTCCACGTCCGGCAGCCGCGCCGTCATGTTGCCGGAAAACCCCGCGTTCAGCTCCGCCGCCGCCAGCACGCGCCCCGCCTCCACCAGCTCCCGCCGCAGCGCCCGCTCCACCTCGCTCCACCCGACGTCCGACATCCTGCCCTCCTGGCCGCTCCACCCAGACGCCGGACGGTCTGCTCCCGCCGCGGTCGCCTGTCAACGCCCCCCCACCCCCGCGCAGGATTTTCCGCCGCACACCGCCCGCCGCCGTCCCATCACGGGCCTCCCCGGAACCTCCGCGCGCACACCCGCCCTCCCGACACGCAGACCATGACTCCACCCACGTTCTCCCCTTGCGGGGACGGCGCAACCACGGCACACCCCGCTGCGCACGGGGAGGCGCACACGGATGCGCACACCACCCCGGCGCCTCGCGTCGCGCGGGCCGTGACGCCACGACCGCGCGCGCCACGACCGCAAACCCCGACCCATGTCCCCCGCTGCGCCGCGCCGTCCCCGGGCGTCCCGAACCGCGCCGCCCGGGCCCCCGCCCACGCCACACGGAACCCCATGATCCGACTCGACAGCATCTCCCGCGCCCACGGACGACAGATCCTCCTCATGGACGCGTCCATGGCCGTGCACGCCGGCGAGAAGGTGGGGCTCGTCGGGCCCAACGGCGCCGGAAAGTCCACCATCTTCCGCATGATCGTGGGGCAGGAGCCCCCCGACGGCGGGGACGTCATCGTCGATCGCGGCGTCACCATTGGCTACTTCGACCAGCAGGTGGGCGAGATGGCCGGGCGCTCGGTGCTCGCCGAGACCGTCGCCGGGGCCGGAGAGGTCTCCTCCCTTGGCGCGGAGCTCGCCGAGCTCGAGACGGCGATGGCGGATCCGGAGCGCGGCGACGAGCTCGACCGCCTCGTGACCCGCTACGGCGAGGTCCAGGCGCGGTTCCAGGAGCTCGACGGCTACGGGCTCGACAGCCGCGCGCGGGAGATCCTCGCCGGGCTCGGCTTTGACGACGGCCGCATGAACAGCGACGTGGGCGACCTCTCCGGTGGCTGGAAGATGCGCGTCGCGCTGGCGCGGATCCTCCTCATGCAACCCGACGCCCTCCTGCTCGACGAGCCCACCAACCACCTCGACATCGAGAGCATCCTCTGGCTCGAGCAGTTCCTGCGGAACTTCGCGGGGGCCGTCGTCATCACCAGCCACGACCGCACCTTCCTCAACCGGCTCGTCACCCGCGTCGTCGACATCGACGGTGGGGACCTCGTCTCCTACAGCGGCGACTACGAGTTCTACGTGGCGCAGCGCGAGCTCGCCGACGCGCAGCGCGACGCGCAGGCCGCGCGCCAGCAGGCGATGCTGGCCAAGGAAAAGGCCTTCATCGCCCGGTTCCAGGCCCGGGCGAGCCATGCCGCTCAGGTGCAGTCCCGGGTGAAGAAGCTCGAGAAGATCGACGTGCTCGAACCCCCGCGCCGGCGCGTCGTCCCCGAGTTCGCGTTCCGCGACCCGCCGCGCAGCGGCGACGACGTGGTCCGGCTCGAGGGCGTCGGCAAGGCGTACGGGCCCCGCGTCCTCTACCGCGACCTCGACCTCACCATCCGGCGGCAGGAGCGCTGGTGCGTCATGGGGGTCAACGGCGCCGGCAAGTCCACCCTCCTCAAGCTGGTCACGGGCGCCATCGAACCCGACGCGGGCACCGTCACCCCCGGCGCCAGCCTCCGCATGGGATACTTCGCCCAGCACAGCATGGAGCTCCTCGACGCCGAGAGCACCGTGCTCCAGACCCTCGAGCACGCCTTCCCCCAGTCGAACACCGGCACCCTGCGCAACCTCGCCGCGGCCTTCCTCTTCACCGGCGACGACGTCGACAAGCAGGTTCGGTTCCTCTCCGGCGGCGAGAAGGCCCGCCTCGTCCTCGCACGGATGCTCTACGACCCGCCCAACTTCCTCGTCCTCGACGAACCCACCAACCACCTCGACATGGACACCAAGGCCATGCTCCGCCGAGCGCTCGGCAAGTACTCCGGAACCATGCTCCTCGTGTCCCACGACCGCGAGTTCCTCGCCGACACCACCAACCGCGTGCTCCACGTCGGCGACGGAGAGGTCCACATGTACGGGCGCGGCTACGCAGACTGGGTCGAGGCCACCGGGCAGGAAGCACCCGGCGTCCGCGGAGCAGCCAACGCCTGACCGGACCGCGCAGAGCACAACGCCGGACCGAGAGCACCCGGAGCCGGCGGACAGCCCGCCTGCCGAGAAGCACCGGTTGCCCGCGTCGCTCGTCCAAACACCTCGCTCCCCCGCCACGCGATGGCACGAGCGTATCGCCCGCGCGCCGGCGGCGGACGACCCGGACTCGATCGCCATCCGGGTGAACATCGGGCGCGCGCGATGCGTCGAACCCCTGCATCCACGCACGCCGGGCCACCCGGCGAGGAGAAGCCCGACGGACCCCTTGCGCCGCGATGCGACTGTGAGCCTTGACGGATGCTGCCGCCCCCTCTCTGCTCTCGACGGGCAGGCTCCCGACCACGAACGCCATACGTTCCGGGGTCGCCTCCCCGACGATTCCGAACGGTGACCCTCGGGTGACCGTTGCCCCCCGGCCGGATTGCTCCGGAAGGAGTCGTTCCCGATGACCACCCGACCCCTCCGCCCGGACGCGTCCGACCCCGCCTCCGCTGCGGAAGACGCGACCGGGCCACCCGGACGCGCGGGCACCGCCGCCCTGCACCCGGAGCGCAATTCCGCCGCGTCGACCACCCGACCCCTCGACACGGGCTCCGGCAACACCCGTCCACTCGACACCAGCGCCCCCGACACCGGCCCGGTCCTCGCTCCCTCGAACGACCCGCCCTCCGGACAGCCCCGGACCGAAGCCACCGTCGACGACCAGGACAACACGGATGCGAGCGACAGCTCCACCGCGAACGACCAGGGCACACCCGATGCGCACGTCCCCGTCGCCACCGCCGCGAACGACCAGGGCACACCCGATGCGCAAGTCCCCGTCGCCAGCGCCGCGAACGACCAGGGCACGCACGACCCGCGAGCCTCCGCCTCCACCGCTGCAAAAGACCAGGGCACGCACGATGCGCAAGTCCCCGTCGCCGCCGCTGCGAACGACCAGGGCACCGGCGACACGCAGGGCCTCGCCGCAGAGCCGGCACCAGCCTTCGACCTGCCCCTGATGACCCCGGTCGGCGGGCTCGACGCGGTGCCGGATGGACCAGGTGGAAGCCTCCTGCAGGGCCCGTTCTCGCCGGCCTCATCCACAGCCCGCGGGGCGATCGCCAACCCGGGTGCGGCGCCCGCTGCTGCGCCGCCGCAAGACCGCCCGTGCGGGGCGGCCCGGGACCGCGCGGCGGCCGAGGGACCGCCCAGC
>REDH01000158.1 GCA_007693585.1 Deltaproteobacteria bacterium
ATCGATCACTCATCGCCTTGCCTCTCCTCTTCCAGAACATCGGCCAGCTCGATCTGCGCGAATCGGCGAAGCCACGCAGCCGCGTTCTGGGCTTCGCTGGTGAGGGCGATGTAGCTGGAGAGGTCCGTCTCCTCGAGGGCTCGCCGTTGCAGTTGCTGCGTGGTGCTGATCGCTTCGCTGCCCATGGTGGCGACGAGGTGGTTGAGGTAGGTTTCTCCGATGGCGCTGGCGACTTCGCGCGAGCGGAGGAAGACGACCGATTGGGCGAGCCCGCTTTGCTGCAGCAGGGCCGGGGTCTTCATGCAGAGGGTCTTGAGCTTGGTGTTGCGCCCGGTGTCGCGCCGGATGGCTTCGACGGCCTTGAGCGCCCTGGCGGCCATGTCGCGCTGGCTCATCGGTCACCTCCCTGCATCCTGACGTTGCATCGTCCGCGTCCGATGGTGGCGTGACCTCCGAACTGCACGGTCTGCTTGCAGAGGGTCTGCAGGCGGGGGAACACGCCTCCTTCACATCGTCTGGCGAGCACGGGGATATCGGCTACCAGGGCGGCGAGGATCGACTCCGTGGGGAGGTTCTCCTCGGTCCAGAGCTGCCCTCGCTTCACGGTCTTGGTCTCGGGGTCGATGCTGGCGCGGGTGACCGTATCGACGGCGTGACGGGAGAGGAAGCTCATGGCGTCGTCATTGAGGACGACGAAGCGGCTGCGGAAGGCCGCCTGTTCGCCTTCGGAGTCGAAGATGAGGGGGGCGAGCCAGGCCGCGAGCGCGGTGGTGGTGGCGCATGGGCTGGAGGAGAAGTCGAGGTCTTCGAAGATGATCCGGTTGTTCTTCTGGACGATGCAGGAGTCGGTGGTTCGCGCCTGTCCGATGGACTTGACAGCGAGGCTTCTGGCTTCCTGCGGAGGTGCGAGACCAGCCTCGAGCGCATCGCGCAGGAGTCGTTGCATGAGCATCGGGGAGGTCGCCCAGGCGAAGGTGCCATGGATGGAGCGGGCGGGCATGCAGACGAGTCTTCCGTCGCCGAAGGCCAGGGCACCGGCGTGGTCCGCGGCGTTGGCGGTCTCCGGTCCGAAGAGGCGGATGACGTCGTCGGGGCTGTCGAGTCTCGTGCGTGCGGCGTCCCGCAGGCTGCCCTTGATGGACGGTCCCGGGAGGAAGGGGAGGCCGGTGGAGACCTCTCGGGCGATGGGGAGGTCGACCGCGCCGATGCTCTGGCCGGTGCCCGCATGAAGCGGGCTGAGACAATGGATGAAGAGAAGTCTTGCGGACATGGCGGATGTACCTCGGGATGGGGGAGTCGGCAGGTCAGGAGAAGTGCTTCAGGAAGGCGGCGACCGGAGAGGGGTCGATGAGCTTCTGGTGGTGCGGAGCGAGTTCCTGGAGGCGTTTTTCGCTGACGGTCTTGCGCACGCTGGTGTCGGCACCCTTCAGATGGAGTTCCTCGGGGGCGTCTGCGTTCCGGAGCCAGAGGGCGATCGGTTCGCCGCCACGGGTCACGTTGAGGATCACTGGAGAGGGCAGGCGATCGGTGGTCCGATCGATCTGGAGCGTCTGTTCCGGCGGATCCTGATTGCTGTTGAAGTGGAAGATGATGGGCAGTCCGAAGTCCGCGCGGGGAAAGGCACCGCCCTGGTTGACGGGTTGGCGGTGATCCGGATCGCTTCGCCGTGTGACTCGGCGCAATTCATCGGGCTCTGGCCAGCGGCTTCGTCCTGCAGGGACGCCGTGTCGTGCGTTCGGGCCAGGCTTGTTCCGGCCGAGGTTCAGACCCTGTCGGAACTGCTGGAGATTCTGGATTGCGGCCTTCCAGCCTTCGATGGGGGTACTGCGGGCTCTGGCCCTCTGGAACCGCTCGGGGTTGGCGTCGATGGCCGGCACACCCTTGAGTCGTGGAGGCTCAAGCCGTCGAATGGACTCGAGGACCGCATCCGGATCGTCCTGAAGACCGGTCTGCGTTGCGTTCTCGTCCAGGGCGACGGCGCCGAAGCCGCGGGTGAGTCGAGCGCCATAGCCGCCGAAGGCGAGCCAGGCGCTGACGGCAAGGCGAATTTCCTGATTCAGCTCGGGGGGGACGGTCAGCAGGAGGCGATACCGGAGGTCGCCATGGTCCCACAACACGGAGCGGACATCCTCCTCGCCATCTCCGATGTTGCCCTGTGGTCGCATGGGAAACGCGCCGTAGGCGATGCCGTCCGCCTTGTTGGTGGGTCGCGGAAAGTTCGAGCGTCCCCACTGGAAGGTGGGGACAGGTGTCGGGTTGTCTCCGCCGGTCTTCTCCACCGTCAGCCCGACCTTCCCGTGGGTCGGCTCTCCTCCCCAGATGCCGCCCCAGACCTCGGCTTCCCGGCGCTTGAGCTCCCCGAGGGAGCCCAATCGGGCGCCGGTGGTGGCGCGCCACCAGAAGCGCAGCTGGCCGCGGACGCCACTGGAGCGGACCGGGGTGACCGGGTCGAAGGGGCGCATGGGTTCCATGCTGTCGGTGGTGTTGGGGTTGTGCTTCACGCCTCCGCCGAAGACCCAGGTCAGGAAGCGGAAGGGGACTTCGAGGGTGGTGATGCGGCTCTGGTCGAGCCGGATCGGTGCGGGTGATGGCGTGCTCATGGGTTCCCCACGGCGATGAGCCCGAAGCCGTCGCGCGCATCCTGCGCGTCGCTGGCCAGGCAGGTGAAGTGGGATTCCTCCGCCCAGGCCCGGGCGTCGGATGCGCTCGCGAACTCCAGCCAGTAGACGCTGCCGGCGGGGGCCATGCGTCGGGACGGCTTGGGGCCGCGGTGTTCGAACGACCAGCCGCTGACGGCGTGGAAGCGGGGCACGCAGGCGCCGACAACGCTGGCTCGCTCGCCCAGTTCCCGGGTGGGCGCGAAGCCTTCCGCGAAGAGGCCCGGGGTGAGGAGGACGATGCGGAGCAGGGGGCCGGAGATGCTGTCGTCGAGGGGGAGCGCGACGTCGTCGTCGGGCAGGGCGTGCACGAGGCTCAGGCGACGTTCACCGCCGAGGGTTCCGGGTCCCTCTCCCATGCGCTCGTGATGCGTGACCCGGTCGGTGCGGCAGACGAGCCCGAATTGGCGGATCGTGCCGTTCTCGGCCCGGACGAAGTGGCGTTGCACCGTGGAGAAGAGTTTGCCGTCGCTCGCGGTCTGGTGATCTGGATCGATGGCGACATGGATGCGTTCATCCTCGTCCAGGGCGGGAATGCCCAGAGCGGACGCATCGACCTCGTCGGCGGTGGTGGGCCGTGCGAGCCACTCACCGAGCGCGCGGGCGGTCCAGAAGGCCGGTCCGGTGGCGGGCTTGCCGGGATCTGCGGACACGAGGTCACGGAATCCTGCGAGGCGCAGGCCTTTGGGAAGATCGGAGAGCCATGCGTCGCTCTCGGGTGGATCGAGCAGCTCGATGCGCCGTCGCGCGAGCCGGTTCGGATGGCCGGCATCCGCTGGGAAGAAGACTGCGTCTGCGGGAGCGGGAAACAGGTGGGTGCCGACCTGTCCGTCGGGAGTCAGTTCAGCCAGCCATGGGCCCTGCACGGCGATCTGTCTGGCATCGTCGGGCTTGAGACCGAACGTCCCGTCGGGCTGCATGCCGATGCGGGAGCGGGCAAAGCCGGCCACGGTGGAGGGCCAGGGCATGGGCATGGAGAAGGCTCCGGCCGTGCCGGTGAAGGGTCGTGCGTCCCGAAAGAGGGCGCCGTCTCGCGGGAGGATGCTCCAGGACTTCATGCGCTCGCCTCCTGGCTGGGTTCGTCGTGGTCGTCGGATGGTTCGGGCCGGCCGAACGCTTCGTTCCAGGCATCGCGCACAAGCTCGGCGATGCGCAGCTCGTCGACCATCCGGTCCACGGCATCGAGGGGGGTGGCGGTCGTCGTGGCGTCGCTGCGGCCCAGCTGGGCCAGGACGCTGTCGAAGAGCCGTTCGACCCGTTTCGCGAGCGCGGTGACCGGCTTGCCCCCACCCCGTTCGTTGCGCCGGGAAGCGGTCAGTCGGACGAGGCTGCGGACGACCTCTTCGAACGCCTTCGGATCGGAGTCCGAGTCGTTGGGCAAGGTGACGCGCAGCGGTGCCATGGCCTCCTCGAGTCGCCCGGCGAGGCGGCTGGGCAGCTTGCCTTCGCGGAGCATTCCGGCCCACTCGGCCAGCCGCGCGTCGAGCGGCTGCGTGCTGTCCGGGGGGTCCCAGGTGCCGGTGACGAGCCGGGGGCTTCCTCCGCGCTTCTTCAGCAGGACAGAGAGGTTGTTGCGGCCTTCGAGCTTGGCGGCTTTCTCGGCCTGTTTGGCGTAGGCGCGCACGCGCGAGAGCGGTTCGAGATGATGCACGATGGCGAGCCCCACGGAGAGGGTCGGCGTCGAGACCTCATCCGGAAAGAGTCCGTCCATCGCTGTCGCGAACCGGTCGCGCAGGGCTCGAGCGCAGTCGAGTGCGGTGCCGAGGGGCAGGAGGGCGAGGACGTCGTCGCCGCCGGCGTAGAGCAGTGAGCCACCGTGCTGCCGGACGATCCCGTCGCAGCGCGAGGCGAACTCCGCATCCAGCGCCTCGCTCAGCGCACGGTGCCGGTCCTGGGCCTGAGCGCCGGCGTGTTCGGCGAGGGCATCGATGGCGGCGCCCATGCGGTCGCCGTCGGCGAGGAGCATGACGTAGTACGGCACGGGGTCTCCGATTCCCGCTGCCTTCAGCACATCGCGTTGCCGCTGTTCCAGGCTTCGGGGCAATCGGCTTGACCGGTGACGCCCCTCGTCGGCGAAGTCCGCCCACAGTGCTTCGAGACGTTCGCGGTAGAGCAGCACGCCGTCCAGTCCGCGCTCCGGGTCCCCACCGGGCAGGGGCAGTACGAAGGGGACCTCGACGGGTTCCCCGGAGGGGCCGTCGTGCGGCACATGGGTCCAGGTGAGTGTCTGGGAGGGCCCGGACCGGGCGCGGATCCGCATGTCGGGGTACCCGGGAAGGTGTTCGCCGAGCTCCAGGACGAAGTGTTCCCAGGCCACGCGAGCCTCGTCGCTGCGTGCGATCGCCGTCCGGACTCCAGCGGAGGCCATGTGGGAGCTGCTGTGGAAGACGGGGGCTGCACCTTCGCCCGCGTCCTCGTCCCGGGGGAGGCCCAGGCGTTTCAGCAGGCCTACACCGCACAGCCGTTCCTCGCTTCGGACGCCGAAGGTGCTTCGTCGTCGCGCAGCCGGAAGCCGAGCGTGCGTGCCGAAGGCGTCTTCATGGATGACCGACTCGCGGATGCCGTCGAGGGACGACTTGGGTACGCCCTGAACCTTCTCGCGGGCGCTCTCCCAGTCTCGGGTGTTCTTGCGGGCGGCGAGCAGGCGATCCCCCGCCTTGCGTGCTGCGGGGTAGGCGCTCTCGTCCGCGATCGGCACGGCGATCCAGTAGAACTCGAAGAGATCCACGAGGTGCTGTTCCGCGCGCTCCCGGAGAAAAAGCGACTGGTGCTCGGCGCCAAGCTCCCGCTGCACGCGCTCGAAGATGCCGCTGCTCAGGCCGTCCATCCAGTCGTCCAGCGCGGTGCGAGCCCGCTCCGCGACGCTGCGCACGCCCTCGGCGTCCAGCCCGTCGAGACGACACTGGATCTTGTTGGCGACACTGACGGTGCCGCCGGCGTCCAGATCCAGCCTGCCGGGGAAGATCAGTGTGGCATCCGCGGTCTCTCCGAGCGCCGTGGCGACCGTCCGCGAGGCCTCGCTGAGGAGGTGCGAGCCGTACCAGAGATCACGGCAGCGCCGAGCCGTGGCGATGAAGTCCTGGACGGGACCGACGTGGACGAGAAGGAGATACGATTGCATGGTTCTCTTCAGCTGGTCGTGCACATGGTGCGTTCTGTGGTCATGACAGGGTCCCGGAGCGAAGGTGCTTCATCAAGCCGTGCACACCCACCCCCCCCGCCGGGCGGAGGATGTGCGTCAAGGGGGACTGTGCAGCCAGTCTACCCTGCGCCCTTTCGATCCGACAAGTCACTTGCGTGATCTCCCTCCGCGCGTGATCCCTGCGCCGTTCCGTGCCTCGAATCACGGCATGTTGCGGCGCCTCTCAGACCATGCTGTACGATAGTGCGGCACGCTACGTGCCGACTCGCTCGATTTCCGCAACGCGGTGCGCCAGAGGCTGCGGACAGATTCGTCGTCGATCTCCCTCGCAGCACCCTGTCCTTGACGCCGGCCCCCACCTCGGGAACCCTCCGCACTCCTCTGGCCCCCACCGTTGGCCCCCCGAGGTTGCCCATGCTGCTTGCCGATCCCGACCACCCCGCTCCGGCCCTGCGCGTGGCCACCGTCGAGTTCGAGCTGCGCGCCGAGCAGGAAGCCGTCTTCCCCCGCTACGCCGGCGCCACCCTGCGCGGCGCCATCGGGGGGGCGCTGCGCGAACGCGCCTGCATCACCGGAGCGCCCACCTGCGAGGGCTGCCCACAGTACGCCGTGTGTGCGTACGGACGCCTGTGGGAGAGCCCGCCGGAGCCACCCGCCGATCTCCCGAAGCGCTTTGCCGACGCTCCGCGCCCCTGGGTGCTCGACCCGGTGCAGTACGGCAACCGGACCCGCTATCTCCCCGGGGATCGCCTCGCCTTCCGGGTGCATGTGTTCGGCCCCGGCCTCGACTTCGTCCCCTGGCTGATTCAGGCCGTCGCCACCGCCGGTACCCGCGGACTCGGGCGCGGCCGGGCCACCTTCCGCCTCGTCCGCGCCTCGTCCGTCGACCGGCAGGGCGAGGCCATGCTCCTCTACGCCAACGACACCCTCTCCGCCTCCACCCCCATCGGCGTCCGCACCCTCACCCCGGCCCGCTCCCGCGCCCTCCCGGAAGCCGGGCGCGTCACCCTCCACCTCGAGACTCCCCTGCAGCTCGTGTCGAACGGGCGCACCGCCGAGCACGTCGACCCCCAGGCGTTCACCGCCCGCCTCCTCGACCGCTTCGACCGCATGCACCTCTCCTTCGAGGACCGTCCCTCCGGACTCGATCACCAGCACCTCCGCCGCGTCGCCGGGCTGGCGCGCGTGGTGCACGCCGACCTCGTTCCCGAACGCTTCGAGCGCTACTCGCAGCGGGCCTCTCGCCGCGTGCCCATGGAGGGACTCCTGGGCCGCGTGACCTTCGACCACGTCGTCCCCGACCTCTATGGCCTGTGGCGCCTCGCCGAGACGCTCCATGTGGGCAAGCAGGCCACCTTCGGCTTCGGCAAGGTGCGCGCCCAGGCGCAGGAGGACTGAGCGAGGGGCCGGGCGCCTCCTCGCCGTGCGCCGCGGAACTGGCGTCGGCGCCTGCGGGGGTGTTCAATGGGGTGCGGTGCGCTCCTGCGGAGTGTCCCCTCCACCCGTCTCGTTCTCCCGTGCCGGTTGTCCATGCCTCCTGTCCGTCCTGCCATGTCCCTGCTCTGCCGTGGTGTGCTCGCCATCGCGGTGCTGCTGACCCTCCTCGTGCCCGCGTCCGCCGCCGCGTCCGAGGA
>REDH01000169.1 GCA_007693585.1 Deltaproteobacteria bacterium
GCGCTGGCGAGGAGGGCCACGAGCGGCACCTGCGGCCGCTCCGTCCGAAGCGCCACGCGGGTGCCCGGGCCCATCCCGGCGTCGCGCAGCGCGTCGTCGAGGAGCACGGTTGCGAACGCCAGTTCACCCCAGGCGAGGGTCCCGCGCCCGGGCTGCACGAGGGCCGCGCCACCGGCGTTCGCCGTGGCACGGTCGCCGAGCCACCGCAGCAGGCCGGGGGCGCTCATGACCGGCACCCGGGGACCGCGTGGTCGAGGCCGAGGCCGGGCAGTGCGGGCACGGCAAGACGCCCTGCGGCGGGGAGCGGACCTGCGGCGACGTCGGAGGCGAGGAAGCGCGCGGTGGCGAGGCCGTGGGCGCCGCTGCCGCCGCCCTCGCCCTCGAGGGCGGCGGCGACGTGGAGGGCCATGGCCCGCCCGACGGCGCTGTCGAGGGCGGTGGTGACGGTGCACTGGCATCCGGCGGCCATGGCGAGACGGGCGCGGCGCAGGGTGGAGAGCGGCCCGCCGAGGAAGTTGGGCTTGAGCACGAGGAATGCGAGGCCGGCCTGCAGCAGGGCGCTGTCGGGGGTGGGCTCCTCGAGGAGGGATTCGTCGGCGGCGAGGGGCACGGCGCAGCGCCGCGCTGCGCGGGCGAGGGCGGCCGCGTCGCCGACCACCGGCTCCTCGACGTACTGGACGGGGAGCCCGAGCAGGGTGTCGAGCTCGCGGATGGAGCGTTCGGGGAGGGTACGGTTGAGGTCGAAGCGCAGGACGATCCCGGGGCAGTCGTCGGCGATCCGCTGGAGGGCGGCGGCCTCGGCGGCGAGGCCGGAGCCGGCGGCGAGCTTCACCTTGAGGGTGTGGAAGCCCTCGTCGCGCAGGGCGTGGGCGGCATCGAGGCGGGCGGCGGCGGAGCCACGACCGAGGGTGCCGTTGAGCGCCACCTCGCTGGCGGCGCCGGGGGCGAGCCAGCGCGCGAGGGGCACGCCTTCGCTGCGGGCGGCGGCGTCGGCGAGGGCGGTCTCGATGGCTGCCCGGGCGAGGCGCAGCGCGCCCGAGGAGGCGAGCCCCGCGGCGTCGTGTCGGGCGCTGTCCCAGGCTCGCTCGACCGCGGCGAGGAGCCCGACCGGTCCGCCGAAGACGGCGCGATCGCGCGTGCGCAGGGCGGGGTTGCGGACCGCGTGGCCGAGCAGGAGCGCGCAGGCGGCCTCGATGGCGCCGGTGGGCGCGTCGATGAAGCCCGGCAGCGGCGCGGCCTCGCCCTCCCCGGCGCACCCGTCGTCGAAGCACACCCGCAGCAGGACGCTGTCGCGGCGCTCGATCGTCCGATCCCCGAACCGGAACGGGGTCCGGAAGGGCAGGGACACACGGCGGGTCTGCCAGGAGAGGCTGTTCACGGGGCTCCTGCGAGGGCCGGGAGGGCGATGCCGACCGCGAGGAGGAGGCCATGGAGGGCGAGGAGCTTCGCGGTGAGGGCGAGGGTGTCGTTGAGGACGGGTCCCTCGTCGCGGAGAACACTGCGGACGCCCCGGATGGCGAGGGGGAAGGCGAGCAGGCTGAGCAGGGGCCAGGGGGAGGCGGCGAGCCAGGCGACGAGTCCGGCGGACGCGAAGGCGAGGACGACGAGGGCGACGTACTCGGCGCGGGCGGCGGGCTTTCCGAAGCGGACGGCGAGGGTGCGCTTGCCGGCGAGGGCGTCGGTGTCGGCGTCGCGGAGGTTGTTGACGACGAGGATGGCGGTGGAGAGCAGGCCGACGGGGACGGCGGCGGCGAGGGCCAGCCAGGACCACTCGAGGGCCTGGACCCAGTAGGTGCCGACGGTGGCGACGAGCCCGAAGAAGACGAAGACGAAGAGGTCGCCGAGCCCGTTGTAGCCCAGCGGCCAGGGTCCGCCGGTGTAGGCGACGCCGCTGGCGATGGAGAGGAGGCCGATGACGACGATGGGCCAGCCGCCGATCCAGACGAGGTAGAGGCCGACGAGGGCACTGGCGGCGAAGGTGAGGACCATGGCGCGGAAGACGGCATCGGGGGCGATGAGTCCAGCCTGGGTGACGCGGGTGGGTCCGAGGCGCTCCTCGGTGTCGGCGCCCTTTTTGAAGTCGTAGTAGTCGTTGGCGAGGTTGGTGCCGACCTGGATCAGGAACGCGCCGAGGAGGGCGGCGAGGGCGGGGAGGGGTCGGAAGAGGCCATCGAGGAGGGCGACGGCGACGCCCACGAGCACGGGAACCGCGGCTGCGCTGAGGGTCTTGGGGCGCGCGGCCATCCACCACAGGGAAAGACGCGAGGGCGCCGAGCCTGGGGCCGGGGATGGGGTGGGGCCCTCGGGGAGGAGGCCGTGGGGGGTTGCCGATGCGGTGTGTTGTGCCATCGCTCGTGTACGCGGTGTGCCCGTCCGCCGTCCGCGGGGGTGTCTACGATGCGCGGGCGGAGGGCAAGGTGCTTGGAGGGCGGACGTGCTGCGGCGGTGCTCGTGCGGCGGTGCTCGTGCGGCGGTGCTCGTGCAGGAGGGGAGGGTCGGGGTTCAGGCGCGCAGGAGGTCGCGCACGCAGGCGATCATGCGCGGGTGGGAGGCGCCGAGGCGGTGATCGTCCTCGACGACGGTGACGGCGTGGCCGTGGGCGGCGCAGAAGCGGACGACGGCGTCGAGGGGCACGATGTCGTCGTCGATGCCGTGGATCACGTGGAGGCGGCCTTCGGGGGGCATGCGGCGGATGCGGGTGGCGACCTCCAGGTGGAGGGCCGGGGCGAGGAGGACGACGCCGTGGAAGCGTTCCGGGTGGCGGTCGTGGAGCAGGGTGGCGAGGAGGCCGCCGAAGGAGGAGCCGACGACGACGATGTCCTCGAGTCCTTCGGTGAGGGCGATGGCTCGCTCGAGGCGCTCGTCGATGTCCATGCCCTGGAAGTCGGGGGACTCGACGGCGAAGGTCTCGGCGAGGGAGCGGTACTTGGAGCCGTGGGGTCCGCTCTCGAGGCCGTGGAAGAAGAAGAGGCGGCGCTGCGGGGCGGTGCTGCGGGTCGTGGCGCGCGGGCCGTCGGTGGTGGTCATGGGTCGCTCGCGGGGTGGTCGTGCTCGTGGGTCTCGGCGCCGGAGGGGAGGGATGGGCGCGGGACGGGGGGTGCGCAAGGCCCCGGGTGCGGGAGCGGAGTCGGTGCGCGAGCCCGGGGTGCGGGGGGGTCGAGCCCGCGGCGGTGGCCGCATGGAGCCGGCGGTGGCAGCGCAGTATGCGGGACGAAACGATGGGCCGAGACGTTCGGAGGGACGTCCGGGCGGCGAGGAGGAAATGGGCTGGCGTGCCAGGCGCGATTCGAAGCGTGGGGTGGGCGGCGGACGCCGGGAACAGGATGCCGCTGGCCCCTCGCCGGACGGGTGGCTAGACTGTGGGGGGACGCGCCGCATGGCCGGTGCATCGGCCCGGGGTTCGCTTCGCTCGATGCGCTCCGGTTTCCGTCGGGTGTTCCCGCCGCGCGTCCGTGCATCCGTTCGCGTTTCTCCGGAGAACCGCATGCCGATCCTTCCGTTCCCTCGTTGCTTCGCGCCTGCCTCGCTGCTGCTGGGCGGGGTATTCGTCGCCGGCGTTGTCGCGGCGGGCTGTGATCGCGCGCGGACGGCCTCGCCCGCGGCGGAGGACGGGGTCAGCGCCGCGGCCGTGGAGGACGAGACAGCGGGTGCGGCCGACGAGGAGCTGGACGCTCCGGTGGACGACGCTCCGGCGGTGGTGCCGGTGAACGGCGACGAGGCGGTGGCGCCGATGGCGGATGCCATCCGGGCGATCGCCGAGCGGGACGCGCGGGAGCTGGAGGGCACGGTGTCGGCGATCGACGCGGTGCTCGCGCCGCTGTCGCCGGACGGCGAGCCCCATGTGGTGGCGCTGTGGTTCATCGAGGGTCCCTGGGGGGGGAACACCTGGGTGCAGCGCATCGCCCTGCTGCACCCGGACGCCGATGGAGCGCTTGGCGTGGTCGAGGTGCTGACCGCCGGGGAGCGTGAGCGTCGGGACCTGCAGGCGCCGATGGAGGTCCGTGACGGCACGCTCCGGCTGCTTGCGCAGCGGTGGGCCGACGACGATGCCGCCTGCTGCCCTTCCCCCGACCCGGAGACGTTTTCCTGCGATCTTCGCGCGTTCTCGACCTGTGGTCTCGACGCCGAAGACCCCTGATCCGGCGGCGCGTCGGGGGCCTCCCCGCCGCGCTGTCCCCCCTGCCGAGTCCACGGCCGTGCTGCCATCGGCGGCCGCTTCCGTCCGCGCCGCCGAGCCGTTTCCCGCCCGCTGCGCTCCCCCCGCCCCTGTTGTCCCGTTCCCGCCCGCGATGCACTCCCATCTTCCCGCCGCCCCTGTTCCGCGCGCGCCTGGCCATCTGCAGCCGGTCTCCCGGCGTCGGGCGGTCGTGCGCGCCACGTCCGCCTTCACGGGGGCCGCGCTGCTCTCCGGCATGCTCGCCTACCTGCTGCCCGGCGCCGGACTGGCGGTGGTGACGGGCGCAGTGGGTCTGGCGGTCGTGGGGGGGGTGTTCGCCGTGCGGCGCACCGCCCAGCGGCGCAGCCACCTGATCCGCGTCAACGACGACGCCGTGGCGCTGATCAACAGCGGCCGCCTGCGCGAGGCGTGCAGCACCCTGGACGCGCTCGCCGGCGAGGCGCGGGAGGACCCCGCGCTGCACGCGCTGATCGCCTACAATCGAGGCGTGGCGACCCTGCGCATGGGGGACGCGCCCGCGGCCCTTTCGATGCTCGAGGCCGTGGCCGGCAGCCGCTGGCTCAACGACCCGGAGCTGCCCTACCGCGAGCTCCTCGCCCTGGCGCTGTCGCAGGCCTACTGGAGCCTGGGCGATCCGGGCACTGCCCGCGCCTACCTGGACACCGCCCGGGAGACGCTCTCGCCCGCCCGCGCGGGGCTGACGGTGAGCATGGAGGCGGTGCTGGCCCTGTCCATGGGCCAGACTCCGCTCGCGCTACGCGTCCTGCGCGAGGGCCGGTCCGCCGCCGAAGGGGTGCTGGTCGCCAGCCAGCTCCGCACGCTGCGGGTGCTCGAGGCCTTCGCGCTCACGCGGCTTGACCCCGCCCACGAGCACGGCGACGAGGTCCGCCGCCTGCTCGACGGCGCACGCCCCGTGCAGCCCTGGGATCATGTGGGCCTGCGCAGCGTGTGGCCGGAGTTCGACGCCTTCTGCCGCATCCACGGCCTCGAGGCGCCGGGTGAGCATCGCGGCGATCGGGCGGCGTGGGTGGCGTAGCCAGACCAGTTCGGATGGCTCCCGCATGGGTTCGGCGGGGGAGACACGCTGGGCCTGCCTGCGCAGCGACATCGCCATGCCCGGCAGGCCATGAACTAGCGCGCTGAACGCCAGCTGGTTGGATGCCGCACCATTCATCGCTTTTTTCGATCGAAGAAAGCTCGTTTCAATCAAATCTTTCGATTGAGTTGTCCCACAAACTCCCGCAGCGCGGCCGCTGCGCGCGCGGGCTGCTCCAGATGCGCGCAGTGCCCCGCTCCCGGCAGCACCCCGTGGGTCGCGGCGGGCAGCAGGCACGCCATCTGCTCTGCGATCGCGGTGAACTTCGCGTCCTCCTCCCCGGTCAGGAGCAGCACGGGGATGGTCAGGCCGGCGAGGCGGTCCCACAGCGGCGGCATGACGCCGGTGCCCAGCGCGGCGAGGGACCACGCGAGCCCGCGCGGATCCTGCCGCCGGCGTCGTGCGCGCATCGCCGACCGCCACGGCTCGGCGATGCGGTCCTGGGAGGCGATCATCGGGTGCTGCTCCCAGCGGTCGGCGAAGGCCTGGATCCCGTCGGCCACGAGGGCCGCTGCGCGCTGCCGGTCCTCGTCCTCGCGCGCCTCCCGCGCGGCCGGATCCGCGATGCCGGGGGTCGCCCCCACCAGCACCAGCGCGCGAAAGCGCTGTGGCGCGCGCAGGGCGAGGTGCAGCGCCATCCGTCCGCCCATCGAGTAGCCCAGCAGCAGCGGCCGGTGCAGCCCGGCCCGCTCCGCCTGCGCGAGGATCGTGTCTCCCGCGGCGACGAACGCCTCCTCCCCGGGCGCCACATCCGGCAGCACGGGGGCGTCGCCGTGTCCGGGCAGGTCGGGCGCCGCGAAGATGCCCGGCCCGCCGCCCTCTCCGGCCAGGGCATCGCGCAGGGGCTCGAAGTCCTCGCCGCTGCCGCTGAACCCGTGGAGCGCGAGCACGGGCGGCCAGTCGTGCCGATCGTTCCGGCTCATGGTGCCGGCGGGGTGTCGGCGGGGTGCCCGAGGGCGGCGACGAGCGCCGCCACGGCTTCGCGGCGCGCCGCCATGTCCTGCTCGCGGTCCACGCGCACCTCGATCAGCCGCACGCCGTCGCGGTCCTTGCGGGCCGCGGCCAGCGCCTCGGCGAACGCGGGGGCGCTCTCCACGGCCGTGTACCGGACGCCGAGGGCGGGCGCGACGGCGTCGAACGACCGACCGTGGGGGGTGAGGAAGAAGCGGCGGTGTGGCTCCTCGAGGCGCGCCACGGGCAGGAGGTCGAAGATGGCGCCGCCGTCGTTGTTGACGACGACGAAGGTGACGGGTCCGTCGACCTCGGGGCAGGCGAGCAGTCCGCCGAGGTCGTGGAGTGCGGCGACGTCGCCGAGGAGGCCGAAGACGTGCCCGCGTGGGGTGCCGTTGTCGTGGCGGGCGCCGGCGCGCAGGCCGAGTGTGGTGGCGAAGGTGCCGTCGATGCCGTTGACGCCGCGGTTGGCGGTGATGCGGGCGCGGGCGGGAGTGGTGCCGCCGAAGGTGTCGACGTCGCGGATGGGCATGGAGGAGGCGACGTGCAGGCGGTCGTCGTCCTGCAGCGCGCGCACGAGGAGCCGGGCGACGGCTCCACCGAGGGGCAGGTCTCCGCGGTCGAGGGCTTCATCGAGCGCGCGGTTGACGCGTTCGGCGGTGGGCGCGGGGGAGGGTGGGACGGCGCGGGGGTGCTTCGCGTCGGCGAGGGCGTCCTGCAGGGCGGCGGGGCCGACCGGCGCCACGAGTGCGGGGAGCCGGAGCGGGTCGTCGTCGCGTCCGGCGGGGTCGATCCGCAGGGTCGGGAGGTGCCTGCGTGCGGCGCGCCACAGGAGGGGAGCGCGGGCGGCGGGGGTTCGTCCGGCGAGGATCACCGCGTCGACGTCGGGGAAGGCGTTGGGGTGGAGGGTGATTTCGGCGGCGGGCACGAGGAGGGGGTGTTCGGCGAAGGGTCCTTCATGGAGTCCGCACAGGACATCGCCGAGGATGGGCGCTCCCCGGGATTCGGCCAGGGCGACGAGGGCCGCGGCGTCCTCGGGGGAGGGTGCGGCGTGGGGGCCGGCGAGCAGGAGGGGTCGGCGGTGTGTGCGGACGAAGGCGCGGAGGGTGTCGCGGCCGTGCTCGTCGAGGGTGGGTGGGGCGAGGGTGAGCGGTGCCGGGGGGGTGAGTCGTGTGGGGGGTGTCGGG
>REDH01000087.1 GCA_007693585.1 Deltaproteobacteria bacterium
CCGCGCCCGCGTCACGTCCCGCGCCGCCCGGCGGCGGGCCTCCTCCGCCCGCCAGACCAGCGCCCGCTCCTCGGCGGCCATCGCCTCGCGCGCGGTCTGCTCCTCCTGCGCGAGCCGAACCTGCTCCCGCTCCGCCGCGCCGGCGAGCATCGCCAGCCGCCGATCCCGGGCCTCGGCGAGCCCGGTCGCCACCCTCCCGGTCAGCCGCAGCTCCGCCCGCTGCTCGACCTCGCCCCGGAACGGCTGCCCGATCCGCCACGCCCTGCGTGCCTGACGACGATCATCCACACGGGAAAGCATCTCCGCGTTCAGCTCCGGGAGGATCCCCGCAAGCTCCCGCGGCGGCAGGTGCGTGAACGCCGGATGCACGTGCCCCACGCCGCTCTCGATCGCCCCGTCCTCCGCCAGCCCCGGGACGTGCGAGTGCTTGCGCACGAACCGCCACCAGTCCGCAAACCCACGCTCCTCCCGCGGCGCCAGCGCCACGATGTCCCACAGGTGCGCCACCTTCTCCGGACGCTCCGGATCCAGCCGCAGACAACGCCCCCGAAGCTGGTTCGTCGACACGAACGACGCCACCGCCGTCAGATCCACAAGCACGTTCGCGCTGCGCACGTCCCATCCCTCCCCCAGCAGCCCCCGCGTGCCCACGATGCACCGGAACGTCCCCCGCTCGAACAGCTCCGTCACCAGCAGCACGTACCGCGCGCTCGTCCAGTCCGCCCCGCGCCCCTCGATCCGCCACAGATGCCCCTCCTCCGGATGCCCCTCCACCTCCAGCCGCCAGCCGTGATCCTCCGCCCGCCGCCGGAAGGCGTCCACGACCAGCGGCCCCACGTCCGCATCGCACAGCAGCGTCTGTCCCGTGATCATCACCGCGTCCAGCACCCCCAGCTCCGGATGCGTCGCCAGGTACCGGAGCACCGCCACCGCGCCCCCCGCCTCCGGGTCGAGCACCCCGCTGAGGGTCTGCGCCATCCGCCCCCGCGACGCCCGCTCGAAGTCCGTCACCACCACCGCGCGCAGATCCTCCCCCAGCGCCGCCTGCTCCGCCTCCAGCACCCGCCCCATCGCCGGGAGCTTCGCCGCCGACAACCCCAGCAGACGGTCCACCGCCGCCGAGCGCCGCTGCAGACCCCGCCGCGTCAGCACATACCCCACCGGGCGCATCGCCTCCCGCAGCGCCTCGCGAAGTCCCGCCGCCGCCTCCCGCACTTCCGGCTCCACCGCCAGCCCGTCCCCGTCCAGCCCCTCGTCCGCCAACGGGCCCAGGTACCGGCGGTGATACCGATCGAGCGCCAGCGCCTGGTCCTCCAGCGTCGGCGGCTCCTGCATCTCGTCGATCACCCACGCCTCCCCCGGCATCGGCATCTCCTGCGCCAGCAGCACCCGGCACAGCGCGATCGCCTCGTCCGGCGACCCCGCCAGCCACGCCGTCCAGCTCTCCGCCTCCCGACGCCCCGACGCGATCGCCGCCAGCTCCAGGTGCAGCCACGCCCCCAGCGGCGTCAGCCCCTCCCCCGGCTCGCGCAGCCGTGCCATCAACTGGTGGAACCGCGCGTGCGCCCCGGCCACGTACGCCGCTTCCGCCGCCGTGGGCACCACGAGCTGCACCAGGTCCTGCCACGGCGCCAGGTGGCCGCTGCGCACCAGCGCCGGCAACGGAATCTCGTGGTCCACTTCCCCAAGCAACCCCACGTGCCGCCCGAGCTCCTCCGCCGACGCATCCACCGGCGGCGTCGCCGTCAGCCCCAGCACCACCGCATCCGGCACCCGCTCGAGGAACACTGCGATGGCCTCCGCCCACGTGTTCTTCAGGTGGTGGCACTCGTCGAGCACCACCGTGCGGACCCCTCGCTCCGCCAGCCGCTCGAACAGCGCGTGCACATTGTCGTGAAACCCCTCGCCCTCTCGCACCGACATCGCCTGGTACGTCACCGACAGCACCGCCGGCAGGGGCTCCGCGCGCGGATCCATGCCGATGCCCCGCCCCGACAGCCCCCGCCCGCGGACGTCCCCCTCCTCCTCCAGCGGGTCGGACACGAACGCCTCGAACTTCTCCACCCACTGCGCCGCGATCGTCGACGTCGGCGACGCCACCACCGCCGGAAGTCCCCGCTCCACCACGAAAGCCAGCCCGAGCACCGTCTTCCCGGCCCCCGGCGGCGCCACCAGATGCAGACGCCGCTCCCCCGCCGCAAGCCGCTCCCGCAATCTGCGCAGCGCCACCTCCTGAAACGGGCGCAGGGTCAGGCCGAAGGTGAGATTCAGGGGCATCCACAGCTCACATGATGAGGCCGGACTTGCGCCACCGCGACCGCGTGATCGCCCCGCAACGCGGTCGGAAGACCACTCCCGTCCGGTACCTCCGCCGGCCGCGCCGGCCTCCCCGACACCCTAGAGGACTCACCCCCCGTATGTCGACATCCTGCGAGAAACGGATGCAACGTGCGAGCACTCCGAACGATTGGAACCGCAGAATCACCCCTTCGCACGGTGTGAGTGATGTCGCCAACCAGATCAGCGGGTGGGCCACGCTGGAACTTGACGGGTCTCGACGAGGTTGCCCGTCTTGTCGTGCACGCCCATCCAGAGTCGTTCGTGGACCTTCTTGCGTTCTGTCCGGAGAGAGGTGCAGCAGGTGCGAGGACGGGCCTTCGCCGACTTGACGCACAGTCTTCACGAGACGGTCGCCGTCCGGATGTGCTCTACCTCGCACAGCTCGGCGACCGGAGAGAGGTTTGGGTGGTCGAATTGCAGCGGCGCCACGCCAACTGGAAGGCGGACCGGGCTTCCTTCGCGATCGGGCTGGCGCTCAGGCAGGTCGAAGAGGAGCTGTTCGAGACGCGCTGGGTGCTTCATCCGGTAGAGGTTCGGCTCCTGGAGCGAGCGAGACGCCCGGTGAGTTCGGGCAACGCAGGCACGGATGCATTCAACTGGTCGGGCGGGGGCACCATCCTGGGCTTCCACGTCAGCAACCGTCTCGTCGAGCGTGGACCATGGTGCACGGTTCTGGAGCATCCAGGGGCCTGGCCCCTCCGCGCGCTGGCTCGATACACCACGGCTGAGGAGATCCTCGATCAGATGGCTTGGCTGAGGCAGTCACGTCGATGCGGTCTCCCCCGCGAGGAACGGCTCAGAGTCCTCACCTTGCTCGGCGTGGTCGGCCGAGCTAGATTCAGGAAGGTGCGCAGTTTTCGCTCGGCCGAGGAGGCAACGATGGCACATGCGATGGTTCCGGGGACGCAACCCTGGGGACAGTTGAGCAAGGACGAGGGCCTCGAACTGATGAAGGAAGCTCGCCGACAGTGGGATCTTTCCCTGGCCCGGGCCAGCGCCGAAGGGCGCAAGGAAGGCCGCGAAGAAGGCCGCGAAGAAGGCCGCGAAGAAGGCCGCGAAGAAGGCCAACGGGTCGAGTTGCTCCGACTGATCGAGACTCTGGACGGTCCGGAGCCTGCCGGTCGCCTTCGTGACGAGCCGGTCGCAAGGCTCCGTGCGGCACTCGACGATATCCTGCGGCGTCGTTCCACCTGATGCCGTCGAGGCTTGCAGTCTCGCAGGGGTCACGCCTCCACCCTCCACCACGAGCAGCGCCATGCGTCCGGCCCGTAGCCCACTGCCCGTCGCGTGCCTTGCGACCCTGCTCGTCCTGAACTTCTCGGCGAGCGCCTGCCCTTCTCCGGTCGACAGCGAGAACGAGGCCCAGGCTCCGACTGACGAGGCGTCCCACGGAGTCACCGCGGCCGCCCAACCGCCCTCCGCAACCGACCCGGCCGCGTCCCCTTCCCCGGAGAGCTCCGTGACACTGCCCTGGGAGACCACCCACGCGCTCGTCGAGGATCCCGCCCTGCGCGCCGCGGTCGATCTCCTCGCCACGTTCCCCGCGATCGAGTCCGCCCGCATCGGATCGGGAGGGGACCCCAGCGAGGCCCATGCCGCCTTCCGCGCCGTCGTTGACCTCGCGAGTCCCGTCCGGCAACTCGCTCTCCTGCGCCATGAGAGTCCCGTGGTTCGGGGCTACCTGCTCGAGCACGTGCTCCCGACGCAACCGGTGGAGGACGACCTCCTGCGCGCCCTGCTCGCCGACGAGACCGCCGTTCCGGGACAGATCGGCTGCATCCTCGGCACCGGCTCCATCGCCTCGCGCTCCGTCGAGGCCCTGTGTCGCGCCGCCAGCGACGCCGAGCACGTTCCGGACGCCCTCGAGCGCGCGGCGCGCTGGGCGCGGCCCGACCCACTGCAGGCCCGCGCCGTGGTCTGCCTGGCGAGCCGCGATGCCCCTCTCGCCGTGTCTCTCGCGCTCCCGCGTCTCGACGCCCCCGACCCCCAGGTCCGCCGCCAGGCCGTCAGCGCACTGATCCTCGCGGACGCCAGCGAACACATCGGCCGCATCGCTCCCCTCGCCCGGGACGCGGACCACCTCGTCCGCGCCACCGTGGCCACCGCCCTCGGACGGCTCGGCGGGGACCGCGATGCCCTCGTCGCCCTGACCCGGGACGAGGAAGGCTACGTGCGGCAGCTCGCCGGAAGCGCGCTCGTGCCCCTGCCGGATGTGGACACCAGCCTCCTCGAGACCCTGCTCGCCGACCCCGTGCCGCGCGTGCGCCACGGGGTGGCCCGGCAGATGGCGGAGCACGGCGTCGAGCTCGCGCTCGTCGAGGCGATGCTCCTGCAGCCCCGCGTGGATGGGCGCATCATGCAGACCCTCGCCGTGCGCGATGAGCCCGATCTCGTGTCGATGATGCGCCGGCTGGCCGACGCCGAACACCACTACGTCCGGGAACGCGCCCTCGACTGGCTCGGAGAACATGGCGACATCAGCGACCTGCCCCGGCTGCGCGACGGCCTGCGGGACGCGACCATCGGTGCGCGCCGCGTCGCCGCCGAGGCACTCGCACGCCGCGGTGACACCGAGGCCATCCCGCTCCTGCACACGATGCTCCGGGAGGACGAGAATCCCCATGGGCGAATCGCCGCCGCGGGAGCCCTGCTCGTCCTGGAAGCGGACACCGGCCGGCAGGCCGTGGAGCGCGCAGCCTCCGTCGAGCCGGCCGGCTGGGCCCGAACCATTCTGCTCGACCTGCTGCGCGAACACGAACCGCCCGTCGACCTGCAGGCGGACTGACGGGACCGAACCCCACCCCGCGCGTCTTCACCTTGTGGTCCACACGGGGGATTCCTACCCTCCGCCGGGCGTGCCCGCCTCCCCCCAGACCCAGTCCCCGCGTCCATGGCCCAGATCTTCCCCGCCGACGCCGTCGGCCAGAACGAGTCCGAACAGGAGGCCCTCGACGACCTCCGGCAGCAACTCGACGACACGTTCCGCGTGTACGTGAACACCGCGTTCCTGACCTCCGCGGGAGACCACGAGGGAGAGATCGATTTCCTCGTCCTGCATCCCGAGCTCGGCATGCTCGCCATCGAGGTGAAAGGCCACGGCGTGGAGCGGGGCGCCGACGGACACTGGACCCGCCTGGAAGGAGGGAAGCCCCGTCGGTTGAAGAAGGACCCATTCAAGCAGGTCTTCGAGCACACACGCGCCATCTCGGCGGAAATGGGGTCACGCCTGAGCCGCGCCGGTGTCCCGGTGGCCAGCAGGAAGAACCCCGTGCCCTGGGACACCCTCGTCTACTGCCCGTTCACCGAGCGTCCCGAAGGCCCGCGCCCCCTCAGCCTCGCCGAGGGACACCTGCTCGACCGCCGACACCGCGCCGAGCTCGGCGAACGCGTCCGCGCCATCATGGCGGCAAACCTCGAGCGCCTTGGCCGCACCGTCGCGCCAACCGTCGTCGAGCAACTCCACGACCGCGTGCTCATGGCCCGGTTCAGGCTTGCGCCTTCCCTGGCAGCGGTCATGGACCGCGAGGCCGGCCAGACCGTGCGCCTCGACGAGCGTCAGGGCATGGTGCTCGACAGCCTCGCCGAGAATGACCGCTTCGCCGTCGTCGGCGGCGCCGGCACGGGAAAGACCATCCTCGCCCTCGAGGCCGCCCGCCGCCTCGCCGCCCGCACCGGTGGCCGCGTGCTCTACGCCTGCTTCAACAAGATGCTCGCCCGGCACGCCGCCCGGTCCTTCGAGGATGCGCCTCCCCCGACCGGCGAAGTCCGCGCACGGCACTTCCATGCCCTGTGCCAGGACGCCGCCTCCCGCAGCGGACGGACCGCCGCGTTCCAGTGCGCCCTCGAACGCGCCGCCGCCGCGGGCCCCGAACACGAACGCGACTTCTGGGACAACCGCGCCATCGAGTTCCTCTTCGAAGCCATCGCCGGAGGACACGTGGCGGGCTTCGACGCCCTCGTCTTCGACGAAGCCCAGGACATGCGCCCCCACTGGTGGACCGAGCTCGAGGCCCTCGGCGCGCACGGCGCCGACACCCCCCTCCTCGTCTTCTTCGACCCCGATCAGGCCATCTTCGGGCACGAGGCCGCCATCCCGCCGGACCTCTTCCGGTTCCGGCTGCTCGAAAATCACCGCAACCCCCGCGCACTCGCCCGGTGGGTCTGCGCCCTCACCGAGCAGCCGCTCCAGCCCCACCCGGGCGCTCCCGCCGGCGACGAGCCTCAGCTGCACCCGTGGGTGGATCGCCCCACGACCCTGCGCATCCTCAGCGAGACCGTCGCCGAGATGCGCGCCGAGGGCGTGGACCCGACGAGAATGGCCATTCTGGCGCCCCACACCCTCCGCAACCCCGCCAGCACCCTCCACGGCATCCCCGAGGTTGCAGGACTGCCCCTGACCACCGACCCCGCCGCGGGAGACGGAAAGCTCCTCTACGCCACCATCACCCGCTTCAAGGGCCTCGAACGCGACGTCGTCTTCCTGCTCGACATCGACCCCGAGGACCCCCTCTGCGCTCGCCGGCACCGCTACGTCGGCGCCTCGCGCGCCCGCCGGAGACTGCACGCGTTCTGCCGCGGGCCGTTCCTGCCCGAACGCACGGACGACTGAACCCCAGCGGCCCTGTCCGAAACCCGACGCCCGGAACCACGAAGCCATGGACACGACACAGCAGCCCCCACCCTCCCCGCACGACAGCCCCCCGCGCCCCGAATCGGGGGTGTCCCGCAAGGTCCTGTGGATGCTCCCTCTGGGTTGCGTCACACTGCTCGTGCTGATGACCGCCGTGATCGGTGGCCTCATCTTCTTCGTGTTCGGTGCGATGCGCAGCTCCACCCCGTGGGTGGAGGCCGTGGAAATGGCCGCGGAGCACCCGAACGTCACCGGCTTCACCGGCGAGCCTCTCACCGACGGCCTCTTCGCTTCCGGCTCGCTGAGCCGCTCCGGAGACGGAGGCCAGGTCGACCTGCGCGTGCCCGTGAGCGGCCCCCGAGGCTCCGGCGCCGTCCACATCGTCGGAGAAAGGGTCGCCGGCGAGTGGCGCTACCGGCACGCCATCTTCACCTCCTCCGATGGAGGCATCCAGGTCGACCTGCTGCCGGCGCGGGAAGCCACCCCCTGACGCGGGTCCGCACGCACCTTCCGCCCATGGTGGACGAGCACCATGCACGCTTCGAAAAGGAGGCCACCCCCCTGACGCGAGTCAGCGCGCGCCCGCCATGGTTCGGTGCGTGGACTTGCGAACGTAGCCGTCAATGCCCGGGATGGGGTCTTCAGCACCACCGCCGACGGCTACGCCGGTGCCGAGCGGAGGCGACCCGCCGAAGCGGGCCGCACGCCGCCGCGCTCGGCTCAGTGGCTGTGCCCGTGCGAGTCGTGCCCGTGCGAGTCGTGCCCGTGCGAGTCGCCATGCTCCTGCGAGTCCTCCGACATCGCAGCGTGCACCCGGATGGTGAGCGGATCGGTGGACCCGTCGGCGTGGTCGACGTGCCACAGCAGGAAGCGCACCGGGACCGCTCCCTCGGCCTTCGGGTAGATGTGGAGGTGGTCGCAGTGGAAGATCGCCACGAGGTCTCCGCTCGACAGCTCGGCGAACTGCGCGGAGGGGCGGCGCTGGGTGCTGTCGGGGTGCGGGATGGCCGGCCAGGCGATGACGCTCGTGGCGTTGTCGTCCGGCTGGTAGCGACCCCAGTACTCGCTGCAGGTCCGCTCCTGCGTGTCATTGTCCCGCTCGAGGGTACTCATCGGGATGACCTCGCCTTGTTCGTCGTAGTAGATCGCGCTGAGGGAAGCGTTGGGCCCTCCTGCGGTCAGCGGCAGCAGCTCGTCCGAGCCGTCGACGACGATCGGGTTGGGCAACTCCGTGAGCGGCTGGCCCGCCGGATCCTGCCAGCCGTCTTCGTCGGTCCAGACGGCGAGCAGCGTCGGCACGGCACCGCGGGTCTGCAGCTCGACCCGCGTGGCGTTGGCGTGGCTGTGGTCGTGATCGCTTCCACAGGCACTGAAGTGCAGCGCGAGAAGCGCCACGAGGGCGACCAGCAGCGAGCGGGTCGAGGTCAGGGACGAAGGGGCGGATCGAAACATCACATCTCCTGTGTGTGAGGGATGGCTCGGGCGAATGCCGAGCCGGGTCAGAACCATGCGCGCCAGGTGAGCTGCACGTTGCGGCCGGGTTGCGGGGCAACGTCCTTGATCCGGGACAGGTGATCGCGCCACGCGGTGTCGGCGACGTTCAGCACCTGGAGCATCAACGTGTGATCGTAGTGGGGGGTGATGAGGTGCCAGCCCACCGAAAGGTCGGCGAGCACATGCCCGTCGGTGGGCTCCACCGGGCGTGCGGTGGACTCGCCGATCGCCACCGGCCGTGGCACGCGCGACTGGGTCGCCGCCGCGCGCACCCCGGCGCTCCCGAAGAGAATCCGCCCATCGAATCGCAGCCCGAGCCGCCCGTTGAGCGGCGGAATCCAGGGCAGGGGGTCGCCGTCGTCGACGCGCGAGGCCCGGACCCAGGAGCCGGACAACTCCACGACCCAGCGGTCCACCAGGGTCAGATCGAGGGATGCCTCGGCCCCGACGAAGAGCGCATCCTCCCCGCGCGCCTCGTAGACCGGCGTCTCGCGCGGTTCGACACCCTCCCGGAACACGAACACCGTCTCGCCCGTCGGCGCGTACTGGATGAACCGCCGCATGTGGTTCACGTACCCGGCCACCTCCAGCTCCACCCGCCGGTGATCGCTCCGCAGGAAGAGGTCCACCCCGTGGCCCGTCTCCACCCCGAGCTCCGGCGAGCCGATGTCGAAGGAGAAGTCCGCCAGGTGGGGACCGTCGGAGTACAGCTCCTCGATGGTCGGTGGCCGCGCCGCGCGGGACAGCCCGAGCCCCAGGGTCCAGTGGTCGGCCAGATCCCACAGGCCCGACAATGACAGGGAGGGGGCGTGAAACATTCGTGACGCCACCGGCTTCACGATGCGGCGCTCCTCGGTGCGGACCCGGATGTCCGAGAGGTCGTCGGTGGTCACCGCGCGGAGATCGTGCCGAGCGGCGAGCTGGACGCGAAAGGGCTCGAGACGCAGCTCCTCGTACGCGAACACGCCGAGGTCCAGCTCCCTGCCCGAGCGCGTCCCGGGTGAAGCTCCACCGGCCTCGAGAAACCGGCCCTGCAGCGCCATGCCGAACGCACCCGTCAGCCCGTCCGCCACCGCAAGCGCGCTGTGACGCGCCAGCACCCGCACGTCGCCCGAGATCTGCTCGAACCGCGCCCCGATCACGTCCTCGCCCACCAGCGTGCCCTCGATCTCCCGCTGATCGAACAACGTCCCGCTGCCCCGGACCTCCACCTGCTCGATCGCCGGAGACCCCACCGCCACGTCGACCAGTCCACGCACCGCAAGGCGGTCCACCTCGATGCTCACCCCCCCGGGATGACCACCCGGAATCAGGACGCCGTCAAACTCTCCCGGTACGCCGTACCGACTGCCGTATCCCCGCACCGAGACGCCCGCACGGCCCCAGGAGGGCGCCACCGAGGCCCCCAGCGCACCGGAGAGCACCCGCATGTCCGTGTCCTCCAGCCGGCCCGCCGGGGTCCGCATGTCGCCGGACCGCCGCGCCGCACCCTCCACGTGCAGATCGAGCGGACCCGCCGCTCCCCGCGATACCACCGCGCCCGCCACCCCGTCGCTCACCGACTCCCCCTGCAGCGCCAGCATCGTCGACCACGCATCCAGCGTCCGGGTGGGAATGTCGTCCCGGATCACGTTCACCACCCCGCCCAGCGCGTTCGCGCCGTAGAGCAGCCCCGCAGGGCCGCGCACCACCTCGATGCGCTCCGATGTCAGCGGCTCCGCCATCACCCCGTGGTCCGCGGCCGTCCAGTAGATGTCCCCCGTGCGATGCCCATCCTCGAGCATCAGCACCCGATCCCCCGGAAGCCCACGGATCACCGGACTCGCCGCACCCGGACCGTTGAACGACGAGTGCACCCCCGGGACACCCTCCAGCGTCGCCGGCACGCTGCTCCCCATGCCGCGCTGCAGCCGATCCCCATGGAGCACCGTCGTGGGCCGATGGACCTGCCGGGCGCCAACAGGACGGCCGATCGTCGTCGTCACGGGGATCGGCTGCAGCCGGAGCGCGTCGCCCTCCATCCCCTCCTCGTGACCGCCCGAATGTGCGGCGGCCAGATCCGTGCACACGACACCCCCGCACTCCGCTTCCCCGATCCCCGCACCACTCTCCGCCCCCGGTTCATCAACATTGTCCGAACCACCCGGACCACGCGCACGCGCTCCGTCTCCAGCCGCCGGGAGATGATCCTCCCCCGTGCCGGGGTGCCCGTCCGAGTCAGAGGCATCTCCAACCTCGCGCGCCTGCGCGGCGGCCTCGCGCGTATCGACCGCGCTCCACCCCAGCCCTGTCCCGAGCACCAGCGCCCACACCACCGCGGCCCCCGCCCCTCCGCGCTGGCCATGTCGTGAAACCCTCGTCATCTGCTCACTGCAACGGCCACCGGTCGCCCGATGTCGGTCACCGAAGTCCTGCGGCCTGTCCTCGGCCTTCGGCCTGTCTGCGGTCGAAGGTCCAGCGCCGGCACCGACCGTGTCGCCGGCGAGCACCCGGACCCGGGAGTCCTCTAGTGAGACTATCCGACAGATGCAAGCGAGTGTCGAAAGTGGCCCGCATGCACCCGACGGACGTTCCGTTGTCACCCCTCCGGCGTACCGCACCGGCCCCGATCAGACCGCGCTGCGCTCCGTCCCCCGCCGCGATCCCTCAGAACGGCGCGGCGTCCGAAGCCAGAAACGCCTCCTCCTCCGCGGTACTCGCCCGCGAAAGCATCGCGTTGCGGTGCGGGAACCGCCCGAACCGTCGGACGACCACCTCGTGCCGACGCGCGTAGTCGGCCATGCCCTCGATCAGCGCACGCATCGCTGCAGGTGCCTCCCCGACCAGCGCCTCGTACAGCGCCACGCTCTCCTCCTGCGCCTGCAGCTCCTCGGAATGCTCGAGCGGAAGGTAGAGGAACGCCCGCTGGATCACGGGAAGCGCCCGATCCTCCCCGCGCGACACGGCCTCCCGAGTCGACTGCAGCGCCAGCGCGTCGTACCCCACCATCCGAGGGGTCCCGCGAAACGCGTTGCGCGTGAACTGGTCCAGCAGGATCGTCCACGCCATCCGACCGCGCGGCGTCTCCTTCCAGTGCTCCAGCCTGCCGAGCGCCGCCGCTTCGATCGCGTCCAGGAACCGCTCCCGGATCTCGGCGTCGAACGCCGCACCGCCCCCGAACCACACGCCGTGGCGCGCGCTCGCCGGGTCGTCCGGGTCGCCGTCACCGAACCAGAAGTCCATCACCTCGTCGATCGTCGTCACGTCCGGCCTCCGCTGATGAGAACCCTCCCGCCGCGGCGACCGTACCGCCTCCGGCTCGCTCCCGCCACCGGACTGCGCGGCCTCGCTGCAAGGCACCCCGTCGCTCCCGCCACCGGACTGCGCGGCCTCGCTGCAAGGCACCCCCTCGCCGGCCCTGCTTCGTTGCTCTTCACCGCAGCACCTCCCCCCTCAACCTCCCTGTGCAGCGCGTGGTGAGCGAGTCCGACCCCCGGGCCTCCGGCTACCCTGCGCTCCCCCACCCTCGCCGCAGCACCACCTTCTGCACCTTTCCCAGCGCGTTGCGCGGCAGCCCGTCCAGCACCCGCACTTCCCGCGGCCGCTTGAATCCCGCCAGCCGCTCCCCCACCCAGCCCGGCAGTGCGTCCGCCAGCATCGCCCGCCGCGCCGCGTCCAGCGCGCCCTCCGGCACCACCGCCGCCACGATCCGCTCCCCCCACTCCTCGTCCTTCACCCCGAACACCGCCGCCTCCGAAACCTCCGGATGCTCGAGCAGCGCCGCCTCGATCTCCCCGGCCGCGATCCGGAATCCCCCGCTCTTGATCAGGTCCGTCGAACGCCTGCCAAGGATGCGCACCATCCCGTCCGGTCCCCGCTCCACCTCATCCCCCGTCAGAAAGTACCCGTCCCGCCAGCTGCGCGCCGTCGCCTCGGTGAGTCCGCGGTAGCCCCGCATCAGCGACGGCCCCCGCACCCCCAGCTCCCCCCGCTCGACGCCCTCCCGCGCCTCGGGATTCTCCCCGGCCTCCGCCTCCGCGACGATCCGGATCTCCGTCGTTCCCACCGGGTATCCCACGAACCCCGGCCGACGCTCCCCCTCCAGCGGGTTCGACAGCGTCAGCAGCGTCTCCGTCATTCCGTAGCGCTCCAGGATGCGGTGCCCCGTGTGCGCCTCGAACGCCACGTGCTGTGCCGCCGGCAGCGGCGCCGACCCGCTCGTGAACAGCCGCATTCCCCGCAGCACCTCCGCGGATTCCGGATGCGCGTCCAGATGCTGCAGCAGGCGCCAGTACATCGTCGGCACCCCCATGAACACCGTCGCCCCATGCACCCGCGCGTCCTCGAGCAGCGTCCCCGGCGCGAACCGCGGATGCAACAGCAGGTGCACCCCCCGAAGCAGGCTCCCCACCACCCCGATGCATAGCCCGTGCACGTGGAAGAGGGGAAGCTGCAGGCTCAGCCGGTCCGCCGGACCCAGACGCCACAGGTCGGCGAGCGCCCCGATGCCCGCCGCCAGCGATCCCGCCGTGTGCTCCACGCCCTTCGCCCGTCCCGTGGTGCCCGACGTGTACATCACGAGGGCCAGGGCGTCCGCGGGCAGGGCGGCCTCGTCCGGCGCCGGGTCGCAGGAGTCCTGCACGGCGCCGGCGCCCGCCGCACCCGCCGGCGGAGGTCCCGAACCCTCCGGGGCGAGCGTCGTCGGCGCGTCGAGCCGAGCGAGCACTTCGCGGCGCTCCGGGTCCGCGTCCACCAGCACCACGCGCGGGGTGGCGTCTCCGAGCACGTGCTCGACCTCGGCGGTCCGGTAGCGGGTGTTCAGCGGCACCCACGCGGCACCCAGCCGCCAGGTGGCGAGCACGGCGACGAGCAGGTCGGGGGAGCTGTCGAGCCAGCCGGCCACGCGATCGCCCGCCGTGACCCCGGCCGCGGCCAGACGCGCGGAGAGGCGTGCGGCGTCGGCGTCGAGCTCGGCGAAGGTGCGCGTGCGTCCGGCGAAGGTCACGGCGGGCCGGTCGGGGTGCTGACGTCGCGCGGGGAAGAGATGGTCGAGCATGGGCGGGCGGGGAGTGCAGGGGCGGGAGCGTTCCGCGGGCGCGGGTGTGGTTCGCGGGCGTGGGGTGCAACCGGGCAACAGTGCGTTGCAGTCGCCACGGCCTCGGCCGGGCTTGTCGGTCACGGAGGCGGTGGCCAGAGCGCTCCGTGCGCTGCGGGCGTCCTGCGGCGGCTTGCCGCGTGAGGCGGCGGCGGGATCCCGGAAACCGGAGCGGACGATGCGGTGGAGTCGGGGAGTGTTCGGAGCGGTGGTGGTCGCGGGGGTTGTTCTGGCGCCCCTGGGTTGCTCGCCAGGCGAGGCGCCGTCGCGGGAGCGGGTGGTGGCGGGGGCGCTCGGGACGGCCGAGGAGAGCCCGGGGGACCTGACGCTGGTGCTGCGCCCGGCGGACGAGCGGGGGTACGTGGGGCGGGACTGGATGGAGGCGTGGTTCACGTTCTCTTTCGGGCCGTACCGGGACCCGCGGCACATGGGATTCGGTCCGCTGCGCGTGATCAACGACGACATCGTGTACGGGGGGCGAGGGTTCTCCGCGCACGGGCACGACAACCTGGAGATCTTCACCTGGGTGCTCGACGGCGCGCTCGAGCGCTGGGACGACCGACACCGAACCCCTCCCGACGGTGGAACCATCGTCGTTGAGCACAATGATTCGGGCCGTTGGGGCCAACGCGGACCGCCGAACGGTGCCATGCCGGGCTGAAGCGCGGACTTCGCGATCACCCTGCCGCCCCGATACCCGGCAACGGGTTCGCCTTGAATCCGCGGCGGAACGACGTAGTCTTGGCAGGCCATGCGTGCTTCCTCCCGACCATTGTGCCCGACCCTCGCCCGTCCCCCCGCTGCCTGCGGCGCGGCGGAGGCGACCCGTGCGGAAGGGCCGGTGCCGGAGGTCACGCCGCGCGACGAGCACGCGTGGCGGTTCGTGATGGGGGCGGCGGTGGTGTTTCCGCTGCTGATGGTGGTGGACGTCGCCCTCGCCGGCCCGCCCTTCGAGCGGGCGCGGGAGGCCGCGTTCTTCCTGCTCGCCACCCCACTCCTCGTGCTGTTCGGACTCCGGCCGCTGCTGCAGCGCGAGCGTCGGTCGACGGGGCTGTCCGATGCGGTGGTGACCTCGCGACGCGCCGCCATTCGCCACAGGCGGTACGGCCGCGTGATCACGGGCACCCTCGCCGGGGTCTTCGTGCTGTTCATCGGGGCGAAGGCCCTCGACGTGCTCCGGCACGAGGGGCTCGGCCTGCGCGGGGAGGGCGGCATCGCGCTCGTGTTGCTGGCCGCCGTCCTCGTCCTCGGGCTGAGCACCCTCCGGCTTCGGCGGATCGAACGCCGCGGCCCCTGACGATCCTCGCTGCGGGAGCGTGCATGCTGACCCGATGGGAACGCGCATTTCTCGGCGACCTGTTCGAGATCCTCCTGCCGCGGGGGGGGCACCCGCGGTTGCCGCTGGGCGCGGCGGACATGCCGCTCGTGCCGTTCGCCGAGCGGTGGCTGCTGGAGGCGCCGGCAGACGTGCGCGTCGGCTTCCGTGTGGCGCTGCGCGTGCTCGCGTGGGCGCCCCTGCTGACCCTGTCCGGCATCCGGCCCCTGCGGGCCCTGGAGCCGGATGCGCGGATCGCCGTGCTCGAACGACTGTCACGCCACCGCCTCTACCTGCTCCGGGAGCTTCCGCTGCTGGTGAAGACCGTGGCCTGCACCGGCTACTGCGCCCACCCCGCCGTGCGCGAGGGCATCGGGCTGCCCGACCACGTCGAGGGTCCGCCGCGCTGGCTGGAGGAACTCGACACCGGCGGACCGCGGACGGTGGAGCGGCCGTGATCCGATCCCCCGAAGAGCTCGACGGGCGCACGGTCGACGACATCGCCGACGTGGTGATCGTCGGCAGCGGTGCGGCCGGCGCGACCGCCGCGCGGGTGCTCGCCGAGGCAGGGCTCGAGGTGGTGGTGCTCGAGGAGGGCCCCGCCGTGCCGGCCGCCGAGCTTCGCCCCGACTTCCACAGTGGACAGGCGCGCGTGTGGCGCGACGGCGGGGCACAGGTGGCGCGCGGACGCGCGCTGATGCCCCTGCTGCAGGGCGTCTGCGTCGGAGGATCGACGGCGATCAACGGGGCGATCATCCACCGGATCCCGGAGACGATCCTCGGGGGCTGGCTCAAGGCCGACCCCGGGCTGGCCGTCACCGTGGACCCGGAGCGGCTCGGGGAGATCTGGGACCGCATGGACGAGGAGCTCGGCGTGGGGCCCGCGCCTCCCGATGTGCTCGGCGAGAACAACCGGCTCCTCGGTGTCGGGGCCCGTGCGCTGGGGGTGGATGCGGCGCCGATCCGCCGCAACGTCATCGGCTGCGAGGGCAGCGCCCGCTGCCTGCAGGGATGCCCCACGGCCCGTCGCCAGAGCATGAACATCTCCTACATTCCGCGGGCGGTGGCGCACGGCGCCCGCGTCTACACCTGCGCGTGGGCGCAGCGCGTGACCCTGGGCCGTGGACGGGCGACCGGGGTGGTGGCCCGGCTGCACCGCGGCCACCGCGGCCAGTGGTGCGGCCGGCTGCGCGTACGGGCGCGGCGCGCCGTGCTCATCGCGGCCAGCGCCGTGCACACCCCGCTCCTGCTGCTCCGCAGCGGTCTCGGACGAACCAGCGGCCTGGTGGGGCGGAGGTTCCAGGCGCACCCGGGCACGGCGGTGCTGGGCGTCTTCGATGACCCGGTGCGCATGTGGGCAGGGGCCACGCAGGGCTACGAGAGCCTGCACTGGTGGGACGAACGCATGAAGATCGAGACCCTCGCCCTGCCGCCCGAGCTCGGCGCGGTCCGCCTGCCGGCCCTGGGCGCGCCGCTGATCCGCCGCCTCGCCGAGTACGGCCACGTGGCGCAGTGGGCGGTCCAGGTGCGCGCCCTCGCGATGGGCTCGGTCGTCCACGGCCTCGGCGGGCGTGCGGTGGTGCGCTACGACCTCACGCCAGCGGACGTCCGCGTGCTGAAGCTGGGCGTGCTCCGGCTGTGCGAGCTCCTGTTTGCGGCGGGAGCACGGGAGGTCCTCCCCGGGGTGCACGGACTGCCACCTTCGGTGCGCTCCATGGACGAGCTGGCTCCCCTCGGCGAGCTGCCCGATTCCCCACAGCTCTTCCACTGCATCGCCTCCCACATGTTCGGGACGGCGGTGATGGCCTCCGCGCCGAAGATGGGCGTCACGAGCCCCACCGGAGAGCTCTGGGACTGCCCCGGCGCCTACGTCATCGATTCGAGTGTCTTCCCGTCGAACCTGGGGGTGAACCCCCAGCACGCCATCGCGGGCCTCGCCTGGCGCCTGGCGGAGCGGTTGGTCGAGGAGGCTGCGGGCTGACGGGTTCGGGGTGAGGCCGCGACCGTGGGACGTCGCGGGTGGGCAGCGGCGGATCGAAGAGGTCGCGGCTCCCGGTCGCAGGACGCCGGGGGGCCGTGCCACGCCCAGGCGCTGTTTGCGACCACGGCGGTCAGGGGTGGAAGACGGGCGACGGGGATTCGCGTCCGAGGTCAGCGTCCGGTGAGTTCCCGCCACATGGCGCACTCGGCGGTGCGTACGCCCTCGAGGATCGACGCGGGCGCATCGAAGACGAAGGCGTTGTCCCGAGCTGGGTCCCACGGCGCCCAGGCGGGGCCGTCGTTCACGACGGGGGCGAGGTCTGACGCCATGGAGGACCATGCCTCCTCCATCTGGCGCCCGACCTCCCGGTCGTCTTCGACGGGGGAGAAGAACGGGATGCGGTACATGGAGGCGAAGAGGTAGACGAGCTCGCGACCATGGGCGGCGGGGAGGGGGCCGCGGGCGGTCTCGGCCCGGCGGGCGAACCAGTAGCGGAAGACCGGCGCGGAGCCGCCGGCCTCGAGGGCCTCGGCCAGGAGCAGGGCGGGGCACACGAAGCGGAAGTCCGAGTACACGGCGACGAGGGCGGCTCGGGTGTCATCGTAGGCCTCCTCGGGGTAGGTCTCGAGGATGCGGTCCACCCCGCTCTCGCCGAAAAGGGGCCGGAACGCGTCGCGGACGGTGCGCTCGAGGTCCTCCCGGGTGTTCACGTCCGGGGCTTGCAGCAGCTCGGCCATCTCCTCGGCGGTGGTGCCGAGGAGGACGGGCACGTCGTGGTGCCGCCCGGCGGCGATGGCCTCCGCGGGGGGCTCGGGGAGGATCACCCCGTCCACGACGGGGCCGTAGTTGCTTCCGGTGCCTGCGCCGATGGCGGTGATTCCGACGAAGAGCTGCCCCGGGAAGGCCGCGAGCAGTTCCTCCGGGGTGAGGGCGCGCAGGCAGGCCAGCCGCTCGGCGCCGGGTTGTGCGCCGCAGGGGGTGGCGGCGGCGCGGGCGTCTCCCTGGGCCTCGGCTTCGGCGAGGGGGCGCGAGGTCGGCACACCGCTCATGATGCCCGCGGCGCGGAAGAGGCCGGCGGAGGCCGGGGAGGCGAGGTGCGCGATGACGTTCACGGCGCCGGCACTCTCGCCGAAGAGCAGGATCCGTTCCGGATCGCCGCCGATGCCGGGGACATGGGCGCGCAGCCAGCGCAGGGCGTGCTGCTGGTCCTCGAGTGCCCAGTTGCCGGAGTGGCCCCCGTTCTCGTCGGAGAGGTCGGGGAGGGCGAGCCAGCCCGCCGCGCCGAGGCGGTAGTTGACGACGGCGACGACGTGGCCGCGTCGGGCGAGGGCGGAGCCGTCGTAGAGGAGCTGCTGGGTCTGTCCGATGCGCTGGCTGGCGCTGCCGATGAGGTTTCCGCCGCCGTGGACGAACACGAGGATGGGCCAGCCCTCGTCGGGGGGTGGTCCTTCGGGCGCCCACAGGTTGAGCTGGAGACAGTCCTCCTGGCCGGAGAGGTCGCCGGTGACCGGATCGGCCTGCAGGCACGCGTGTGCAGGCTGCCGCAGGCGCAGCACGCGCTCGCGGCAGGGCGCGGCGGCAGGGGGGCGCCAGCGCAGCGGCCCGACGGGCGGTGCGGCGTAGGGGACGCCGAGCCAGCGGCGGGTGCCGTCGTGGGTGTCTCCCTCGAGCGCGCCCTCGGGCGACGGCAGGATCTGGGGCCCCTCGGCGACGGCGGGGATGCAGTTGTCGGTGGAGTCCACGTCCCGGGTGGAGGGGGCGGTGGCGTCCGCGGAGGTCCCGGGGTCCGAAGGGGCGGTGGGTTCGGTGCGCAGGGTGTCGTCGCCGCTGGACTCGGGGCCCCCGCAGGCGGCGAGGGCGAGGAGTGCAGGGAGAACGAGGAGCCTTGCGGCGAGCGGGAGGGGGAGAGCGGCGCAGCGCGGGAGCATGGAGCACTCCGGGGCCTGGGGGGACGGGGCTCGTGGGAGGGCACCACGCTCGCGGCGTCAGGTCAATGCCGGGTGCGGTGGGCGTTGGCGCCCGGTGGGGTTCCCGCTATGATCCGCAGCAGTGCGCCACAGGGTGGCGCGTGCGGTGGGATGGGTTTCGCGGAGGCGCGATGTGCTCGATTCTGGCGATCGTGGATGAGCGCGGAGGGGTGGCGGCGCTTCGGGAGAGCGCGCTGAAGCTGTCTCGGCTGCAGCGGCACCGGGGGCCGGACTGGTCCGGGGTGCATGCGACGGACCGTGCGCTGATGGTGCACGAGCGGCTGTCGATCGTGGATGTGGAGAGCGGGGCACAGCCGCTGCTGAGCGAGGACGGCCGGCAGGCGCTGGCGGTCAACGGCGAGATCTACAACCACCGTGCCCTGCGCGAGGGCCTCGCGGCACCGGTTGCGTTCCGTACGGCGTCGGATTGCGAGGTGCTGCTGCCGCTGTACCGGGAGCACGGCGAGGCTTTTCTGGACCTCCTCGAGGGGATGTTCGCGTTCGTGCTGTGGGACGAGGACTCGGGCAGTGCGCTGATCGCCCGGGACCCGATCGGTATCATCCCGCTGTACATGGGGCGGGATACGGAGGGGCGACTGGTCGTGGCGTCGGAGATGAAGGCGCTGACGCCGGTGTGCGGGCACGTGGAGCCGTTTCCGCCGGGGCACGTGCTGAACACGGCGGACGGGGCCGGGCCGCGGCGGTGGTGGACGCGGCCGTGGCGGGCGTTCGAGGCGGTGACGGGGAAGCCGGCGCGACCGGAGGACCTGCGGGCCTCGCTGGAGGGGGCGGTGCGCAGTCACCTGATGAGCGACGTGCCCTACGGTGTGCTGCTCAGCGGCGGGCTGGACTCGTCGATCGTGGCGGCGGTGGCGGCGCGGCACGCGGCGCGGCGGGTGGAGGACGGGGGGCGCACGGAGGCGTGGTTTCCGCGGCTGCACTCGTTCTCGATCGGGCTGGAGGGTGCGCCCGATCTCGAGGCGGCCGCCGAGATGGCGGCGCACATCGGGACGGTGCACCACGGGTTTCACTACACGATCCAGGAGGGGCTCGACGCGCTGCGCGACGTGATCTGGCATATCGAGACGTACGATGTGACGTCCATCCGTGCGTCGACGCCGATGTTCCTCATGGCGCGGCGCATCCGGGCGATGGGTATCAAGATGGTGCTCAGCGGGGAGGGCGCAGACGAGATCTTTGGGGGGTACCTGTACTTTCACCGGGCGCCGGATGCGCGGGCGCTGCACGAGGAGACGGTGCGCAAGCTCGATGCCCTGCACCTGTACGACTGCCTTCGGGCGAACAAGTCGATGGCGGCCTGGGGGGTCGAGGCGCGGGTTCCATTCCTGGACACGCGGTTTCTCGACGTGGCGATGGGCATCGATCCGGAGGCGAAGAGGGTCGGCCCGGGCCGCATGGAGAAGCAGATCCTGCGCGACGCCTTCGCGGACCTGCTCCCGGAGCGGATCGTGAGGCGTCAGAAGGAGCAGTTCTCCGACGGGGTGGGGTACGGGTGGATCGATGCGCTGCGGGCGTTCGCCGAGGCGCAGGTGACGGACCGGGACCTGGCGAACGCGCAGTGGCGGTATCCGCACAACACGCCGACGACGAAGGAGGCGCTGTTCTACCGGCGGATCTTCGAGGAGCACTTTCCGCTGCCGGCGGCGGCGGCGACGGTGCCCGGCGGACCTTCGGTGGCGTGCAGCACGGCGGCGGCGATCGCGTGGGATGCGTCCTTTGGCGAGCTGGCGGATCCGTCGGGCCGCGCGGTGCGCGGCGTGCACGTGGACAGCTACGAGGACTGATCGGTCGGATGCGCTCGGGGTGACTTGAGACTCTCCTCCGTGTGACCCGACAGGCCATCGGCCAAGTGGGACGCGTCGAGTCAGTGAAGCTTGCGCCGTCGAGGGAGGTGCGCAAGAGTGAGCCTGGGGTTCGAAATCGTGAACAGGTTCGGGCGGCCCGAAGGGCTTCGGGAGGCGGAGAGGACCAGACGAAATTACGACGGCGTGCGGAGCGTATGCCCACGCCAACCCTCAACCCCGGGGGGGGACGATGCAGAGAGCGAAGAGGCCGATTCTCGTGGCGGTGCTGTGCACGCTGGCAGGCTGGGCCGCTGCGTGCGGAGGAGGTGGGGGAGACTCCCCCCCGCAGTCGGGGACGGACATCGGTGTGGAGGAGTCTCCCGGCTCCGGGGTGCCGACGGGCGGCGCGGGCACGGGCGAGCCTTCGGGGGGGCCGACGGACGGTCCGGGCACGGGCGAGCCTTCGGGGGGGCCGACGGACGGTCCGGGCACGGGTGAGCCGTCCGGTGTTCCGACGGGTCCGCTCGACGGAGAGGCCCAGCGGGTGGTTTCCGAGGACGGTCTGGTCGTCGTGGACGTGCCGGCCGGCGCGCTGCCCGCGGGGGTCGTGATCACCGTCACGGACGTGTCCGAAGAGGAGATTCTCCTCGGCCTGAGCCGGCCCTACGCGATCGAGCCCTCAGGTACGGTGTTCGCGATTCCCGCGCGCCTCTCGCTGACCCTCGAGCAGGACCCTTCGGAGATCTGGCTGAACGTCCAGGGCCCGGATCTGCGTCTGGCACGACTGGAAGACGAGCGATGGGTACACCTCGAGACGACCTGGGATCCGGACACTCTGACCCTGCAGGCTGATCTCGAGCACCTCAGCGTGCACGGCACCGACTACCAGCGTCAGTTCGCACCCTACGAAGTCGCCGAGCATCAGCCCTGGTTCCTGTGGGCAGATCGCTGGCAGGGCCACGTCTGGAGTCAGAAGGTCGAGGAGACCGGGATCGTGGGTCCGTTCACGCCGCACCTCTACCGGGCGACGATGGCCTTCTTCGGCGAGGAGGCTCCGACCTGGCCGGTGGTGGACATGCCGGAGATCTTCGAGAACCGAGAGGCCAACGTGGATACGGGGACCATCGTGTGGGGACCCACGCCCGGGGTGCTCGGCCAGGTGAACCTCTCGATGACACGTCGCCCTTGCCCCGAATACGTGTGCGAGGAGGGCGAGGCCTACCGGATCACGAACATGGAGGCCGGGGAGAGCGGTTTCGGTTTCTTCGAGCTCGGGGATGATCGGGAACTTCGCATCGTCGTGCCCCCGGCTCCGCCCAGGTCCCGTTACCACTTCCACGCCAGCAGCGCGGACGGGAGCACGGTTGCGACGGAAGACACGGTCCTCTGTGTCGTCGGCAACGAGATCTCCCCCCTGGGCAGTTTCCCGTCTGCCGAGACCTTCGAGTGGAGCGCCGACAACTACCCCGCAGGCGACCTGATGCCCGGTTCCCGTGAGGTCATGACGGGTGTGGTCCATCACCCCGCCGAACCGCCCGTCCGCCAGGACTGGGCGCGCTGGACCTTTGCCCCGGTGCACGATCGAGAGGCCTGGCGCACCGAGTTCCGTCAGCACCTGGTGGACGCGGCGGCGTCCACGGGGCTGCGTCGCTCCTACTGGGAGCAGGCCTATCGGGAGTGCAGCGAGGGGAGGTGGCGGGAGAGGGAGCACATCAGCTGCCGCGCGGCGGACCGCATCCTCAACCGGCAGGAGGAGATCTTCCAGGACTGGGAGGACGACTGCGCGCGCATCCAGAGCATGGTGCTCGAGGGCACCGTGCGTCCCGTGGCCTGGCACATGCGCGAGCTGCATGGTCCGGCGGTCGATGGCCCGAAGGCGTTCTGCGTGCAGGTGCACGAGGAACTCTACAAGCGCATTCCGACCATGCCCGCGGGCTCCCATGCCATCTTCCGCAGCCGTCTGCCCTGGGAGCTGCAGCAGTTCTACCCCATCGAGGCGCTCCGGGTTCTCTTCTGAGCAGCGGCCCGCCCCGGCCCGATGTCCCGCGGGCCGCCCGACGGTTCCTCTCGAGATTCATGAGCCGGCCACGGACCGACAGCGACGATCCGCTGTACGGAACACCACCACGAGGAACTCCGGGTTGACGGGCCCGGTCCGCCGAGCTTAGCCTCCCGGCATCCCCCAGGGTGCTGGTGGAGCCGTGCCTGCACGTGTTCCTTCGTCAAGGGTCGTCTCGCGGGCGGTCCATGAGACTGGTGGGCCTACGGCGGCCCCATTGTGCATGAGGTGAGACATGATCGAGCTCGTTCGATTGGGCGGTAGCGCTCCGGAGCGTCGGGGGTGCGTCGTGGCGCTGGGATGGCTTCTCGCGGTCGGCCTTGCGGGCTGTACCGACTACGGGGACTCGGACTGCGCACGGGACAGCGACTGCCCCGTGGGCGAACGCTGTGTGGTCGGATTGTGCACGCCGACTGTGGGCAGCGTGGGGGAGGTCGAGGAGACCCCGTCCGGTCCCGACTCGTCCCGGGTGGACACGGGGGAGCGTGTGACCGGTACGGAGTCCGGCGCGAGGCCTTCGGGCTCGGGCCAGAGCGGTGAACCCACAAGCGGCGAACCGACCGGAGACGGCCCCACGAACGGCGAACCGACCGGGGGTGGCCCCACGGGCGGTGAACCGACCGGGGGCGGCTCCGCGAGCGGTGAACCGACCGGGGGTGGCTCCGCGAGCGGTGAACCGACCGGAAGTGGCGCCACGGACGCCTGTGCAGGGGAGGTGGACACCTTCGTGTCCTGCATCCTGGGCCCGGACCTGTCTCCGGTCGGCGATGGTGCGGTGATCGCTTGCGAGTGGCTGCATCCCCGTTGCGGGGAGACGCCGGTTCAGACACCGAACGGCCGCGTTGCGGAGTGCTCGGCGGAGAGCGTTGCCCTGGGACTGGAGGCCATGGCGGAGGAGGACCGGCTGCAGCTCCTGCGCGACGAGCGGCGTTGTGACGGTCTCGACAACAACTGCGATGGCCGGATCGACGAGCAGTGCTGCGGCGTTCTTGAGGCGGTGCCGACTCCTCTGGCTGTGGCGCCGCTGTGTGCGGGCGCCTTCGTGGACGGGCGCTGGACCGAGGCGGAGTTTCCCGAAGGAGAGTTCCAGACGATCGCTCAGCCGTTGTGGTTCGGCGGGGATGACGATGTTCTCGAACTCTGGTCGTTGCGGTTGTTCCTCGGGCTCGAGGACCCCGCGCCGATGGTCATGCTCGACCGCTTCGATGCGCGGATGGCCGCGCCACGGGAGCGTCGGCTGCTGCCCGTGGATGATCCGGTCTCGCAGGTGCAGTCGGCGTGGGCCGGGATGTTTGGCGGGCGCCTCGGTGTCGTGGACCTCGAGCCGTCAGGGGATCTCGTCCTTCGCCGCTACGACACCGAAGGCGATGGAATTCGAGAAGAGCGGCAGCATGTGACTGACCCGGGCATGGCAGGGTTTCTGGCCGCCGCGGACGAGGACGAGAACACGCTCGTCATGCTGGAGATCCCGGCACTGGTCGGCACGGAAGAGGTGACGCTCACCCTCGTGGAGTACGGGCTCGACGCTGGAGTCTGGGTCCGTCGCGAATCGACGGCGATGACGGTTGTGCTGCCTGCGAGCGTCGATGATGCTTCGGCGCCGCTGCGCAGGACCCTGCGGCCGGAGGGACACCACCCCCTGCGCGTGGAGCGGAGCTCCACGGATGGCTCGCCTGCAGTCGTGCGCTTCTGCACCGAGGTCGAGCTGGAGAATCTGGGCGAGCGTTTCGTGTGCCACGCCGTCGCGTTCGATGGCCCCGGCGCAGGTGTGGCCGAGCTCGTGGCGGATGTGCCCGGGGTGGTGGATGATCTGTTTCCGACGGCGTCCGGTGCCGATCGTCGCTGGCTCGCGGTGAACCGATACCAGGATGAGCGGAAGCTCTGGCTCGTTGATCTGGCCGAGGCGGAGCATGTGATGCGTGGTCTGGGAGCCGTGGGTCCGGAGGACGATACGGGGATCCAGAGCTGGCTGGACCTGCGGAGCGGGAGCGTGCGCCTCATGCTCCGCGACGCCGACACCTCCATGCAGCGCGTGACGTCCGCGGACATGGCTGCGCTCGACTCCGAACCATTGCTCGGCGAGCTCCTGGGCGAGGAGCGGAGGACGCTCGATGGCAGGTGGCGAGCCCTGGCGAGCACGGTGGCGGAGGACACGGAGTGGGCGCTGTTGCTGACGATCGCTGCGGCGGATCGGTGCGGGGTGGGCGCGGAGCTGCAGTGGGGTCTGCTGCCCTTGTCCCTCGCGGGAGACCGGCTGTGTCTGGAGGGGGTGGAGGCTTCTGGCGCTTCGGAGTGATCCCGGCGCGCTTCCGGGTGACGGGGCACCCGGGGGGCGATGGCGGGAGGGTCGTTCGGGCGACCGTTGCGCGGCAGGCTGGTCGGGGGGCTGCCTTGCGGAGGGGGGCCTCGGTGAACAGGTTCACGTCCTGCAGGGCCGTCCGCTGTGCGCGGTCCGCCCGCGGATGTCCCCCTTGATGACGTTCGCTGCCCCGATGCTGTACCTCGAAGGGATCACACCATGGAATTTCTCGGAATTCTGATTCAGCTCGCCGTCAACGCCATCCTGCTGCTCATCGCGATGAGCGTGGCCGGGGGGGCGGGCAGGAGTCGCAACACCTTCGGTCGTGCGTTCGGGACGGCGGCGATTCTCGCGGCGGTCATGCTCGTCGTGTCGCAGCTTCTGCCGCTGCTGGTGCTGTTCGTGCCGCTGCTCGCGCTGTTCATTCTGAAGTCGATGTACGGCATCGGGTGGCTGAGGGCGCTCCTCGTGTCGATCGTGCTGTTCGTGATCTGGGTGTTCGCCGCGATCTTCATCTATGCTCCGCTCAGCCTGATGGGGGCCGGCTTCAAGGCCGTCTTCGGCGTGTAGGAGACACGGGGTCGGCGGGCGGGACATCGCGCCAGGAGCCGGTGGGCAGGCAGATGCGGTCTCGCTGTTCGGCGAGCTGGTCGAGGAAGAGCGTCCGCGGCCAGGGTTCGCCGCCGTAGCGGTAGAGGTGTGTGGAGGGGAGCTGGGCATCGAGCAGTCGGAACCCGTTTCGCGAGAGCGTGGCCATGAGGGTGGCGAGCACGACCTTGGAGGCGCCGCTGCGCAGGTGGAACATGGACTCGGCGCAGAAGACGCCGCCGACCGCCACGCCGTAGAGGCCGGCGACGAGTTCGTCGTCGAGCCACGCCTCGGCGCTGTGGGCGTCGCCGGCGCGGTGCAGGGCACCGAAGGCCTGTCGCATGACGGGGCTGATCCAGGTTCCGGACTGGCCATCGCGGGGGACGCGGGCGCATTGGGCCACCACGTCGTCGAAGGCGTGGTCGAAGGTGATCCGGAGTCCGTGTTCGCGAAGGGCCCGGCGGACGCTGCGCGAAAGGTTCGGGGGCTGGAGCGGGAGGACGAGGCGCGGGTCGGGCGAGAACCAGGTCATCACCGGCAGGCCGGGGATCGGCCAGGGGAAGACGCCCTGGCGGTAGGCCTCGCGCAGGCGTTCCACGGAGAGGTCCCCGCCGATGGCCACGAGGCCATCCTCGGTGGCGCCGTTGGGGTCGGGGAAGACGGGTTCATGGTTGAGCATGGCGATCGTCATGGGGTCGAGCATAGACGACCCCGCGGTGCACTGCACGCCTCTCGTTGGTGGGGGCGGGAGCGCGCATGGAACACGCTGCTGTGGCGACTGGCGTGGGGACGAAGGCTGCCGGTGGGCGAACGGGGCAGCGGGCTTCGTGGGGGCTATTCGCCGTTCGCTTCGTCGGAGGATTCGTCGCCTTCGGGTTCGATGATCTCGCGAAGGTCGTCGCAGTCGCCGATCAGGGGGAGGTTGAGGAGGCCCGGGGGATCCTGTCCGGGGATGACTTCGAAGTCGGTGCGGAGTGCGGCGATGGTGGAGCCGCCTAGTCCGATCTCGACGGGTTCGATGGCACGTCCGGCGCTGACCTGTCCGCAGAAGCCGAAGGGTCCGCAGGTGGATGCCTCGATCTCGAGGAACTCGACGAGGATGTCGCGTCCGGTGACGGGGTTGGCCTCGCCGTCGACGCCCACGTTGTCGAGTCGGTAGGTGAAGGTGCCGTCCTCGTTGATGGTTGTGGTGGCGAGGATGGCTTCACCCACGGGGGTGCGCGGGTTGGGGCGGGGGTTCCCGTCGTCGAGGACGTCGGTGTCCGAGCGCAGGGGCTGGAAGAGGAGCTCGAAGTCTTCGCCGTTGTCGGTGGAGACGGTGACCTCGAAGACGATCGGGGTCTGGGAGAGGAGGGTGCGCAGGCCGAAGAAGTAGGTGCCGGCGAAGTCCTCGCCGAAGTTGGCGGCCACGCACCCCTCGACGGTGGCGCCACCGCCACCACGCTGCTCGAGCGTCCGGTCCCGGTAGTTGTCGAGGGCGGCTTCCGTGTCCGGATCGACGCAGGCGGGCAGCGCGAGCGTCGCGGTGATCAGCACGAGGAGAAGGCGACAGTTCATCGTGGGAACCTCCGGAAAGGCTGTCGGCATCCCGCCGGGGGGCGGGCCAGCCGTGGGGTGCGGCGCCGGAACGGGGTGCTCGGAAACGCGGGGCGCTGGTGTCCAGTCGACCACGCGGCACAGTCACGGGTTCGCGTACGGTCGTCAAGGCTCCCGCTGGCCCGGATTTCGGCGCAGTGCGTCGCAACGAAGCGCTTGCGTTCGGCGGGATCCCGCGCGCAGAGTGCGGCCCTGTTCGCGGATGCTGCGCGACCCCCGGAGGGCCACCGCCCGGAGCCCGGGGCCCGGAATGTCGCCGCAGCCATGTCTTCTCCCGTCCGGAGGCCAGGAAGATGAAGAGCTCGACTTTCGCCCGGTGCGCCACCTGCGTCACGCTCGTCGCAGCCCTTGGGATGGTGCCCGCCGTCGCCGAGGCCAGCGGCTTCGCCACCGCCCGGTTCGGCGGAGAACGCGGGAATCCGGTCGAGTTCAACCCGACGGCGCTCTACTACAACCCCGCGGGCATCGCCTTCTCGCAGGGGTTCAACGCCATGCTCGACATCGCCTGGGTCTACCGCACCGCCTCCTACGAGCGGCCCCACTACGCCGTGGGCGGACAGCGCATCTCCGATCCCGACGACAACGCCGCCGCCATCGCCGCCAACGCCGGCGAGGGCACCGTGTCGAACTTCCTCTACGCACCGATGGCCGGCCTCACCTACTCCCTCGAGGAGTCCGCCGGCATCCCGCTCGCTCTCGGGCTCGCCTTCTACGTGCCCTTCGGGGGCTCCACCATCTGGGATCAGGTGGAGGGCTCCGAGATGTTCCCCGGGGCCGAAGACGGACCCAACCGATGGTTCGCCATCGAAGGCTCCATCCGCACCCTCGCCTTCACCCTCGGCGCCGCCTACCGCATCGAACCCCTGCGCCTCGGCATCGGCGTCGGCGCCAACCTCTACCTCTCCGACGTCGACACCCTGCGCGCACGCACCGGCGAAGCCACCGACCGCCTCCTCGACGAAGGACGACGCCCCGGACAATACGCCCTCCTCGAAGGCCGCGCCCTCGCCCAGGCCTCCTCCACCGACTTCGGCCTCGGTGTCGGACTCCTCTGGGAAGCCGTCGAAGACACCTTCTGGGTCGGCGCCTCCTGGCAGTCCCGACCCGGCTTCAACGGCCGCATGGTCTACGACGGCGAACTCACCCAGATCCTCGGCACCGAGACCGAATACCGCGTGGACGACATCCAGATGACCTCCCAGCTCCCCGACATCTTCCGGCTCGGACTGCGCTACCGCCCGAGCTCCCAGTGGGAGGTCCGCACCTTCATGGACTTCTCCCGCTGGAGCGCCTTCGACCAGCAGTGCATCGTCGCCACCAACAACGTCCAGGGCGACATCTACGACTTCTGCCGCACCCGCGTGGACGGCTCCTTCGACAACGACGCCGCCAACAACCTCGTCATCACCAACATCCCCCGACGCTGGAACGACGCCGTCGGCATCCGCGCCGGCGCCTCCTTCTGGCCCGGCGGGCACGAAGACGGCAACCTCGAACTCCTCTTCGGCGCCGGCTACGACGGCAACGCCGTCCCCGACAACACCCTCGAACCTGCCCTCATGGACATGACCAAGTTCTCCCTGTCCCTCGGCAGCCGCATCGCCCTCGGAGACAACGTCGGGTTCATGCTCACCGCCTCCAACATCTTCTACCAGCAGCGCGACACACGCGCCGAAGCCTTCCGCCAGCCCTGGCAGAGCGGCACCCGCCAGCCCAACTCCGCTGGCATCTACAACCAGAACGTCTTCATCGTCGGCACCAACTTCGACTTCGCGTTCTAGAGCACCGCTACCGGCCCCGCCCCTCCCGCAACACCCAGCCCCGGACGCAGTGGCCGACCGAACGCCGGGCCCAATGGACTGAATACTCCGTCGGTCACCCCGTCAGTCGTGCATGACCACGGTGCCCTGCACCGCCCCCGCTCTCGCGAGGACGACATGCGACTGCCCATCCTGACCGCTCCGCTGCTCGCCGCCACCGCGCTGGCCTCCGCCTGCGCCGGAACGCACCACTACACCGAGCAACACCACCACCATCACCACACCGAGCACCGGGTGGTCACCGAGGGAGCCACCACCCAGCCACCCCCCGAGCGCGTCTACCACGACGGACACTGGCTCACCCACCGCGGAGATGCCTACTACGTCTACCACGAACGCCGTGAGACGTGGGTCGTCGCCCCCTCCGTGCCCGCACACGTCCGCCACTACCACCACCCCGGCGTCCACTGGACCGAGCGGCATCACCACCATCACCACCACCACGGCACCCGGCGCGGCCGGACCACGGTCACCCACCACCCGCCCGTGCAGTCGCCACCCCCCTCGCGCCCCGCCCCGGACCGGGCCCACCCGGTGCCGCCGGACACGAGGCCCGATCGCGCCCGGCCCACACCGCCAGGACAGCAGCCGGACCGCGCCACGCCCACCCGCCCCACGCCCTCCGAGCCCGACCACGCCCCGCCGTCCCGCCCCGGCGCCGGCGAGCCGCCCCAGCACCCCGATCGTGCCCGTCCCGGAACGCCCCCGCCGTCGCGCCCCGACCGGGCGCAGCCCCCTCGCCCGGACGCACCTCCCGCGTCGCCCGGGGTGAACCCGCCGTCCGCGCGCC
>REDH01000080.1 GCA_007693585.1 Deltaproteobacteria bacterium
GGGGGGCCGCTGGGCCGGGCAAGGCCGGCGTTCACGTCGCGGGCGTCGGGCAGCGGCGGCGGCGGCTCCGCCGATGGACGCCGGCGCCAGGGGGGCACCGCGCGCTCCGCCGCGACCAGCCCGCCGAGAACCCGCAGCGCGTCCTCCTCGTCGGGGAGGCAGCGCATCGGGAGCAGGCCCACGAGGGACACCGGCCCGGCCTCGGCGAGCAGTCGCGCCCGCGCGCCCATGGCCCTCACCTCCGGCGTCGGCTCCGCCCCGGGCGGTGCCGCGACGTCCTCCCCGCCGGCGTCGGGTGGTGCAGCGGGGGGCGCCTGCGCCGCCACCGGCAGGGCGGCCAGGGCGAGGAGGAGGGCCAGCGCGGCCCCGGCGAACAGCCGGCCGCCCCGCAGGCAAGCGCCGACCCGGGCCGACGGCGGTGTCGTCCGCTGCGCGCTCACAGCACGAGCAGCGTCGGGTGCTCGAGGTAGGCCGCGAAGGCCTGCAGCCAGCGGGCGCCCACGACCCCGTCCACAGCGCGGTGGTCGCAGGTCAGGGTCACGGCCATGCGGTCGCCTGCCCCGATCGTTCCGTCCTCGGCGACCACCGGCACACGCCGCGTCTGCCCCACGGCGAGGATTCCGGCCGCCGGGGGGTTCAGCACGGCGGTGAAGTGGTCGATGCCGAACATGCCCAGGTTGGAGATGGAGAAGGTCGCGCCCTCGATGTCGTCGGGGCGGAGTTTCCGATCCTTCGCCTTGCCGATGAGCGCGCGGGACTCGCGGGCGATGGTGCCGAGGCTCTTCCCGTGCGCGCCCCGGACGACCGGGGTGACGAGGCCGGCGTCGACGGAGACGGCCATGCCGATGTCCGCGCTGGAGAACATGCGGAGGCTGTCGCCCTGGTAGGCGGCGTTCATCTCGGGCACGTCGAGGAGGGCGAGGGCGGCGGCCTTCACGATGAGGTCGTTGACGGAGATCCTCACCCCGCGCTCGGTGGCGGCGGCGGCGTCGTTGAGCTGCCGGCGGAAGGCCACGGCGGCGCCCATGTCGATCTCGCGGGTGAGCATGAACGCCGGGGCCTGCCAGGCCTCGCCGAGTCGGCGGGCGATGGTCTTGCGCATGTTGCTCAGCGGGACATCCTCGCCGGGGGCGACGGCGTCGACCACGGCAGCGGGCGCGGCCACCGTCGCCGCGGGCCTGCGGCCCTCGCGCGCGGCGGCCTCGACGTCCCGCTGGATGATTCGCCCACCCGGTCCCGAGCCCTCGATGTCCTCGAGGCGCAGGCCGTGCTCCTCGGCGATCTTCCGCGCCAGCGGAGAGCTGAGGATGCGCCCGTCGTCGCGCGTGCTGCGGCCCTTCGCTTCGCTCGCCTTCGACTCGGCGTCGCCGGGTCCCTCGTCGGGTCTGTCTGCGGCTCCCTGGTCGCCGCTGTCCGCGTCAGCGGCCTTCGCACCGGCGTCGTCCTCGTCGGCAGTGGAGTCGTCGCCGGTGCCCGCGGAGGTCCCCTGTCCACCCTCCAGCTCGGCGAGGAGGTCGGTGATGTCCTCGCCCTCCTCGCCGATGATGGCGATGGCGCTGCCGATGGGTGCGGCCTCGCCGGCGGTGGCGAGGATCTTCAGGACGGTGCCGTCGAAGAAGGACTCCATCTCCATGGTGGCCTTGTCGGTTTCGACTTCGGCGAGGATCTCGCCGGTCTCGACGGCGTCGCCTTCCTTCTTGAGCCACTCGACGATGATGCCCTCTTCCATGGTGGGGCTGAGCTGGATCATCTCGACGACATCGGCCATGGGTGCTCTCGGTGGGGGCTGGGGGCGGGGATTGCCGCGGGGCGCGTGGGGGACGGGGCTGCGGTCTCAGTCGAGGTAGGCGACGGCGCGCAGGGCCTCGACGATGCGCTGGCGGTTGGGCAGGACCTTCTCCTCGAGGGGCGGGGAGTAGGGCATGGGCACGTCGAGGTTGGTGACGCGGGTGACGGGGGCGTCGAGCTGGTCGAAGCAGTGCTGCTGGATGCGATCGCTGATCTCGGCGCCGAAGCCGTTCATGCGGTGGCCTTCCTCGACGATGACGACGCGGTGGGTGCGGCGGACGGAGTCGAAGAGGAGCTCCTCGTCGAGGGGCCGGAGGGTGCGGGGGTCGACGAGCTCGATGTCGAGTCCGGTTTCCTCGCAGAGGTCGTCGACCATGTGGAGGAGGTTCCACATCTGCCGGGACCAGGCGATGACGGTGACGTCCTTTCCGGAGCGCTTGATCTCACCCTTGCCCATGGGGATGAGGTGTTCGCCTTCGGGGACCTCGCCCTTCATGCGGTAGAGGACCTCGGACTCGATGAAGACGACGGGGTCGGGGTCGCGGATGGCGGTCTTGAGCATGCCCTTGGCGTCCGCGGGGGTGGCGGGCATCATGACCTTGAGTCCGGGGAAGTGGGTGTACTGGGATTCGAGGGCCTGGGAGTGCTGGGCGGCGAGGGCGCCGCCGGCGCCGCCGGCCCCGCGCAGGACCATGGGGACGGTGAGCTGGCCGCCGGACATGTAGCGGGCCTTGGCGGCGGTGTTCACCATGGCGTCGAGGGCGAGGATGGCGAAGTTGAACGTCATGACCTCGACGATCGGCCGCAGCCCGCCCATGGCGGCGCCGATGCCGATGTTGACGAAGCCGAGCTCGGCGATGGGGGTGTCGATGACGCGCTTCTCGCCGAAGCGGGCGAGCATGCCCTCGGAGACCTTGTAGGCGCCGTCGTACTCGGCGACCTCCTCACCGATGAGGAACACCTTCTCGTCGCGTTCCATCTCCTCGGTCATGGCCTGGTTGAGGGCTTCGCGGAAGAGCAGTTCGGGCATGGGGTTCACGGGAGGTCGGGAGGGGTGCCCGGGGTCCGGGCGAGAGGTTGGCGTGGCGCTGGCGTCGTCAGGACGGGTCGGCGTAGACGTTGCGGTAGAGGGTGTCTTCCGCGGGCCACTCGGCCTTCTCGGCGTTCTTCAGGACTTCCTTGATCTCGTCCTTCGCCTCGCGGTCGATGGCGTCGAGCTCGTCCTGGGTGGCGAGCTTGCGGTCGAGGAGGACGCGGGCGAGCTTCGGGATGGGATCCTGGGCCTTCTCCTCCTCGAGCTTCTCCCTGGAGCGGTACTTGCCTGGGTCGCTCATGGAGTGGCCGCGGAAGCGGGCGCACCGGGCCTCGAGGAAGGTGGGGCGATGGGTCGAGCGGGCGCGTTCGGCGGCGGTGTGGACGGCGTCGTAGGTGGCGAGGGCGTCCATGCCGTCGAACTCTCCGTGGTCCATGTTGTAGCCGGCGGCCCACTGGTGGAACGGCCGGATGGCGGAGACGCGCTCGATGGCGGTGCCCATGCCGTAGTTGTTGTTCTCGAGGATGAAGACGCAGGGGATGTCCCAGACGGAGGCGTAGTTGAGGGCCTCGTGGATGGCGCCCTGCTGCATGGCGCCGTCGCCCATGTAGACGAGGGTGACCCTGTCGTTGTCGAGGTACTTCTGGGCGAAGGCGACGCCGACGCCCATGGGGACCTGCTGTCCGACGAGTCCCCATCCGCCGAGGAAGCCCTTCTCGACGTCGAAGAGGTGCATGGAGCCGCCGACGCCGCCGACGCAGCCGCTGGCACGGCCGTAGAGTTCGTCGGCGATGGCCTGCATGGCGATGCCCCTGGAGAGGGCCTGTCCGTGGATGCGGTAGGCGGAGACGACGAGGTCATCGGGGCGGATGGCGGCGGTGGAGCCGGTGGAGACGGCTTCCTGGCCGATGTAGAGGTGGCAGAAGCCGTGGATCTTCCCCATGCCGTAGCTTCGGGCGAAGCCTTCCTCCATGCGTCTCTGCCGGGTCATGTCCCGGTACATCCACAGGAGGGTTTCCTGGTCGAGGGCATCGCTCGGTCGGGCGTCGGTCTTCTTCTTGCGTGTGGCCATGGGGTTCGGCGTCCGTCGCGGGGTCGGGGGCGGGGATCGGCGGCCGCCGGGGCGGTGGCGGTCGCGTTCGATCGGGGCGCGGCTCTCTTGCCCACGGGCGGCGGTGCGCGCAAGCGGTGGGCGTGGCGCGGTGCGGCGGGAGGCGCCGCGGGTCAGGGGTGGGGCGATGGAGCGGTCCTTCGGTGGCTTGCCGGTGGCGCGAGGGCCCGCGGGGAGGGGTTCGGGGGGGGGGCTGGCGTTCAGAAGGAGACGACCCAGGTGTTCTGGGATCGTCCGGTGAAGCCTTCGCGTCCGGGCCATCCGGGCAGTCCGTTGTTGTTGTTCGGTCCCGAGCTGACGGTTCCGGTGCCGCCGTTCCCGCCGGTGCCGCCGGTGCCGCCTGCTCCGCCGGGCCCGATGGTGAAGGTCACGCTTCCGGTGGAGACGGTGCTGGCGGCATCGCGAGCGATGCCGACGGAGTGGCCGCCGTGGCCGCCATCGCCGCCGTTTCCGCCGGCGCCACCACCGCCGCCGCCGCCGTTTCCGGGGCTGAGCTGGACGGACTGTGGGCTGGTTCCGCCGGGGGCGCCGTCGCCGCCGTCGCCGCCTCCGCCGCCCCCGCCGCCGCGTCCACCGCCGCCGGTCGTGATCCGAACGGTGTCGAGCTGCATGGCGGGGGAGTCACGGAGCACGAGGCCGTAGACGCTGCCGCCGTTTCCGCCGCCCGGTGCCCACACACCGCCACAACCGCCGTTTCCGCCGGACGCTCCGGAGCAGTTGGACATGGCGTTGCCGAGCGGGATAGCGAATCCCGTCGCCGAGGCTCCGCCTCCGCCGCTGGCACCGCTGCCGCCGGAGCCGCTGATGTCCGGGGCCTCGGGTACGGGGATGCCGTCACGGATGACGGGATCGGCGCTGCGGTCCTGCTGTGGCGACCGGATGCCGCGGGCGCCTGGCGCTCCGTTCCGAGCGGCGGTGCTGGACCGGACGCCGCCGTCCCCCCCGGGGGAGGGGGGGAGGCCGCCTTCCATGCCGCTGACCCCGTTGGAGAACTGTCCGTGCCCGTTGCTGTTGAAGTAGGCGTCTCCCCCCTTTCCGCCACGGGTCTCCTGGCGATGGCTGGGTGAGCCGCAGGCGGGGTTGGAGGGGGGGCCGGGTTGTCCGCGGAGGATGTTCCCGGTTGTGTTGTTGATGGCTCGTGTCTCGCAGACTCCGTCGCGGCCGGCCTGTCCGTCGATGGGGCTGGGGGGCGTTCCAGCGCTGCGATCCTGTCCGGTGCGTCCGGCGGCGGCCTCGATGCGGACATCCTGCATGCGCACGCCGTTGCAGGCGGTGCAGAGCAGTCCGGTGGTGGAGGCTCCGTCGACCTGGGCGGGGGTGACGGTGATGGCGATCGCGCGCAGGTGCGTGATGGCGGTGATGGAGCTGCCCCGCATGCCGACGGCGAGGGAGCCGCTGTCGGGTCGGACGCGGAGGGTGGTGGCGTCGGGGTCTACCGTGGAGCGGCTCCAGCCGTCCTCGTCGAATCCGCCGAAGAGGCCGACGCCGTCGGCGAGCACGATGGTGGCGTCGGAGACGTACTCTCCGCGGGCGAGGTAGACGTCCCGTCTCGGGGATGCGGCGGCGGCGCGATCGATGGCGGCCTGCACGCTGGCCATGGGTTGTTCCCGCGTGCCGGGGTTGCTGTCGCTGCCGCCGGGTGCGGCGAAGATGGCGCGCGTGAGGGTGCCGTCGATGCCGTCGCAGCTCGAGTCGAGGAAGTCGCGGTCGGGAAGGTCGGGGCTGGAGGACGGGGAGCCGGGTGTGCAGCGAATGCCGTTGCTGTTGCAGGTGTAGGTGCCGTTGCGGCACTCGCCGAGGACGCCGTCGGCGGTGCAGCCCTGGCCGATGAGCGCGGCGAGGGCTTCGGGGGAGCGCTCCTCGTCGGGGTCGCAGCCGGGGTCGTATCCGGTGCAGGCCTCGCCGGCGGGCTGGGCGTCCCGGGGTTCGCAGGCGAGCCCTTCTTCACCGCGGCAGACGCGGGTGCCCTCGTCGCAGGCCATCGGGAGTCCGGTGCTGCAGTCGTCGCCGAGTCCCGTGATGGCGTCGGGGGTGTCGACGGTGCCGTCGCAGTTGTTGTCGATGCCGTTGCAGCGCTCTTCGGCGCCGGGGTTTCGTTCGGGGTCCGAGTCGTCGCAGTCGAGGTTGTTTCGCACCCAGGCGGCGTCGGGGGCGGGGTCGTCGCAGGGCAGTGGGGCTTCGGCGGCCTCGCTTCCCGGGCACTGGAGGAGGGGCAGGTCGGGGTCCCCGAAGCCGTCGCCGTCGCAGTCGGCGTAGAGCAGGGCTGTCTCGGGGATGTCGGTGCCATGGGTCCACTGGCTGCGGAGCTCGGCATCGGCGTCGGCGAGGTCGGAGAAGTCGGTTTCGCAGCCGGTGTCGTCGTCGCCGTCGCAGTTGCGGAACCGGGAGGGGTCGTCACACTGGATGGTGCAGACGAATCCGGACGGGGTGGCGGGGTCGGGGATGCAGTCGCGGGAGGCGTTGGGCGCGGTGCCGCCGCAGCGGTCGAAGCATGCGGTGCAGTGGGCGACGGCGGAGCTGTCGTCTTCGTCGGTGATGCGGACGGTGGCGTCGCCGATGACCTCGCTGTCGTCGGGGATGCCGTTGCAGTTGAAGTCGGCGGGGGAGCAGAGGTCGGGGAAGGGGTGTCCGGGGCGGTCGGGGTCGAAGTAGGCGAGGGGTTCGAGGTCGTTGCAGTCGTAGGGAGAGACGCCTTCGTCGCCGTCGCACAGTCCGGTGCCGAAGCCGTTGCGGTCGAGGTCGCGGCAGGCGGAGCAGGTATCGAGGACGGGGATGCAGACGGGGGTGTCGTCGAGGGTTTCGCAGGCGAAGCCGAGGGGGCACTCGCCGTCGTCGCCGCAGGGGGTGGAGCAGACGCCCGGGCCGCTGTGGAGCTGGCGTTCGGCGAGGCTGACGCAGAGTCCGTCGGGGCAGTCGCTGCCGTCCTGGCAGTCGCGGCAGAAGCGACCTCCCATGCGGGGTTCGAGCTGGAAGGGGGGTCTGCAGAGTGCGGCGAAGGGTCGTCCGCGGGCCATCTCGTCGAGGTCGACGCCGCCGTCGGGGTCGAGGAAGTCGGTGGTGTAGGGGGAGGCGCCGCGCGCGACGAGCTGGCAGGACCAGGGGATGGCGGTGCCGCGGTTGTCGCGGGTGGTGAGGGAGGCGCAGTTGCCGGCGTCGCTGGTGCAGGCGAGGGAGCAGACGCCGGTGCGTCCGTCGGCGCCGGGGAGGTCGGCGATGTCGATGCGTTCGGTGCCTTCGCGGTCGACGCGGTTGAAGGTCAGGGTGCGGATGCAGTTTCCGAATCCGACGGGGCAGTCGACGTCGTCCTCGCAGGGGATGAAGTCGGCGATGTCGCCGTCGGGGGGGAGGACCGTGGGATCACCGGAGGGTGTTCCGGAGGTGTCGGGGATGGGTGTTCCGGAGGTGTCGGGGATGGGTGTTCCGGAGGTGTCGGGGATGGGTGTT